>JAPLNA010000322.1:6821-9454 GCA_026693065.1 Planctomycetota bacterium
TCCGGCCTGGTGGAAAACCATATCGTAGACTTCCTGCGATGCCCATGGTCC
The DNA here is from genome assembly GCA_026693065.1 of Planctomycetota bacterium. GTDB lineage: Bacteria > Planctomycetota > Phycisphaerae > SM23-33 > SM23-33 > JAPLNA01. Next base: position 6,873 of record JAPLNA010000322.1, read on the forward strand.
CGCACAATCGGGGCGAGGGCGAAGAGAGGTCAGACGCGTGGCAGGAAGTCGATCGGCAGCCTTGAATCCTCATCGAATCGTCCGCGTGGCCGGGCTGGCGGCGGTGGCGATGGCCCTGGCGGCGCTGGGCATGCTCGCCAACACGGCCTGGCCCGGGCGGTTTCTGCTGGCCGCCACGGTCGCCGAGGTCGCGGGGTTGTTGCTTTACACCGTCTACCGCGCCTTCACCCACCTGCACGCCCACACCGGGCGGCTGGCCGACAACGCCGGCGAAGCCGAAAAGCACTACGTCGAGGTCCTCGGGCGGATCGTGAAGATCGTCGAGGCCCGCGGGGCGCACTGGTCCGGGCACAGCGAACGCGTGGGACGGCTGGCGCGGGGAGTCTGCCTGAAGTTGGGGATGGACCCGAAACTGGCCGACCTGATGGACCTGGCCGGGCAACTGCACGACATCGGGTTGCTGGCCGTCTCGGAGGCCCTGCTCGCCCAGCACGGCAACTTTGGGAGCGAGGCCTTCGGCAGCGTGCAGAAGCACAGCGAGGCCTCCTTCGAGGTCCTTCGCCCGCTCGAGAGCCTCGCCCCCGTCCTGCCGGCCATCCGACACCACCACGAGCGAATGAACGGCACGGGGTATCCCCTCGGGCTGGCCGGGGAGGACATTCCGGTCGAAGCGCGGATCCTGGCCGTTGCCGACGCCTACGACGCCATGACGCACGACCGCCCGCACCGCGGGGCCCTGTCGCCCTATCAGGCCATGCAGGAACTTCGCCGGTGCACTCCCGCGGGGTTCGACGCCGCCTGCGTGGCGGCCCTGGCCGACGTGGTCAACCTGCCGAAACTGGAAGAAGTGTTCGCGGAAGCGACGGCCTAGAACGGCAAATCCGAAATCCGAATCTCGAAATCCGACGCCGAAGGCGCCCCGCAGGGCAACAAATTCAAAACAGAAAATGACCGAAATCCAAAACAGGACGCGGGGGCGTCGGATTTCAAGATTCGGATTTCCGCCCTGCGGGCGACAGGCGACCCCAAAACACAAGATGGGCGGCGGTTCGTCAGCGCCCCGGGCGGCCGTGGGCGGAATCAGGGCTTGTCCGGTGGCGGCTCGGTCTTGTGGTGGGCGAGGGACTGGACCTTGCCCGAGTCGGCCTTGTCTCCGTTGGCCAGCTTTTCGCGTTTAATGGCCTCGAAGACTTCTTTGCGGTGGACCGGCACGTGGGGCGGGGCGCTGATGCCCAGGCGGACCTTCTCCCCCCGGATGTCCACAATAGTGATAACGATGTCTTCCCCTATGATGATCGACTCGTCACGTTGTCTCGACAGAACCAGCATCCTCGGCTCCTTCCGCGGAGGCGGTCAACTGTAGCAGCGGCCCTACCCGGGCCGGCACGCTGGGAACCTGGTCGCGCGTCAAGTCTGTCTATCGGCCAGAACCGGTCGTTTCCTGAGTAACGTTTGTAATTCTTCCGTGCTTTCCCTCACCGCAACGGTGAGGAAATGCAGTTGACACGCTCGGGCCCTACATGTATTTTATCCGACTCCCCAGGCCTGGACGAGCCCGGGGAACGGAATGATACCCACCAAAACACCCGCACGGCGGGAAGGAGCAGGATTATGGCGGTGAAGATCGGCATCAACGGATTTGGACGCATCGGGCGGCTTGTGCTCCGCGCGATGTTCGAGAAGCCCGGCCAGTTCGAGATCGTGGCCATCAACGACCTGGCCGACGCGGACATGCTGGCCTACCTGTGCAAGTACGACTCGACCCAGGGCCGGTTCAACGGCAAGGTCGAGGCCAAGGGAAACTCGATCGTCGTCAACGGGAAGGAAATCAAGATCCTCGCCGAGAAGGACCCCGCCAAGCTGCCCTGGGGCGCCCTCAAGGTCGACGTCGTCATCGAAGGCACGGGCATCTTCACCGAGAACAAGAAGAAGGCCGACGGAGACAAGCCCGCCAAGCCCGGCTATGACACCCACCTCGACGCCGGCGCCCGCAAGGTGCTCATCACCGCCCCGACGAAGGGCACGGCCAAGCTGATCGTCATCGGTGTCAACGACGACAAGCTCACCGCCGCCGACACGTGCATCTCGAACGCCTCCTGCACGACCAACTCGCTGGCCCCCGTGGTCAAGGTCCTGCACGAGAAGTTCGGCATCCTCAAGGGCCTCATGACCACCTGCCACGCCTACACCAACGACCAGAAGAAATCCAAGGCCCGCGCCCGCGCCGGCGCCATGAGCATCATCCCCACGACCACCGGGGCGGCCTCCGCCATCGGGCAGGTCATCCCCGAGCTCAAGGGCAAGCTCGACGGCTTCTCCCTGCGAGTGCCCGTCCCCGTCGGCTCCATCACCGACCTGTCGATCTGCCTGGCCAAGAAGGTCACCAAGGACGAAATCAACGCCGCCATCAAGGCCGCCGCCGAAGGCCCCATGAAGGGCATCATCGAGTACACCACCGACGAGATCGTCTCGGCCGACATCGTCCACAACCCCGCCAGTTCCATCTTCGACGCCAACAACACCATGGTCGTCGACGGCGACATGGCCAAGGTCACCATGTGGTACGACAACGAGTGGGGCTA
>JAPLNA010000323.1 GCA_026693065.1 Planctomycetota bacterium
GCCAGGAGATGGCCGTCGTCCACGCCGAGGCCTGCATGACGGCCATGTCCGTCACTCCCCCCCGCGTTCCGGACTCTCAGAACGCCGCACTGCTCTACCGCCGGGCGGCTGAGTTGATGAAGTCCGATACGGGCTGGGAAGAATTGGTGGGCCATCGGGGTAAACCCGATACCGGCCAATTCAACCCTACCGACGAGAAGATGCTGGCGTTCCTCACCGGGCACGCCGATTGGCTCGAACTGGTCCGCCGGGCCGGCGATTTGGCGGGATATGACGACGACCTCCAATTGAACCCGCCGAGTAACCAGACCACGAGGCTTCCTGATGTGTCTTCCTTCATCGCCCTTGGTGACTGCGTTCAGCTTTCGGCGAAGGCCAACGCCCATGCCGGGCGACTCGTCGAGGCCACCAAAGACGTCGCGGCGCTCTTCAACATGGCCCGGCTCAAGACCACCGAACCTTTGCTTTACTCGGGCATGGCGGCGATGGCCGTGGAACGCCGAGGGTTCGAGGCCTTTCAGGATGTCCTGGACGCCGGCCCGGTGCCGCCGGAGGCGTTGGACGGCCTGCGGATCGATCCGCAGACGGCCTTCCAGCCGGCCTTCCACAGGGAAGTCACCATGGAGGAATGCTTCGGAATCGTCATGTTCAGTGAGATTCCCGCGAAGAACGCGACTGTGGACGACATGCGGAAGACGACCCGTAGGAACATCTTTACGTTCTGTCAGAACCCGCTGTACCGCGTGTTCCTGTGGCAAGGCGATCTGGAGTCCTATCGCAACGTCATAGACCCCCAGAGACAGTTGGCGGGGAAGCCCTACTACGAGACAGCGGACGCCTGGAAACGCCTCGGCAAAGACCAGGGCCCCGCCCGGATGGGCGGCATGCTGGCCGGCCTCATCACACCCGTCTTCGCCTTCTTGGCCACCGACGCCGCCCAGGCCGACGCCCAGCACCGCCTGGCCCTGCTGGCCATCGCCGCCTGCCGCTACCACAACGCCCGCGGCGCCTGGCCCGAAACCCTCGCCGCCCTCGTCCCGTCCTATCTGCCGGCCATGCCCACCGACCCGTTCACCGGCAAGCCCCTCCTGCTGGCCCGCGCGCCCGACGGCCGGCCGATCCTCTACAGCATCGGCCGCGACATGGTTGACGACGGCGGCAAGCCCTTCGACCGCAAGACCGACAAAGGCGACATCCGCCTGGTCCTGCCCGCCAAGTGATTTTGGTTCTTCCGGGATTTCTGGGGAGGGCTGGCTAAGCCCCGCCTCAAAGTCCGCGCAGCGGGTCCGCCTTCGGCGGACACGTAGCCCCAGGCGACGGAGGAGCCTGGGGATCGCGGGGGTCGGTCCCTCCCTTCCTCTTCTTCTCCAGAGCCCTCGCAGAGGGCGATTGACGCCCGCGCCAGGACGCTTCAGTCGCCTCCCTCCGGGGGCTCCAAGAAAGGGAAGGAGAGGGAAGAACGGAGGCCACCTTGAATCCCTACCCTCCCTTCGGTCGGGTAGGGCTACGCGCAGTCGCCCGCTGCGCGGGCTGAGAAAGAGAAACTGCCAGACCGGAATGATGAACCCCCGGAAATACCGGATGAACCGTAATTCTTCCCAGCCCGCCCACCGCTCGCCTGGCCCTGGCTCGCGGATCCCGAGGCAAGGAAGGCAGCCTCAGGGGCTCTTGGGCTTGAGGAAGAGCACCTCGCCGTGGGTGATCCAACCTGACCTGAGATCCATCCGGAACCAGCCTTCGCTGTTCTTCTCATGGAAACGGGTCGGGGAGCGTTTGCCGAATTCCTTGAGATCATACTGCGCCCACGTCCGGCCGGCGTCCAGGGAGACGATCAGGCCGGTGTCCAGCGGCGAGGCCGGCGCACAGTGCGAGGCGAGGATCACGTTGTCCTGGATGATCATGTTCCCGGACTCGACCCCGGGGTTGAACAGGAGGGTGTGCTTCTCGGGCCGGGCCAGGTCGGCGGGGGCGCAGCGGAAGATCCCGCGGTCGAACGGCTCGCGGCAGTTGGCGTCGCTGATCCAGTAGAGATCGCCGTCAACGAAGTTGATGCCGCCGGCCTTGTATCGCGAGTTCATGCCGGCCGAGAGGAGAACACGCCAATCCCACCGGTCCGTCGCGGCGTCATACGTGCCCCGGAGCCAATGCACTTCGTAGCCTTCGGGCTTGTCGTGGTCGCCCGTGCAGGCGTAGAAGGCGTCCTCGGCCGGGTTGTAGGTCACGATGTGTACGTGCCGGCAGCAGACCGGATTGTCGGGGTTGCCCAATCTCGTGCCCTGGTCGCCGCCGGCCTCGGAGCCGTCGTCGCGGGTGTGGGGGCTCTGGCCGAAGGTATAGGCGATCTCCACGGTCTGCCCGCCGTCGGTGGAATAGTAGATGTTCACCGGGGCCGCCCCGCCCACCACGTTGCAGTAGTTGCCCCAGACGAGCATCTCCGTGCCGTTGACGTCCCAGGAGTTCACGCCCGACAGGGTGTGGAAGTACCACCCGGGCCGCTCCGGATCCCGCGGCGTATGTGGCAGGCAATCGTGGCCGTCCACGTCCTTCACCGTGATCTGCCTGCACGTCTGAAGGCGGTCCGTGCTGACGTACAGCCTCGATCGCGTGGCGAAGACGACGTTGCCATTCTTGAGCAGGTGGCTGAATGTGAGGTGGCGGGCGTTGGGAAAGTTCAGGCTATGGGGCCAGGTGCGGCCGTTGTCTTCAGACAGCAGGAGCCGCCCCTCCGCACGGCCGAAAGCCTTGTTGTCTCGCTGCGAATCGATGTAGACGCCCTCCGGCTGGAGCCGGTACCAGAAGTGATCCGTCTCCCCGATCTGTGACTGGGCCATACTCAAGCACTCCTTCTCAGACGGATACGACGCCGGGCGTCTCCCTTCGCGTGCGGATCACCTCACAGTCTACCGGGTCGTGCCCACCTTGTCAGAGACAAAAACGGCAGAAACACGCGGGGTCCACGGCCTAAGCGGTTTATCGCGTTCGCCTTGTGCGGGCGGGCATGGCGGCTCGTTGCCGACCACCCGCTGGAGCAGTCATGAGGCTCTGCCCCATCCCCCGAAGTGTACCGCAACCGGGCTACCGGCAGAAACGCCCGAGCTTGTCATCACCCACGGCTTCTTCGCTCCGGCGAAACAAGAATCCCTGTTCCCGCCGCGACCCCACGAACCGGAAACATGGCCAGACCATGGGACATCCTGTCGATTTGGGCGGCGGCCGCGCCTGCATTACACATGTCCCCCCGGAAACGAGAGACTGCCCAGTGATGCCCAGTGGGCAGCCGCTCTCGCCACCAGGTAGATGACGAGGCCCGACCAGGCGAGGGTCGTGACGATGCCCGCCACGATAAGCCGTGTTCCCTTGCCCCTCCCCCCGCGCCGGGCCATGGGAACAAGCATGGCCACCTGAACTGCCAGTATCAGGCCTGCGGCGCCGCAGGCGGCCATGATGGAGTCGGCCGCGAAGGCGACCAAGAGGGCCACAGGCCCGCTCATCGCCCCCAACGCCAGGGCCAGTCTTCCGACCCTCCGAGACCGTCTTGCCTCTTCCAGATTCGACGCCATCGTTTCCATGGTGCCCCTATCTTTGACCCGGGATTTCCCAGATGGCACTGCCTACGACCACCGTGGGCGCCTGATCTTTGATTATCTCTTGGTGCCGGGCTTCGTCAATCGCATTTTGGACGCCCACCCCCGGCTGTTTCTGCGACTTCTCCACGTACTCCACATCCCAGCCGGCGCCCCCCACTATCGCGATACCACCTTGGCGCCTCACTGTTCCCGGTTGGTAGATCCTGGAATTCTATCGGACCCGCCGGCCGTCGCAGGCTGCGTTCATCGCTTTCCTGGCTGCCAGCGGGAAGGGCCCGGGCTTTCTTGCGGGCCTATCTCCTTCCCGCTGGTAGCCCCCGGCGCGCCTCGAACCTTCGGTTCACGGCCGGAATCAAAGGAGCCAGTAGCCGGCAGCCGGGGGGAAACGAGAACCGATCCGGAAGAATCGAATGGCGTACGTTGCGCACGAGGTTACCGCTCGCGGGGGACCCGGTCCGCCGAAGGCGGATTCCCCCGGACCCCCTTCCCCGGCCCACACACGCCAGAACAACGGCGCGCCCGATCCCCGCGCAACTTGTCTATCCGGTTCTTTCTTGGGGGGTGTGGGCCGGCCAGAGGGGTTTGGCCAGAGCGTCCGCACGCTCTCCCCATGGTTCCGGGCGATGGGGCCGCGGCGGGACCAGGGCGGGACAAACGCATAATACACATTATTGTTATCGGCTTTTGTCCCAATCCAGAGGGAAACCCTTTATAGAACGTTGGTTACGCCATTCACGGGCGAAGGGCAAAAAAGCACGTTGCGCAGGCGAAAATAAAATTGAGAAAATTCCAACCATTGTCCTGAAAGGAGTTATGCGGGATGGGCGGACGACAGGGGCGGAAAAACGTTGTGGATTTACCATGTATTATGAATGGCAGGGGGTGCGCCGCGGAGCGGCGACTCCCGGAGAGGTGATGGTAGAAAGGGGAGAGTAGAACGGAAGAAGGCGGCCAGGAGAAAGCGAGGCCGGGAGAGTTGGCGACGCCAAAAGGACAAGCGGTACGCCAGGCGTCCAGGGGATCGGAATGCCGATCGATCGGATACCTCCGACTCACGACTCACGATTCACGACTCACGACTCACGCCGTCCGACCCCGGCTACCGGCTACCAACCAAGAACCACAGGCCCGCCGGCGCGCGGGGGACAGGAGGCTTCACGTGGAAGGACGCATGGGCAAGAAGCGGCTGCAGTACGACGACGAGGCGTTGGTCGAGATGATCGCCGAGGGGCAGTTGACGTACAGGGTGATCGGCGAGCAACTGGGGATCAGCGAGAGCCTGGTCAAGAAGATCGCCCGGGGGCGGAAGAGGAAGGATCTGGCCAGACGGCTGTGGGACGCCGAGAACGGGATTCTCACCGAGGCCCGGCGGATCGGGGCCAGGTACGCGCGGAACCTGGTGATGGAGCAGGTGCGGCTGGGGCTGACGGGCGAGGGCGAGCCGGCCCGGCGGGCGCGGGAGTTCCTCCTGAAGTTCACCGCCGCCTCCCGCCCCCGGCGAACCGACCTGCCCGAAGAGCACCGAAGGCCCGAGTGGATGCTCCAGGACGACCGGCGCATCGGCCTAACGCCGTGGGAGGACGAGGTGGAGGAAGAAGAAGCCGGGGAGGGAATCACCGCGGAGAACTTGACGCGGCCCCTGTCGGGGCCGCAACCAAAGGACCAATGAAAGACGCTGCTCAAAGGGGTATGGTATTGGTGCGAACCATCCATTCCCAAGGAGCAGCGTCATGGAAGACTTTGTACAGCGCCAT
>JAPLNA010000324.1 GCA_026693065.1 Planctomycetota bacterium
CTTGAGTCGATTCGCCATTCGGCCGCTCCTTCCCTCCCGCTACCGCGGGAACGAAGGAGCATACCGAATACGGCGACCTTTCCTCAGAATGGCCGGTTTTCACCCGCCCGGACCTGGCCGGTTTTGCCCGCCCGATGACAGCCATTCCACTGGCTCTCTTCAGGTTATTGAGCTTACCTCAACGGACCTGCGAAGGGACCGCCTCTGTTCATGCCATCTTTGCGGAACCACATCATGGCCGCCGCGTAGTCCTCGGGCAGTTCTCGCCCGTACGCGTACGCCCAACCGAGGGCACACATGCCCCGGGTGTCACCCGCTTCCGCAGCCTTCCGATACCATTTCACCATCTCCGGGTCATCTTTGGCCACACCCCACCCGAGGGCATAGTAGACTCCCAGGTAGTACTGGGCCTCCGCTTGGCCCTGCTCGGCGGCCTTGCGGAACCATTTCGCTGCCTCCGCGAGATCCATTGCCACCCCTCGCCCCTCATCATAGCAGACACCAAGTTTGAGTTGGGCAAGGGCATGGCCCTGCTCGGCGGCCTTGCGATACCATTTTGCCGCCTCGGCATCATCCTTCCTTACGCCTTGTCCTTTTTCATAGCTGAATCCAAGCGCGAACTGGGCTTCGGCATCGCCCTTCTCTGTCTGCTCCGGGCCCTTCCTGCCGCACCCCGTCAACGCTAGGCTCAACCCCGCCACCATGACCACACCAAATCTCTTCATCGCACGCACTCCGTGGCCACAAGGGCCTGTTGTGCTTCCCGAGAATCCCGTCGCCGTTGAAGTCGCGGCACCTACGCCCATCGCCCGCCTTTCCCGCAGGATTCCGGCTCTTTTACCAGGCACGGAGGATCGGATGCGGCTATTCTACGGCTGCTCCCGGCGTTCCTCAAGGCGATTGTCGCCGGGTGGGACCGGCTGTTCAGTTGCCCGATCGACCCAACCGCGGCCCTCATCGACCGCGGACACTACCGTGCGGACTCCGCACAGAACTCGTTGGCCCAACACACTCCTGCCGCATCGCGCCCCGTGACTCACGGGTCGCCCGCCGGGGATAGAGTATTCAGGGGCCATTCGTCGATCCCTGTGTTCGGCAGGGCCTTGTGCAAATCCGCAACCCCTGCGGCGGTGACCTCAGTATTGTAAAGGTCCAGGTACCGCAACTCCTTCAACTCCTTCAGGTGGACCAGCCCGGCATCGGTGACCCCTGAACGCGCAAGGTTCAGGTCCTGCAACTTCTTGAACTCCTTCAGGTGGACCAGCCCGGCATCGGTAACCCCCGTAGCCGTAAGGTCAAGCACCTGCAACCCCTTTAGCTCCTTGAGGCAGGCCACCCCGACATCCGTGGTATCCGTTCCGTCCAGGATAAGCGTCTCCAACGCCTTCAACTCCTTGACGTAGACCAGCCCGGCGTCCCCGATGTGGGTCATTGGAAGGAAAAGTTTCCGCAACCCCTTCAACTCCTTGACGTGCACCAGTCCGGCGTCCGTCATCGCCGTCCACCCAAGGTTAAGTACCTGCAACCCCTTCAAATCTTTCAGGTGGGCCAAGCCGACCCCGGTGATTCCTGCATTATCCGACAGATCAAGTGTCTGCAAGGCCTTCAAGTCCTTGAGGTGGGCCAGCCCTGCGTCGGTAATCTTCGCCCCCTCCAGGCTGAGCGCCCGCAACTCTTTCAACCCTGCGATGTCAACCAACCCGGCGTCGGTGATCTCATTATTCTCCCCCCCGAGATCAAGGTTCCGCAACGCCCTCAATTCCTTGATGTGGGTCAGTCCGGCGTCCGTGATCTGCGTTCTGTTCAGACGAAGAGTCTGCAACGCCTTCAAGTTCTTGAGGTGAACCAGTCCGGCGTCGGTAATCCTCGTGTCTGAAAGGTCAAGAGACTGCAACTCCTTCAAGTTCTTGAGGTGAACCAGTGCGGCGTCGGTGATCTTACTACCCTCCCCCCCCCGCGATATCAATGATGGCCCCCCGAGATCAAGGTTCCGCAACTCCTTCAAGTTCTGGAGGTGAACCAGTCCGGCGTCGGTAATCCTCGTGTCTGAAAGGAAAAGAGTCTGCAACTCCTTCAAGTTCTGGAGGTGAACCAGTCCGGCGTCGGTAATCCTCGTGTATGAAAGGTCAAGGGACTGCAACTCCTTCAAGTTCTTGAGGTGAACCAGTCCGGCGTCGGTGATGTCCGACCCGTCAAGACTAAGCACCTGCAACTCCTTCAAATCCTTTAGGTGGGCCACTTCGGCATCGGTAATTGAAGGGCCGTTAATAGGGCCTTCGGCCACAAACGAATGATACTCAATGTACAGATTCCGCAAGCCCGGCAAGTCCTTGAGGTGCGCCAGCCCCTCCTCGGTGATACACGCATTCGCAAGGTACAGTGTCCGCAAGCCCGTCAACGCCTCGAAGTGTGCCAGCCCCTCGTCGGTCTTCTTCCTTCGACCATCTATGGCAAGCGTCCGCAATTGAGGCCAGTTTCTCAACTGGGCAAGGTCGGCATTTGTGGCTCTTGGCAGCCATATCCCGTCGATGGGCTGAACGGAGGCCTCCCTTACCACATCGGCCACGGTCACGCCCGTCAAAGGTTCCACGGCCCACCACCGGCACTTCGGGATCACCAAAGGCGTGTCGGAAGGGGTGAAGCCGATTTCCTCTAGCCTGCCCATGTCGGAAGAAACCCTCACCAGAAGGACCAACTTGGAATTGAGCGTCAGGCCACCCTCTTGCCCCGTCTTCGCTTCCGGCGCGCACGACGGAACCACGAGAGCCAAGGCCAGCATCATGACCAACCCGATAGAGTTTGTCCGGTTCATCAACTCTTTCCTTTCGTACGTGTGCTGCCCGTGCCTGCCACAACAGTATTGTACGGCTGGGTGGGCGGGTTGACTAGAGATCGGCGGCAGGAAGAAGGGCGGGGCGATTGGGCGGGCGTCCCGATTGCATCGGGACGAGACCAGGAGAACAGCAGAACAGGTGAACAGTAGAGGAAACCATGGGAAAGTTGGCGCGGCGCGGAAATATCAGCGATCAGATGATGTATGATGGTATCAACCCATGGTGGAACAAGGTGTTAGGGGTGTGGGGAAAGCGATCCCGAGTTCTCCGAGTGCGCAGGCGAAAAAATTCTGAAAGAAATTCGGCGCATTGTGGGACAGGGAGTTACGAGAGGCCGCGGGGGGAGAGGGTGGGAAAAAGGTTGTGGATTTACCATGTATTATGAATGGCAGGGAGCGCGCCGCGGAGCGGCGGTTCCCAGAGAGTAGATGGTAGAAAGGTGAAAGGAGACCGGGATTCGGCGGTTGGGTAGTACTCACGACTCACGATTCACGCTTCCCGCTTCCCGACTCACGACTCACGATTCGTCCGTGACAACGATACTGAACTCCCGTCCCAGGGTTCGGGAGTAGACGCGAGGCCAACGACACCGTCGGCGGCATCAACAACCCACCCGGCGGCGGAACATGGGGGAGGTTTCGGGGCGGGCGCGAGGGCCTAAGGTATGCCTTCAAGCCTACCCGCCCGGACCGACGCTGGTTGAGCGAGGTTGCACCGATGGGATGGTACCCCGGGAGCGGCTGGGCGTTCGCAGAGGAAGGCCCTTCCGTTTCGAGGGCGTTCCGGGCCGGACCTTGGGCCCGGGGCCAACAGCGGCCCGTCGTCGAGGCCTGACGAGGGGAAGGACGGCTCTTTGACAACGGAATAGGGTTTTTTTCCAGCTTTCCCGGCCAGAGGCCCGCACCACGATGTCCGCCAGAAAGTTCTGCCGCACCCGATGAGTGCGGGGAAGGAGCGGGGGAGTTGTCGGGCCGGACGCGGGGCGGTATGCTGGCGGGGGTGATGAAAACCTTCGACGCCCACACGCACGCGTTCCCCGACGACCTGGCCGCCCATGCGATTGCCAGGCTGGAGGCCGATTGCCCGTGGAAGGCTATCGGGGACGGCACGGCCGGCGGGCTGCTGGCGGCGATGGACCGGGCGGGGGTGGCCCGGGCGTTGGTGTGCATGATCGCCACCAAGCCCAGCCAAGAGGAGAACATCCTTGCGTTCTGCCGGCGGCTGAAGTCCGAGCGTCTGCTGCCGCTGGCGTCGGTGCACCCGGATAGCGAGAATCCCGCCCGGCGGATCGAGCAGATCGCCCGGGCCGGGCTCAGGGGAGTCAAGGTACACCCGCTCTATCAGAACTGCGCCGTGGACGACGCGCGGATGGACGCGATCTACGAAGCCGCCGCCGCCCACGGGCTGCTTGTGACGGTGCACGCGGGGCGCGATGTGGCATTCGGCCCCGACGACGACCGGGCCGCCCCGCGGCGAATCGCCGACGTCGTCCGGCGGCATCCGAAACTCACGCTGCTCGCCACCCACCTGGGCGGCTGGCAGGCGTGGGATGAGGTGGAGCAGTTCCTCGCCGGCCCGGCCCTGGAGGCCCAGAACCTGTACTTCGAGCTCTCCTTCTGCCTGCCCTGCCTGCCGCCCGAGCGGTCGCGGGAGTTGATCCGCCGTCTCGGGCCCGGGCGAATCCTGTTCGGCTCCGACTGGCCCTGGGCGGACGAGGGCGAGCAGTTGGCGCAGCTACGCGCCCTCTCGCTGACGGCGGCGGAACTGGCGGCGATCGAGCATGGAACCGCGGATCGGATTCTCGGGATGTCCGGGCAGTTTCAGAACAAACCCACTCGCCGTGCGTCTAATGGGAAGAGACCCCCGGGTTAGCAGGAGACAACCATGCCGCAACGAATCACGGGCGTGCTGACGATCGTTCTGGGCCTGGCCGGCGTGCTGGCCGTGGGGGTGTTGATCGCGCTGCGGATCGACGCCCGCCGGGCCGCCGCCACAGGCCCGAAGTGGAAACGACGCCTCGTCGCCGCCGGGCTGGCCTTGCTGGCCCTCACGGGTGCGTCGCCCGCCGGCGGGAAGGATGTCGGCGCGGCCTCCCAACCGACGTGCTACAAACCGGCGCCGATGTCGCGGCCGGCGGCGGTCAACCTCGCCGACAAGCCCGAATGGCAACGCCTCTGCCAGACGTGGGCCCAGGCGCAGGACGTGGCCTCCGACGCCCTGGGGCCCTATCCCTTCGACGCGGCCGGGCAGAAGAAACTCCTCGACGCCCTCGCCGCCGGCGAGAAAGACGTCGCGGCCCTGTTGACGGCCGGGGCGGTCTCCCGGGCCGAAGCCGATCTGCTGACGGCCGACCTGAAGGCCCTGGCCCAGCGAGTGGGGGAGTACCGCCCGACCGAGAGGAAGGAGGTGATCTGCTATCAGGCCCGGTCGCTGGCGTGGATCGCCCAGGGTCGTGTCAAGGACGTGCAGGGGCGGTTGGACCTGCTGGAGAAACTCAGCGGCCAGGCGACGCTCCAGCCGGGCGTCGTGTACAAGGTTCTGGCCGGCGTGGAGAGGCAACTGGCGGTGGTGACGCCCGAGGCGATCAAGGCGATGGACGAGGCCGAGCGCACCCCGGCCCAGGAGACTCGCCAGACCGCCGAGGCGAAGATGGCCGCCATCCGCGCGAAGATTGCCGGCTCGTTCACTGCCCCCGAGCAGACGCCCCAGTGGGCGACGATCAGCGAGACCTGGAAGTTCGTCTCGCCGCTGGCCCAGTCGCACCAGAGCACGCAGGCGCAGCGAGGGGAGGTCGACGCGAAACTCGCCGCCGCCCGGGATGCGGCCATCTGGCTCGGGGCGGCCGGACTGCTGGCCACCAGCGAGACCGAACTCCTCCTGAAAGAGGCCGACCGGCTCAGCCGCGAGATATACCTGAACCCGCCGACGGATTCTACGGCCCGGTGCTATAAGATGATGGTCCTCACCCCCGCGCGGGGGAGCATGATGCGCGTGACCCAACGTCTGCCTCTGCTGGCGGACCTGGCCGGGTCGGACAAGGTGCACAAGGGCGTGCTGGAAAGAACCGTGCCGGCCATCGAGGCCGACCTGGCGACACTGTCCGACGCCAAACAAACCGCCGCCCTCACCGCCGACGAGCGCACCCAGGCCGCCGCCCTGGCCAAACAGGCCGCCGAAGACCTGGCGAAGATCAAGAAACAGATGGCGGAGGCGAAATGATCGACTGGTTCCGCCGCCGGAGCAGGCAGGAGTCGTTTGTGTTCGAGGTCACCACGCGGTGCCACCACGAATGCCTGCACTGTTACAACGCGTGGAAGAACGGCGCGCCGTACCCGGCCGGGGAGTTGGCGACGGAGCAAACGCTGAAGATGCTGGGGAGGATGCTCGATCAGACGCAGGCCAGGCTGGTGACGCTGTCGGGCGGAGAGCCCCTGCTGCGGACGGACCTGGGCCAGATCGTGGACTACCTCGCCGGGCGAGGGGTGGCGAGCAACTTGATATGCAACGGCACGCTGCTGGACGCGGCGGCCATCGAGAGGATCGGGCCGCGGAGGGTGAGCGTGTTCGAGCTGCCCCTGCTGTCGGTCGAGCGGGAGATTCACGACCGGATGAGCGGGGCGGCCGGGGCGTTCGATAAGGTGACGATGGCCGTCGCGGAGTTGAAGGCCGCCGGGGCGACCGTGGTGACGGTGTTCGTGGCGACGAAGCTCAACCTGCCCACCTGGCGGGCGACGGCGGAGCTGGCGATCGCCCTCGGGGCCGACGGGATCATGTTCAACCGCTTCAACCCCGGCGGGGAGGGGGGGCGGAACGTTGGGCTGCTCCAGGCCTCGCCGGCGGAACTGACGGCCGCGTTGGACGTCGCGGAGGAACTGGCCACGACCTACGAGATGCCCATCAGTTGCTCGATCGCGATGCCGCCGTGCCTGTTCGACACGGGCAAGTACAAGCGGCTGACGTTCGGGTTCTGCGCGGCCGGGTCGGAGCGGGCGTATTACACGCTGGACCCGGTAGGCAACGTCCGCCCGTGCAATCACTCGCCGCGGGTGCTGGGGAACATCCGCACGGGGTCGTTCCGCGCGATGACGAAATCGGCGGCGATGAAGTCGTTCGTGTCCGCCCGGCCAGCGTTCTGCGGCGGTTGCGAGCTCGAAGTGGAGTGCCAGGGCGGCTGCAAGGCGGCGGCCGAGGCCTGCTACGGCGACGCGAGCCTATGCGATCCGTTCCTGGGGGCCTTTGCTGGCCAGGCCGTCAAGCTGACAGCGAAAGACGGGTGAGCCGCGAACTGCGCGAACACTACGAACGGGGAAGAGAGACTGTTTGGGTGTGTTCCTGGTTCGCGGCGTTCGCGGCTATCTCGGTCAGATCTGTGCCAGTTGCTCCAGAACGGCAGCGGGGTCGTGGTCGGCGTGGGTGAGGGCGTCGAAGGGGTTTTCGCCGTCGGCGGGTTGGGCGGCGATGGGCGCTGGGGTTTGAGGCCGGGCGGTGGGGGCGGTGGGCGATTCGGCGGGGAACAGCCCGCCCAGGGCGCCGGCCTGGATCACTTCGTTGACGTTGTCGAGGCAGAGCAGGGTGGTGCGGCGGATCTTCCCCATGCAGGCGGCCCGAGCGACTTGGACGATGTGCATCGGGCCCACCCACCCGCGTGGCGTCATCACGTGCCAGCCGATCGAGGGGATGTGGGCTGCTTCGCAAGGTACGGGGGCCGGGGCGGTCGAGCGGGCGGTCTGGGTGAACTCGTGCAGCCCGCTGCCGGGGTCGGGCTCGTCGGCCAGCGGGATCACCCTGGGCAGGGCGACGGTGAAGGTGGCGCGGCACATGGGGCATCGCACCTGCCTGCCCAGAACCTCGTACGGGGCTTCGACGTCTCGCCGACACTGGGGACACGGAACAATCATCACACGCCTGCCTTCCAGATCACAACCACTCCCACGGAGAAGCCTCTCCAATGCCCTCCGGCAAAGGGAACATACGATAGACTCACAGGCTGGGCAAACTGGATTGGCGTTGGGCTGTCTGCTTTCCGATATGCTTTGTGCCACTCGTGTCCAGATTCTCGGATTATCGTCCAGATTCCCAGTTCGCGCCCAGAGCAACCGGAAACATGGGGAGAGCGTGCGGACGCTCTCCCCAAACCCCTCTGCCCGGCCCACACACCCCCAACGGAACCGGAAGGGGACGTTCTGGGCAGATCGGACGTGCCGTTGTTGTGGCGTGTGTGGGCCGGGGAAGGGGGTGCAGGGGGAATCCGCCTTCGGCGGACCGGGTCCCCCGCGAGCGGCCACCGTGTGCGCGACGGGCGGAATCCCAGGTTTGGGGTCGATCTTTGTTTCTTGCTTGCAGTCGGCTGCGTTGATTGCGGCCGCGAACCGAAGGTTCGAGGCCGGGCCGGGTCCTTGATGGCCTGGGGCCTTGCGAACGACGGGGAAAGCGCCAAAGGGATGAGAGAAGCACCGGAAACCGGAAGCACTGCGCAAAAAAAAGCAGACTGGCTTATGGGAGGAGCCAGTCCGCCAAGTTCGGCGACCGTGGGGAGAGTCGCCGGTTCGCCGGTGGCCGGGGGAGAGCCACCGACTTAGTTGGCGGCCGGGGGAGGGCCGCCATCTGTGTGGGCAGTAGTATTGTAGGGTATACACCGTAGTTGTCAACCCCAGTTTTTCACTTTTTTTGCAGATCCGCGAACGCGCCCACTCCAAAATCCCGCCAAGTAATCACTTGCGGTAGGGGAAAAGCGGCTAAAATGTTGTGGAAAGAAAGGTGACGCAGGAAAGAAGGTGTGATATGCCCAACCCTGTGCGACGAGCCTGTGCGTTGGCCCTGTGCGCCGCGATAGGCCCCTTGTGGGGTCTGGCATGCAATGGGGTCAAGGAGCCGCCGATGAAAGACAAGACCTCCCGTGCGGGAACGCCCACGGCGTCAGAAGGTGATTCCGTCATGCCGCCCCTGTCGGACGAGGAAAAGCACGTCATTCTCGACAAGGGCACCGAGAGGCCCTTCACGGGCAAGTACTGGAATATGACCGATCGTGGTGAGTACCTCTGCCGCCAGTGCGGGGCCACGCTGTACCGGTCGGAGTCGAAGTTCAAGTCCGACTGCGGCTGGCCGAGCTTCGACGAGGAGGTCCCCGGGGCCGTCCGAAGGCAAGCCGACGCCGACGGGAGACGCACGGAGATCCTGTGCGCCCGTTGCGGCGGGCACCTGGGCCACGTCTTCGAGGGCGAGGGCTACACGGCCAAGAACACGCGCCACTGCGTGAACTCGGTCTCGATGGTGTTCGTGCCGGCCGGGGCGGCGGCGAGCGTTCCGGCGAGTGTTCCGGCTAAGAAACCGGCCGCGAAGCCCGCGGCCCAGGCGGCCTCCGACGAGGCCATCTTCGCCGGCGGGTGTTTCTGGGGGGTCGAGCATCTCTTCCGCGATGTCCCCGGCGTGATCTCGGCCATCAGCGGCTACTCCGGCGGCACGGTGGCCAATCCGACCTACCGCCAGGTCTGCACGGGCAACACCGGGCACGCCGAGAGCGTCCGCGTGGTGTTCGACCCGGCCAAAGTCACGTACGAACAGTTGGCCAAGCGGTTCTTCGAGGTCCACGACCCCACCCAGCTCAACGCCCAGGGGCCGGACGTGGGTGCGCAGTACCGTTCGGCGGTCTTCTACCGAAGCGAGGCCCAGAAGAAGACGGCCGAGAAGCTCATCGCCGCCCTCCGCGCCAACGGGTACAAGGTGGTCACCGAGCTGACCCCGGCCGGGGCGTTTTATCCCGCCGAGGACTACCATCAGAACTACATCGGCAAGAACCCCGGTACGTACTGCCACCTGCCGGTGAACCGGTTCGAGATTCCCGCGGGGCAGTAGTTCTGTGGGTCTTCGGAGTCGGCGTGGGCGGCGGAGGCGAAATCCGAAATTCGAAGCACGAAATCCGACGCCGAAGGCGCTCCGCAGGGCAACAAATCCAAAACGACAAACGGAGAATGTTCAAAACAAGACAGGACGCGTACAGACATATGGGCGAGTTGCATCAAGGGGAGAGTCATTTGTGAGATTTGGATTTTGAGATTTGAGCCCGGATTCCCCAGATGCACACCGCAACGCTGCGTATGATAAGATGCAGTTGGGCCCTGCACGACAAGGGCCTTGTGAGCATCGGGACACGGCAGTTCGGAGAATCCAATGGGTGAAAGCGGAATGGATGCCCTTCGGGTCGATTTCGACGGCAGTCGGCGACTTGGAGCATGTCTTGCTTGGCCATGGCGGTCGTGGGCAGATGCATCTGGGGAATCCCAGTTGACACGATAGCACAACTCGCACACACTGGCGGCGGGGGCGTGGAAGCCCCGCCGCAGGAGAAATAGCCGGTGGGAAAGAAAGGCTTGGTTCGAGCCGGCGTTGCGGCCGGAGCGGTGCTTCTGCTCGCCTTGGGCGTGTGGGCGGTCATTCCGACCGCCGCCGTCGAGGGCGACGGCCCGGCCGAGCGAGTGGCCTCGGTGATCCGAATCGCCGACGAACAACCCATCGGCGCCGCCGGGGTTCTGGCCGATGTCGCCGCCAACGCCCGGGAACACCCCACCGTCCGCCAGGCGGCCCTGGTGGCCCTGACGCAGTTTCCGAGAAAGGAATCCCGCCCGATCGTGGAAGCGGCGCTGCGGGACCCGCTCCCGGACATTCGTGCGGCCGCCGCCAACGCTCTGGGGGCCTACGGCGACGTGGCCGCCTGCGAACAGCTCGCCAACGTCGTCCTGAACAGCCCCGACCCCGACGCCGCCGCCCGCATCGGCGCCATTCAGGGCCTGAGCCGGTGCCCCGACCCCGTCTCGCTGGCCTGGCTGGTCCGCGTTGTCGAACGCGAGAGCGACCCCGCCGTCAACCGCCGCGCCCTCATGGAGACCTATGCCCGCCTGGGCTTCCATTACACCTGGCCCGAGACCCGGTTCCTCACCGAACCCGAACGTCTCGAGGCGATCGAACGCTTCAAGGGACAGATCCTGGTACAGGAAGCCTACCGGAAGGCCGGCTGGCCCCTGGATCGGCATCCGGAGCATGAAAGCACCACCCCTCTACCGCTGCCGTCACGCCCGGGCCGCCCCGGCTTCGCGAGGCCAGAGGCCTTCACGGTCATCGAGCTGCTGGTCGTCATCGCCATCGTCGTGCTCCTGGTGGCGGTCATGGCCCCCACGTTTATGGGCATCGGCAAGCGGGCGACCAGCGTCCGCTGCGGGGCCAATCTTCACCAGATCGCCCAGGCCTTCGCCATTCGCAAGGCCGAGATGGGCCACGCCATCGGCAGCCTCACCGGCAACCGAAGCGACTACTACCCCACCGGACTGCAGTGGCCCTCCATCCCCTACGGCAGCTGCAAGCAGGCCGCCATCTTCGCCTGCCCGGCCATCGGCGAAACCATCGGTGGAGGCGACAGACCCGATGCCGACACCATCCTCAAGGGAATCGTCTATAAGTCCAACTGGGCGGGGGGCGTCTACGCCGAGTTGAGCGACCCGCAGTTCCAGGGCTACGGCCACGACCACGCCGCCGTGATCCAGTCCACCACCGCCGAGGGCCGGGTCATCGATTTCTGCGTCGAAGACGTCCACAATTATCCCGTACTGTCCATCGCCGCCCAGGGCGACGACGGCGCCGTCCACATCACCCTCGACACCTTCCCCGTCGAAGCCACCCTTATCGACGGCGGCTGCGGGGGCGCCGCCAACTGCCTCCTCTACTACGGCAAGCCCATGTTCCCCCAATGGGCCGGCAAACCCGCCGACCCGCCCGAATGGTACGACCCCACCAGCATCTACTACGGCTATACCGGCTACGACAAACGCAAGATCGGGCAGAAGGTGCCCCTGGACGGCCTGCGGTGCGACTACGGCATCAACAAGGACGCCTACCGGATGACCGCCGGGGAGAGCAAGATCGTCGTCATCGACTACGACGAGAGCCAGGTCATGTGGGACGAGGCCGCCGTCACCACCAAGCTCGCCACGGTCGCCGGCCGCCACGCCGGCACGATCAACGTCCTCAACGCCGGCGGCAGCGTCGTCAACATGACCCCCGGCCAGCTTAACCCCCTCATGCCCGGCGTCCAGAACAACCTGTGGAAGCCCTGACGCCCCGAGGCGCCGGCGGAGTCGCTCACTTGGCCGCCTGGACTCTCCGCCGCCAGACGCGGGGGCTCAGCCCGGTGGCCGTCTGCCCGCAGCGGATTAGTTGATTGACGGGGCTCTATCCGCAGGCGGCGGCGCCGCCGCGGTGGCCAGTCTTGATGAAGCCGATGGGGGCCAGGGACGCCTGTCACAGGGCCTGGTCAGCCCCGTGTTCGGCGGCGATGCGGAGGGCCTTGTCGACCTGGGCGGGCGTGGTGCAGGGGTCGACGTGGACGAGCAGGCCCTTGTGGGGCAGGTGGGCCAGCAGGGGCTCCAGTTCGTCGACGGAGCACTCGGTGTAGAGCTTCTTTCCGCCCTCGAGGACGCGTCGCATGACGGGTAGCCAGTCCATCGCCGGGCCGCTGCCTTCGCCGCGGATCCACTGGATCACGCCCAGTTCGGGGATCTCCAGTAGGGCGTCGATGTGTTGAATGGCCCCGGGCCCGTCGAGGTGGTACATGCTGTAGGGCGCCCAGCGGGCCATCGCCTGGACTTCGGGGGCGACGAAGCGGCGGAACATGGCCGGCGAGACATTGCACGAGACGTCGCACTCGGCGAAGATCGCCCGCCCGGGCGCCCACAGCCAGAAGAGCGTCCACCCGTCGGCCCGTGGGGGCATGACGGCCTCGAGCTCCTCGGCCATCGCGAGCCACTCGGGCAGGAGGCGGGCCAGCCAGGCGTCGATGGCCTCGGGGCGCTCGATCATCTCGATGAGCAGGGGCTGGTCGCCTCGCATGAGGGCCAGGGCCTGGGCGACCCCGCCGAGGTAGTACCCGAAGCCGTACCGCCCGGCCGCCCGGGCCGACAGGACGCGAACCCGCTCCTTGTACGCCAGCCAGCGTGCGTCCCTCCGCCACCGCGTTACGTCGAGCTCGTCGTCGAGGCTGCTCAGGCACGGGTGCATCCAGACGGTCTCGCGGCGGTACTCCATGCGACAACCCAGGAACGTGCCGATGCCGTGCCCGGCCCCGATGTCGTAGCAGGGGGCGTGGTCGGTGAGGTAGGCGTTGTCGGCGAAGGAGCCCTCGCGGCTGCGGAGGATCGCCGCGACGTCGCCGGCGTAGGCTTCCCAGTCGGTGTCGTCGGGCAGGGGCTCGGGGCGCCATTGCCCCCTGGGCGTCGGGATGCGGACGATCGGCGTCGGGAGGTTGTCGTGCCACCAGGCCGTCATGCGCGAGCGGAAACCGTCCCAGTTCTGCTTGAACTCGGCGGAGTACTGTGGGTCGGCCGGGGCGTGTTCGTCGGTCACGGTCTCTCCTTCGTGGATCCACGAAGAGTAATATCACAAATGCCGTCACGGTCAAGAAGTTCGTGGTTGGCCATTCGCGGTTTCGTCGCGGCCGGGATATAATCCCGCCGGCCAACAGAACCTTGTCTTCTGGGAGAACCCGCTGTCAGCTTCGCGGCCCAACGACGAACGCACGACGGTAACACTAGAATCGCTCCTTGCCGAGATGGTGGACAACGAACGTCTGGCCCGTTGGCCCGCGCCGGGGTATGTGTGCCTCCAGTCCAGCAGTTTCGACCGTCGGCGGACCGGGCCGGATCAGCCCGACTGGTTCGCCAACAACGACCACTCCCAGTTCGACCTCGTGTTGGAGGAGGGCGGGCGAAAGCAGTACGTCCTCCTGGACGTCGACGGGCCCGGCGCCCTCGTGCGGTTCTGGCAGACGACCAACGAGAAGAAGGCCGGGCGACTGCGGATATTCATCGACGGGGCGGCCCAGGCGGCGATCGAATACCCGGCCTACGACCTTCTGTCGGGTCCGCTGGACGCCGGGGCCGCCCTGGCCACCGCCCATCCGGGATACTCCCGCGCCGGGGCCGGCGGGAACACCCTCTACCTGCCCATCCCGTACGCCCGCCATTGCCGCATCACCTGGGAAGAGCCCGACGGCGGGGAGATCGCCGGGCCTCGCTACTACGCCGTCAACTACCGCACCTACGCCCCCGGCACGAACGTGGCGACGTTCTCGGCGGAGGCGATGCGGCGGGCGGCGGCGACCCTCGAACGTGTCAACCGCCTGCTGCTGGCCCCCGAGGCCTTCACGGGCGGCGGGGCCCTGGGCCTCCGCCGGACGATCGCCCCGGACGGCAGCGAGGTGGTGGACTTGCCCGCCGGGCCGGCCGCCGTGCGGGAGTTGCGGTTGCGAGCGACCGTGACGAACCCCCTCGACCTGGAGCAGGCCCTGCGTGGGCTGATCGTGCGGCTGAGCTTTGACGGCGAGCAGACCGCCTGGTGCCCGGCCAGCGATTTCTTCGGCAGCGGCGTGGGCGTGAACGTGTTGCGAAGCTGGTATCGCACGGTGAACGCCGACGGGACCATGACCTGCCGCTGGGTCATGCCGTATCGGGCCCGGGGGCGGCTGACGCTGGAGAACGTGGGGGCCGTGCCCGTGGCGGTGGACCTGTCCGCCCGGGTCGCGCCTTGGGTGTGGGATGATCGGTCGATGCACTTCCACGCCAACTGGCGGCTCGATCCGGACATCAAGAGCCCGCCGCACTCCGACTGGAACTACGTGCGGATCGCCGGCCGGGGGGTTTATGTGGGCGACACGCTGGCCCTGTTCAACCCGCTGGACACGTGGTACGGGGAAGGCAACGAGAAGATCTGGGTGGACGGCGAGGGCTTCCCCTCGCACCTGGGGACCGGCACGGAAGACTACTACAACTTCTCCTGGGCCCCCAAGCCCGTCTTCCAGACGCCCTTCGCCAACGAGGTGCGGATCGACCGCTCCATGACCCAGGGGCACAACGTCCTGACCCGCACGCGGAACCTGGACGGCATTCCGTTCGAGCGGTCGCTCCAGTTCGACATCGAGATCATCCCGTGGCAGGAGATGCACCTGCTCTACGCGGCCACCACATACTGGTACGGCTTGCCCAGCGCGACGTCAACGCCCGGGCCCATGCCGGAAGGCGCCGCCGGGCCGATCCCGGCCCTGCCGGATTCGCCGGCACAGTAGGCCCGCGCCCGGGTTGCCCTATCGCCGCCGGCGGACGACCGCCAGGACGCCCACGGCCAGGAGAGACAGTGTCGCCGGTTCGGGGGTCACCGTCACGAGCGTGGCGTAGCCGACGCCCCAGGCGTAGCTCGTGCTCATGGGCTGGAACTGGAACCAGTCCACCGATTCCTCTTCGTGCCACGTGGTGTAGCAGCCGTAGAACTTCCCGGCCGCCCCCCGGTCGTCGTAGCCGAACACGGGGACGTAGTGGTCCGTCACGCCGTCGCCGCTGGAGTCGACGAGGAACATCACGGGTCTGCCGGCGTCGATCTCGCCCGTCAGGGTCGACCAGGTGAACTGCCCGTAGGACTGGTTCGAGGCGGTGCACGTGTAGCCCCGGTAGCCGGCATAGCCGGTGAACGCGGCGGGGGCGTCGCTCAGGTAGCTCCAGCCATTGCCCTGATTCACCGACGTGCGGAACCAGTCGGCGATGCTCGTGTAGGGCGGGCTCGGCAGGGCGGCATTGTCCGGGTCGGGATCGTACTTGGCGTTGTGGGCCGGAGAGGAGATCTGGTCCTGCACGTTGGCGGTCTGGCTGACGCTGGCCC
>JAPLNA010000325.1 GCA_026693065.1 Planctomycetota bacterium
ACCGCCGCGGCGAGGGCGGGTGGTCGGTTGTGTCGGTGGTGGAGAAGCCGTACACTGGCGTCTGAAATGCCGAAGAAAGATGTACGTCCTTGAGAACAAGAACCGGCCTGGTGGCGGAATTGGCAGACGCTGGGGATTTAAAATCCCCTGCCCTTCGGGGCATGCGGGTTCGACTCCCGCCCGGGCCAGTATGCATGCGAACGTGGAGAGGCGGCCTACTTCGGGCAGAAGCCGGTGCATGGGCCGACACTGCCCGTGCCGCCGTAGTTGTTCCCGGTCAGGGGGACCAGGCGGATGGGCCCGCTCTGGCCTTGGGGCAGATAGGGCAGGAGAGCTGGGTCCATCATGAGCGGCATGAATCCGTCCAAGCCGTCGGCCAGGGGCTGGAGGATGGGCGGCGAGCCGCCGTCCGTCGGGGTGGTGAGATAGGTGACGAACGTGTTGGTCAGGTTCTTGGCGCCGTCCAAGGTCGTGCGGATGAGGTATTGCGTGCCCTGGCTGGCGACATAGGCCCCGCCCGCGCCAATGGCCAGCACAACCACCGGCGGGGCCGACAACGCCGTCAACCAGCCTACCGTGAAGGTGGCCGCGGCGCCTGCGGCCATCCGTCCGCCCTGCCAGGCGGCCGTCTCTCGCCCCAACTCGTACGTGGAACCGTTTTGCACGGCGGTCTTGATGCGGATGCCCAGGTCAAGGTAGCTGAGGGCGTCCCCGAGCTTGACCGTCGCGTTGGCGGCGCGCCCCGTCCAGGAGAGTTTGATGGCATCGAGCTTGTCCGGCGGCATCGTGCCGGGCCCGGGCGTGAAATGATCGACAAGGACGTTCAACGCCCCCTCCGGAGGCTTGTTGGGAACGAAGTTCTGCCCGGCCTTGACGGCGTTCTTCACCGCGCGAGTATCGCGCATCAACTCGTTGGCGTTGTTCCAGAGCACTTCGCCCAGGCTGGGGCCGCTGTTGGCCCGTTGAATCACCGGGTCCGTCGGCGGCCCGGGATACCCCGGCCAGGGGATCTCACCCAGGGCGACGTCGGCAGAGCACCATACCAACGTGCACGCGATCAGTCCGTGAGCGTATTTCATGGTTTCTTCTCCGGTATCGAGTTGGCAGAGGCTCCCGCGGCGACTTTCGCGGGCGCCGGGGGCTTGGCGTAGTTAATGTCGAACATGCCCAGGGGCCCCATGTGGTACGGCGCTTGGGTCTCGACGGCGACCGTGAAGTAGGTCCAGCCCTCGTCGGGATTGCTCAGGAACAGCAAGGCACAATCCTTCAAGCGGACGACGGCCACGGGCGATACCTTGGCGCGAAACGCGGGGGGGAGCTTGGTGACATTGCCCGGGGGCATGAGCTCCGGCCCGGTCAGGAGGGCCTTCAGGGAGGCCTCATCACCGTGGCGGAGGGCATCGGTCAGTTTGCGGACCGCCTGCCCGAGAGCCTCGTCCTTGCCGTTCTGGAGGACGTCCAGATCCGTCAGAAGACTCGCCGAGAGCACGGCGACGGTGTCCAACGTATCGGGCGAAACGGCCTCCAGCGACGCCCACGCCTTTTCCGGATCGGCCGAGAGCGGCTCGATCACGTCGCGGAGGAACTGGCGATACTGGTTGGGCAGGATCGCCTGCGGCATCTGATCCGACGTCAGCCACGTCGGCACGTAGTTCGACTCGCCGGTGCGGTGCGAGTGAATTTCGCCGTTGCTTCGGAGCGTGGCCTTCAGCAGAAGCGGGCGACCGGCGTCGTCCAGCGACCACAGCGTGATCACGGCCGCTTCCACATACGGGTTGTAGTAGGCGGCGTAGACCGTCCGAGGGGATGGCATGGTGAGGATCGGCAGCGAGGTCGAGAAGAAGTACGCCCAGGCCTGAGGCACCTTGGTGAAGGAGGCATGCTTGGTGATGAAGTCGAAGGGCCTGCCCGCCGAAAAAGTCTTGAGGGCGTTGGGGAAATCGGCCGCGGCGTGGCCGCGGAACGTCCACGCCGCCCGGGCCAGGAGGGGGGCGTCTTTGGCCATCTCCGGCACCGAAGTGCCCGGGCCTGGCCCCACGAACGGCGCGAGGGTGGGTTCCGCGAGCGCCGGCGGCGGCTTGGAGCCCGAACAAGCCAGGCTCAGGCAACAGAACAGACACACAAGCGTCATCGCGGGAGTGAGGCATGGTCCTGATCGTGTCATGGGTGACTCCTTTGGTTTTCCGTCGCCGGCCCAACCGGAGTGAGACGTCTCCCGGCGGCTGCCGGTGCCTTACCGCGGCGGCGGACTGACCAGGGCGCCGGCTTTCTTCACTTCATAGTCGTTTTCCCATACCACCAGTCCGCTCCGCGCGTCGGTCAGACGGAACTGGAAGCGATAGTACCGGAAGCCCCGGGCGGCGTTCCCGGCGCGGGTTTCATTGGCGGCGTAGATGAACCCGTTGAGGAAGTAGTCCGTCGCGGCGATCTTGCCCGAGACGCTGGTCATCTTGTTGAGGGTAGTGGTATCCCGTTCGGTCTTTCCGACGACCAGGGGCGTCCCAACCCCGCCGACCGTGTTGTTGGCGGCGGTGTTGGTGTAGGTGGAATCCTGTGTGACGCTGATCGGGTCGTCGCTCTGATTGGCGCGTTCGGCGATGATCTCCTTGCGGGCAGTCTCGTCCCGGAAGGCGATCCGGCTGGCGCCCTGCTTGCGGATCATGCCGCGGATGGTCTGGGGATAAATCGTAAGGTCCATGGCCCGGCCGGTCTTGTTCCCCACCGTCGCACGTGGCGAGGAAATCCTTGACGGAGGGCTCGCCGACAACCTGATCGTTTAATTCGGCGTCCACGGCCCGGCGTTGGGTGACGTCCGGCTGGCTCTTGCCCTGGCTCGTCGTACATCCGCTCACGAGGGCCTGGGTCAGCAGGGCCGTTGTCAGCAATACAAGGAAACGTTTCATGGAAAACTCCTTATGGTTTACTGCCGCGAGGATACGATCTTTGCCAGTTCCACGGCGGCCTTCTGGGCGGCCGTCATCAGGTCTTTGTCCACGCCGGAGGTGGCGGCCGTCACGATCGACGAACGCGTGTCGATCAGCCTCAGGTACACCCGAAACCGCTGGGCGTTGTCGTCGCCGGGCGGGGCCGAGCCGACTGTGCATTCCACGAAGTGGTTGATTCGCTGCTTGGCGATCGTGCTATAGTCGGCCGTCCCGCGGTAGATGTTGATGCCCGTGGCGTCGTCGATGCTCTTGACCTGGAACACCTTGGTGTTGGTCAGCTCCTGGATAACCACCGACTGCACCTCGCCGCTGAACTGTTTGACGGCCATGAAACTCACCTGCCCCGCGTCGGTGGTCATGGTAATGCCCGGGTTGCCCGTGGTAGCCGGGGGCGAGCCCGGGGCGGCTCGGAGAATGTTGACGGCCGCCTGGCTGAAGACGGCCGGGCCCACCAGGCATACCCGGTTGTCGCTGGCAGGCAACTGCCAGGAGTCCGGCGGGTACTTGGCCTTGAAGTAGTCGAGGTTCTCCTGGGGCATGCCCTTGATGTTGGAGTAAACCCCGGTGGGGTCGCGCATCGGCGTGTTCCGGGAGGCCTTGGGCGAATCCTGGACCCTTACGCCGCCGCAGCCGCCCGTCATCGCCAAGGCCACCAGGCCCATCCATACTGTCCACGATATCACGTCGCGGGAGCGAGTCATTTGCATGCTCCTTGTCTGCACGCGCCGGGCGTGCGGTACACTCGACGGACGCGAGCCTACATGGGCAACGCGCCGCGCTTCCACAGGCCGTTCTCGTACACTCTGCCCGGGGTCGTCAACTTCCGCCCCCTCGGCGTGGCCAGGTTACGGATCTGCAGGTTGTATTTGGCCAGCCCGGTGCGGATGCTGTTGCCCTCGATCATCTGCAGGTCCTGAGGCCCGAAGTGCATGGTCCGCCACTGGCCCACGTCCACGGGCTCGTCGTTGGCGTTGAAGAACACGAACCGCACGTCGACGAAGATCTCCGAGTTGAACGCATTCTGAAGGGTGATGCGAGCCTGGATCTGCCCGCCCGGCGTCAGCGTGGCGTTGTTGCTCCGCATCAGCAGGGCGTTGCGGACGTTCTCGTCCATCTCCGTCACGGCATGGCTGGTCTGGTGAACGGTCGTGCCCTCGGCCTCCTCGATAGGGGTGTAGGGGCCACGGGGGGTGCCGCAGCCTGCCAGGGCGGCCCCGACGAACCAAACGACAACCCATGTTCTCATTGCCTTACCTCCGGCGTTATGGCTGCTCGGACAGCTCCAGCAGCGCCTTGCGGTCGATTTCCGCGACGTTGGCGTCTTTCTCACCCACGCGCCGGGCGTCTTTCCGGCAGTACCAGTGCGCCTGGGCCAGCGAGTTCAACGCCAGGTCGTATTCTCGGCGTTCGATGTGATGGTTGGCCACCTGGAGCAGCCTCACGTGGCGGCCCTCAAACAGGCTGAGCACGACCTTGCTGACGTCGGTGACCATCTTCCGCCGCAGCCGATCTTTCATCTCGGTGTCGCTGGGCAGGACGGCGGTCTTTCCCTGCACGTGGGCGGACTCGACGGCATCCTGATAGGTGTCGGAGGCCTCATCCCGCACCTTGAAGTCGTCGGCAAAGGTCACCGAGCCCTTCTCGGCGTCGAAGACCCGCGCCGAGGCCATCATGATGCCGGTCGCCGTCGCGTCGCCGACCTTGTACTTGACGACCTGGGTGACATCTTCGGAGATTTGCGCGGGAGGAATGTGCGGCCATTTGCGAGTCTTTGTCCCATAGCGGGCCACCATCGCCTGGTACTCGGGGTTGGGCACGTTCCGCGTGCCGGCCTTCATGACCGTGGTGGCCTCCCGATCGCGTCTCTGCCGCTCGACCTCCAGCGATGACACCGTTCCGATAACGAAGAACTTGACGCCGAGCTGCTTGCTGAGATCCTGCAGCTTGGCGCCCTTCTCCGACAAGACCACGTCGATCTTGGACCGCTCCAGGATCTCAATGCCGTACGGCAGCGACTTGACCAGGTTGGCGATGAGGGAGTCGGACAACTGCACGCCGCTGGCGGGCTCCTTCGGGGCCGAATCGAACGCCGCAATGGCGATCTGCACGCGGACGGCCTTGTCCACGCGGTCCGAGGCGTTCTTGAACAACTCGAAGGCCGCGTCGTTCTTGGGCGAAAGCTCCAGGGCCTTGAAGGCCGCCAGGTACGCCGCTCCATCGGCGCCCTTCTTGAGGCTCTCTTCGCCGACGCGAAGATAGAACGCCGTGCCCTCGGGCACGACGAGCTTGAGCAGCTCGGCCGACTGAGCGGGGGAGAGTCCGGCCTCCTGGATGGCCCGGTAGGCGGTGTAATACCGCTTCTTCTCCGTCAGCGGAGCGATCTTCTCGCGAAGCGCCCGGGCCCGGAGGTCCGACGCGATACCATTGAGCTCCTTCAGCAGTGCATCGCCCGGAGCGGGAACCTCCGCCTTCGCGGCGGCGATAGCCTTTTCGGCGGCCGGAAGGTCGTTGGCCTTCACGGCGGCCTCCACCGCACGGCGATAGGCAGCGTCGCGACGGGACAGCAACCCGCCCCGTCCGGCGGCGAGGTTGGAATCCTCGGGATTGATGGCGATGGCTTCTTCGAGCAACCGCACAGCCTCTGCCCACCCTCCGGCGGCTTCCTTCTCGCCGGCGGTGCGGGCCTTGGCGGCGGCCTGCTCCTGCAGGGCGGCCAGGGCCTTCTGGCGGTCCGCCAGGCGGGCCTTAAGCCGCCCGCCCGCATCGTCGTACGCCAGGTTCTCCGAAAGTTTCCGGATGCCGCTGTTCATGGGCGGAATCGATTTGCTGCCCTGACACGCTTCGTCGGCCTGGCGAAGAACCTGGTCGGTGATCTTCACGCGGAGCTCGGCCGCGAACGGGACAATTTTGCTGTTGGGTTGCTCGGCAGGGGGCAACTTGGCCAGTTCCGCCTCGCAGATCTTCAGGGCCTCGACATTCCTGCCCTCCGCCGACAGGGCCGTAGCCTCCTTCAGCCCGGGCGGTTCGCATCCGGTCGCCAGCAAAAGGCCAAGGCAAATCAGACAAACAACGAAGGCGTACTTCATGGTCAACTCCTGATCAACGTTCCGCCGCCGTAGGTCCGTACGACAAGGCGCCTGTACCGTGCAGTCCTCTGACCGACGTGAACATCCACAGTTCCACTCACATCTTCGACGGGGGTATTATACGAACAGGCCGATGGGGCTGACAACCACTGTGTCACCGGGAGAAAGAAAAAAAAGAGTCGTCGAACGCCCCCGCGACCCACGAGCGGCGTGAGCGAGAGGCCGACGGTCAGGGAGTGGCGGCAACCGGCGGCCCGCCCGAGGGCTTCGCCGGGCCCAGGTCGCGCCCGAAGAAGGCGAACCAGAGCGTGCCGGCGGCGCCAAAGGCGAAGGCCGTCAGCAGGTTCACCTTGGGCCCGATGTCGGGGATTTGCCAAAGGAACGCCCCGCCGAAGGCCGCCAGGGAGACGATGACGTCGCGGATGAGGTAGTACAGCCCGAACATGCCGGCCTTCATGTCTTCTGGGGCCAGATCCATGATGAGGGCCTTGCGCGTGGGCTCGCCGAATTCCTTGAAGCCGCGCAGGATGAAGGCCAGGATCAGCATGCCGAAGGAATGAGAGTACAGCAGGAGCAGGGGGAAGAGGGTAAAGAAGACGAAGGTGGCCACCACGAAGGGCTTCTTGCCCCCGCGGTCGGCCAGGTACGCCACGGGGATGTAGATCAAGATGGCGGTGGCCATTTCGATCGTTCGAAGCAGGCCGAACTGGACAGTGTCGACGGACCCGGGGTGGCCCTCGACGCCGACGGCCCAGATCACGACGAAGGCGTAGGGGATCTGCTCGCAGAAGCGGACGAGGATATCGGCGACGAGGAGGCGGCGGAGGTCGCCGGTCATGTGCTTCCACAGACGCAGGGGGTTGTGTTCGGCGGGGGCTTTCTTGGCGTCCTTGGGGTCGTCCTCGATGAGAACCTGCTGGAGCAAGGCCGCCAGCAGAGCCATCGCCAGCGCGCCGATGAACGCCAGTCGCACGCCCAGTTCTGTGCCCCAAATGGCGATAAACACCCCGCCGACCACGGGACCCACGGCCATCGGCACCCGCCGCACGAGCGAGTGCAGGCTGACGCCCATGGTGCGCTTATTCTTGGGCAGGACGCGGGCGACCAGGCCCATGGTGGCCGGCAGGGAGATGGCTGTCCACGACAGGAACAGGACCGCCCCGCCCAGGACCGCCAGCCAGTGGCGGATGAAGATCACGATCGCGAAGCCGACCATGCTCATGATGTTGAAGATCAGCAGGGCCTTCTTCGTCCCCAGTCGCTGGGCCAGGTATCCGCCGGGGAAGGAGTACAACGCCCCCAGCAGATTGTCCATGCCGTTGAGGAACCCCACCGAGAGGAACCCGCCGCCCAAAGCCACCAGGTACAGGGGCAGGTACTGCTCGGCCATGTGCTCGCCCATGCCGACCAGCACGACCATCGAGAGCAACCCGAGGATGCTTCGCCTGAGCCCGAGGAACTCGCCGAGTTTCTGAAGACTGGCCATCGGGTCATTATGGGGAGGCAAAACCGGAACCTCAAGAGTCCGGTTCAAACCGGCGAGATTGACATTGGCCTGGCGCGCGCCTACCATGTCGGGCCGGCGTGGAGCACGCCGCCATGGGAAGGAACCAACGGATGTCTGAAAACGTCGTTGCGCTGACGGACGAGAACTTCGAGGACACGGTTGCCGGGGCCGCCACCCCCGTCCTGGTCGACTTCTGGGCCGAGTGGTGCATGCCCTGCAAGATGCTCGCCCCCACGATCGCCGAAATCGCCGACGACTACGCCGGCAAGCTGGTCGTCGCCAAGGTCAACACCGACGACGCCCACCAGGCGGCGATCAAACTGGGCATCACGTCCATTCCGACCGTGATCATTTTCAAGGGCGGGCGGATGGTCAAGCGGTTCGTGGGGCTGCAGCAGAAGGCCGACCTGGCCGCCGCGATCGACGAAGTCCTCGCTGAGTAGCCTGCCGCCGAGAGCGGCCCGGGAGTTTGCCACCAGGCCATGGACGCCCTTTCACGAGATGAGGTCCGCCGCGTCGACCGCTGGGCGATCGAGGTTTTGGGTCTGTCCGGGCTGGTGCTCATGGAGAACGCCGGGCGACAGGTCGCCGACGCCGTCTTCGGGGTTCTGGGCGAGGCCCGCTCGGGCCGCGTCGCCGTCGTCGCCGGGGCGGGCAACAACGGGGGCGACGGCTTCGTCGCCGCCCGCCACCTCGTCCTTCGCGGCCTGGGGTGCGCCACCTTCCTGATCGCCTCGCCCGAGAAAGTCTACGGCGACGCCCGCGTGAACCTTCAGGCCCTGTGGAACCTCAACGCCGACGTCCGCGTTCTCTCCCCGGCCGAGATCCCCGGCCTCGCCGTGCGGTTGAGGGAATTCGATGTGATCGTCGACGCCCTGGGCGGCACGGGGATTCGCGGGGCGCCCGAGGGCGCCGTCGCCATCCCCACGGGCTTGGACTGCGACAGCGGGCGAGCGCCCGGGGCGGCGATCAAGGCCGTCGTCACGGTCACGTTCGTGGCTACGAAGAAGGGCTTCTTGCCCCCCGAGGCCGCCGAATACACCGGGCGCATGGTGGTCGCCGACATCGGCATACCCGCCCAGGCCGCCGCCAGAGCCGTGAGAGGCGATACCCCGAACTCCGGCACGGACGTCAAGGGGGCGTAGTCTGGGCGGTGCGGTCCGCCCGCGAATTCTGTCGTTTCGTTTCTTGTTCTTCCGCCTTTGTACCACTAATGTCCAGAATCTCGAATTCTCGCACAGATTTTCAGGCCCAGACTGCAACAACGGGAAACATGGGGAGAGCGTGCGGACGCTCTCCCCAAACCCCTCTTCCCGGCCCACACACCCCCAAGGGAACCGGAAGGGGAAGTCGTGGGCAGATCGGGGGTGTTGTTGTTTGGGCGTGTGTGGGCCGGGGAAGGGGGTGCGGGGGAAC
>JAPLNA010000326.1 GCA_026693065.1 Planctomycetota bacterium
GTCCCTATTTACGGCGCGCGGCGGAGTCTCCGAACTTCGACGTGGTCTCGTCACGTCGCATAACGTTTAGCGGCCCGCCGAAGGCGGACCCCGCGCGTCCCCGGAACTCACGGACACGACCCGATCGCGTTCGCGTTGAAACCCCCGCGGCCATGACCGACAAGAAGTACAATCGCTTCTTCATGGCGACTCCCGTTTCACTTGGTATCTTGCGGAACCGGTGTTGGTCTTGGGTTGAAAGCGAATGGCTTTGGCCGTTCGGTCTGCCACGTGACGCCCAGATGCCCCTCCAGCCATTTTTCCACCGCGTCGTACCACGCGTCGATGTCCTTATCCGTGCGAACGTCGCGGTTCGCAAACACCGGCTCGTCGGGAAATGCCTCGCCGAGCGCCGCAATGATGTCTAGCCGTAGTGAGGTCAACCCCGGGCCAGAGTCGTATATGACCGGCGTTCGCATATCCCGGGCCAGGGCCAGCACGCACGCGGCGTCCCCAATGTACCCAAGCGCTTTCGCCATGTACGCCTTCTCGCGATCGTCTTTTTCTCGCTGGTAGGCCTCCACGAAGGCTTTCGATTCGGCGGCATCTCCGAGCCTGGCGGCCGCGGCTCGGGCGCTATCGTGATACTTCGGCGGGGAATTCCCTCCCTTGGGGATCAAGACCTTCGCCTCTTTCTCGCCCGTCTTGCCCAACAACAGCCAGTTGTCCAGTTTCCCTTCCTTGGTGGCTTTGATCAACGTGGCGGCGTGCACGGCGAGATACGAGGGGGGCACCCACCGGACCAATAGATCCCCCGCGTACTCCCGGACTTCCTTGCTATCGGCGGAGACCGCCACCTCGACGTAGTAGGCGGTAACCGCACTGGACCGAACCCATCGTTGCGGGTTCTTCTGCAGGCCGATACTCAGCACCTCCCTCAGAACCGCCTTCTTCTCCCTGACGCTCAGCGAGCCGGTCACTTTGGGCAGTTCCACGAGCACATCCTCGCGGCCCACCAACTTCAGCGATACCGCCCCCCGGTTGTGCTTGACGTCGTCCACCAGTTGTTGCGCCAGCGATCGGGCGTCCTCGGGCCCCTTGGGCGCGGTGGTCGCCTGGGCCAGGAGCATTTGTGCGAAGATCATCACGGCCACGCCAATGACAACGTTCCTGATAGTCATATCGGGAGACTCCTTTCATCTTCTTGCGTTCGCTGCCTTAGACGCCCCGGCCCGGCCCCGGTTCCATCGTCGACGGGATTCTCTCGCCGCCGGATCAACCAGCCAGCCGCGCCAGACGCTCGGCCAGGATGTCGGCGAGGGAGGCGCGGAGGTTGGCGCTGAGGGCGGACGTGGCGATCATCTGGCCGAAAACGTCGCGGAGGGCTAAGAGGTCGGCCAGGCGGTTGTGGGCGTAGGTCGGGGAGATGGCCAGGTGGGCGGCGAAGGCGAGGAAGTCGGCGCGGGTGAGGGCGTTTCGCTTGCCTTGGAGGGTCAGGGTCAGTTCGTCGGCCTCGGAGGGCAGGACCAGGCGGGAGCTGACCAGGTCGTAGGCAGGGCTCAGGGCGATCGTGCCGTCGGGGGCTGTCAGAAGGGAGAAGTTCTTCTTGTGGGCGTCGCCGTTGCCGATGGCGAAGTGGAACAGGACCAGTTCGAACAGGCGCTGTAGTTCGAGCGGGGGGTAGGTGCAGTGCTCGCGGATGGCCCGGGCGATCTGCTCGTGGCTGCCGTCGTACTTGTCGCGCCCGCCGAGAATCTGCTGCATGTCCTCGCAGGGGAGTTTGGCCACCCGGCGGGCGTCCTTGCGGCGGTCGAACCGTTTCACCAAATACGCCGGCGAGCCGTCGGCCAGGGCCAGCAGGAGGCAGGGGGCGGTGTTGAGGCCCAAGCGCAGGCCCATCTGCATGCAGAGGTACTCGTTCTGGGGCAGTTCGGGAAACTCCTGGGTCTGGGGCTTGAGAATGAACAGCCCGTCGCGTTCGACGGGGACCAGCGTTTCGCCCTCGAGGGCGAGGGAGAGTTTGGGCTGGACGCCGGAGATCGAGAGCTTGCCCGCCAGTTGGCGGGCGGCGGCCGCCACTTCGCTCAGCGAGATCGGGATCACCGGGCGGATGGGCTTGCCGAACATGGCCCGGAGGGTTTTGGGGTCGTAGTCAATCATGGGCGGCCTCGCGGAGGCTGACGGCCCCGACGCAATCGCGGCAGGTCCGGATCAGCAGGCCGAACGTGTCGTGCTCGTCCACCTTGATCGTGCCGGCGACGATGCGGAGATACCACCCCTCGGGCGCCAGGCCGGCGAAGAAGGGGAAGAGTTCGCGGCTCTCGAAGGGGGCGGCTTGCACGGGGAGTGTCAGGGAGACCGGCTCGCCGTCGGCGAGGTAGGCCTCGTCGTAGACGAACCGGTATCCCTCGTCGGTTTCGCTCAGCCGGCCGGCCAGGCGGTCCTGGTAGAAGACGTCCGCGTGCCGGGTCATGGGGCCTTCCTTGTGGTCAGTTGGCAGCCGAACAGGTCGAGCACCTGGCAGACCTTGTCCAGGCGGACGGTGGGCTTGCCCTGTTCCAACTCGCGGATGAACCGCAGCCCGACGCCCGCCCGGCGGGCCAGTTGGGCCTGGGTCAGCCCGGCCGCCTTACGCATCTCGACGATTTCCTGCGACAGACTCATTGTCGTCCCCATGGGGTATAATATCGTCCAACAACGGCAGTATACTGCCGGTTCATTGTCTATTTCAAGTAATATTATACCCGAAAGGTCTCTTTTTCCATCGCTGGGCAAGGTTCATGGGTCTACTGGGGGGGGTGCTGCGGAAGAACGTACCCTATCGGGCTTGTTGGCGGCCGAAGCATCCGGAATCCTGGGCCGGGGAAAAAATATGCATTTCTTGTGAAAAATGGCCGGAATTGCGGCGAAAAGAGGGGTTCCGGGGCTATGTCGGCGCGGGGGTTTGTTACGGGAGGCAGCGGCGGGAGTTGGGGAGGAAGGTCGAATCGTAAGTGGCGGTTCCGGGGGCCCTGAGGCGGGTTAAAGAGGGGGGACTCACCGCAGAGAACGCGGAGGGCGCAAGTGCCCGTGAGGTGTCCTTGAGGTGTCCTTGAGGTGTCCTTGAGGTGTCCTTCAGGTGTCCTTCAGGTGTCCTTGAGGTGACCGAAAACGAGGGGCGGTGGGGATCGGTGGAGTCGTAAGTGACTAGAGAGTAAGAACGTGCGGAATCGAGGGGAAGAACGACGCGGTTTTCGGGACACCTCGCGTGCTTGCCGTATTACCGGGCTACCGGCTACGGGCTACTGGTTACCGCCCGCTCAGGGTTGGCGGGAACGCTTGGGGTGGGGGGCGGCGAGGAAGTCGGGTTCGTAGTGGAGGGGGGGGCGGCCGACCCGGCGGCGGGTGTCGGCTTGGAGGGCGATCAGGACGCCGCGGATGTGGTCGACCAGTTCCTGCGGGGTGAACTCCTGGGCCTGGGCGCGGGAGATCGGCGGGGCGTAGCGGACCACGACGTTGCCCGGGCTGGGCAGCATCTGGGTGCGGGGCCAGGCCTCGAACGCCCCGTCGACCAGGACCGGGACGGTCCACTCCGCCGCCCGCTGGGCGAGCATGGCCACGCCGGGCAGCATCCGCCCGATTCGCCCGTCGGGCGTCCGCGTGCCCTCGGCGAAGACGACGACCTGTCCGCCGGCCTTGATCCGCCGCATGCCTTCCTTGATGGCCGTCAGGTCGGCCGTGCCCCGGCGGACGGGGAAGGCGTTCAGGTGCTCGACGAGCCACTTGAGCGGCGGGTGGAAGAGGTTGTCCCGGGCCATGTAGTTCATCGGGCGCTGCAAGCCCACGCTGATGACGACGGGGTCGAGGAAACTCTGGTGGTTGGCGACGTAGGCGACCCCGCCGGTGGTCGGTTCGTAGTGGCGGTCGAAGACGCGGAGTTTCCACAGGCCCGCCATCGCCGTGCGGAGGAGGTGGCGGGCGAGGCGGTAGAAGGGCTGGGTCGGCTGGAGGCCCTCGGGCATGGTCCAGTGTTTCAGCCGGGGGTTGGGGTAGCTGGCGGGGGCGTTCACGCGCGGGCCTCCACCGCCGCCCGCAGGGCCGCGAGGGTCTCGTCGATGCTCTTGCCCGTCGTGTCCACCACGACCGCGTCGGCAGGCCGGCACAGCGGGCCGGTCTGACGCCCGGCGTCGGAGGCGTCCCGCTTGAGAATGTCGGCCAGGACGCCCTGGACGTCGGCGGCCTCGCCCCGGGCGGTCATCTCCGCCGCCCGGCGGAGGGCGCGCTGGGCGGGGTCGGCGTCGAGGTAGACTTTTAGATCGGCCTGGGGGAAGACGACCGAGCCCTGGTCCCGCCCCTCGGTGACGAAGCTGCCCAACTCGGCCCCAAGGCGGCGTTGGAGGTCCACCAGCACGGCCCGGACGTTGGCGGGGCTAGCGACGTAACGGCTGTTCTCGGTGACGTCGCGGCGGCGGATGGCGTCGCTGACGTCGCGTCCCTCCAGCAGCACGCGAAGCCCCTCGGGGGCGGGGACGAACTGCACGTCCAGCCCCCGCGCCAACTGGGCCAGGGCGTCGGCGTCGGCGAGGTCCAGCCCGCGTTCCAGGGCCGCCAGGGTCACCACCCGGTACGTCGCCCCCGTGTCGAGGTACGCGATGCCCAGGGCCCTGGCCAGGCCCCGCGCCGCGGTGCTCTTGCCCGACCCGGCCGGTCCGTCGATCGTGATAATCATGCTGGTGAGTGTAACCCAACGCCGGGCGGGGGAAAAGACCCTCCCGCGCGGGGACAAAAAAAGTGCCCCGGGAAGATCGGAGAATCCCGGGGCCTATGCTGGGAAACGCGGTGAGGGGAATAAGCCGTGTTCCTTGCAGGCCCCATTATAGGCGCGCCGGCGTGCGTTTCCTTCCGCCAGATTCATTCCCAGTTTCGACGCGAGGAA
>JAPLNA010000327.1 GCA_026693065.1 Planctomycetota bacterium
GAGACCACGTTGAACCGGTCGTCCGGGTTCAGGTTGTTCAGCACGTACGTCAGGGCCTCGCGGGCCTGCTGGATCTTCTTGCCGCTCATCGACCCGCTGTGGTCGTAGGCGATCACGAAATCCTTCGCCTGCACCGCCTTGCCCGACGTCCGCGGGTTGGGGCTCACCAGGAGCATGAAATACCCATCCTCGGACGCCTCGGCCTGGTGGGTCGTCAGGCTCGCCCCCACCTTCTCGTTGCTCTCGCTGTAAAACACCTGGAAGTCCGTCGTGGGCAGGACGTCCTTGGCCTTATAGTTGACCACGACGTGGTCGGGGCCCTTCCGCTCCACCGTAATGTCGTGTGTGGGCGAATACGGCTTGAGGGTGTCCCCCCGACCGATGATGTCCACGCTGACCTCCACGCTCTCTACCGGCTTGGCGGAATACTTCTCCGTGTTCAGCGGATACCACACCTCGACCAGGTCGCGGTCCTTGCGGCAGACGCCCTTGTAGGTCACCAGCACCTCGGCGGGCTTGCCGGGCTGGAGCGGGAACGCCTTCGTCCTGTACATGCCGTACCCGGCGTACTCCAACAGGGCCGGGTCCTTCTTCGTGCGCACAATGGCCTCGTACGCCGCCCTGGCCTCGTCGGCCTTGAGCAGCTTGGCGGCGAACTCCTTGCCGTCGACCTTGAGCGTCAGCGAATCCACCGCCGCCCCGGGGGGCACGGGGAAGAGGTATTCCACCTCGATCATGCCGGCCCCGTTGTTCACGAACGCCTGTTCGATGTTCACGGAGGCCACCTGGTCGCGAACGGTGATGTTGACGTGGTGGTACTTGACGGACCACGACCCCCTGACCATCACCTCCGGCCTGACGGGCACGATCAGCCCGTCCGCCGCCGCGGGCGCCACCGCCATCGCCAGCGCCGCCAGGACGCCCAGTACCGCCGCCGTCGAGAATCGCTTCACGTTTCGCATGGTTCGTCTCCTCATCGCCGGCCTGCCCGGCCGTCTCGCTTAATAAGACGCCCGGAGGGGCATCTGGTTCCATCTTTTTTTCGCTTAGTGGGGATGTGTGAATAGTATGCCGTGAAGCGTGAGTCGTGAGTGGTGAATCGGGAATCGGGAACGGGGAACTAAGGACCTGAGGAACTGGGAACTGGGAACTGGGAACTGGGAAGAGGAACCGGGGGAGACCTGTGTCGAGGATCGAGGTGGTTACGTCGCACCTCGTTTAGCCGCGGTGCTTGCACCGCGCGTTCTGTCGACCACCCCGGCGCTTCCTCTGGTCACAGCGCACCCCCCCGCGTACAATACATTCGTCCCGATGGTTTCTCGTTCTCTGGTTGGGAAAGGCCTCTGCCATGGCGAACCGGCGAGTGTGGTTTCCACCCCTTCTGTTCCTCCCCCTGTGCCTTCTGGGCTGCGACCCCGACGACATGCCCGCCTACACCCCCGACGGCAAGACGGTCATCGCCATGGCCCATGACGCCAAGGGCGAGAATGTCCTTTGGACCTGCGACGTGGCCACGGGGACGACCAAGGCACATCGAGTCGGTGACGGATGGAACATTCGCCAGGCCAGAGCCTTCGGCGGGCAGGTATGGGTTGACTGTTGGCAGCGCGTCAAGGAAGGAGAGTCCAAATGGAGCACTTGGCGGTTCGATCCGGCGAAGAATGCCATCTTGCCGGGATTGGCTGACCTGGCCCGTCTGGACGGGGCAATTCCAGTTGGGCTGGACGGCGGCAAGCACGTGGTGTTCGGATCTCCGGGGCATTATGTCGCCTATTTGTTCCCCGAGATGAAGGAACGCAAGCCGCTCGATCTCCGCCCCGACGTCCGCCTGATGGCCGCCGGCGGGTTCTGGTCGTTGCGAGTGCACAACAAACCGGCAGAATTGGCAGCCACGAAAGAATCAGTCGAAGTCGAACGGATCGACGTCTTCAGCCCCGCGGGCAAACAGGTCTGTTCGATTTCCCGAACGGAGGCAGACAAAGTCGGCGAGTGGGAGGCATCCCACCAAGGACGGCCCGCTTACGCTCACGTCAGCAAGGAAGGCGACGTGCTGCTATTGGCGTTCGGCGAACAGGACCGTTACGGATTCGGATTGTTCGACACCGGCAGCGGGAAGTTCCTGTGGGGGGGCGAGAGCGGGCCATGCGTCCGAGGAACGCCACTGGTCAAACGCACGGAGGTCTGGATGATCGAGCAGCGGGGCGGTAAGGCCGACGCCGCCAAGGCCACAACCATGCCCGCCATGAAGAAAGAAGTCGGGATTGCCATGATTCGATATGCGCCCCCCGCCGGCACGGACGCCAAGCCACCCGTCGGCGAAGTGGTCCTCGAATACCCGTTGGATATCGATTTCAATACGGACCAGTTCGCCCTCTCCCCTGACAACTCGCATTTCGTCTTGGTCACCGTTTGGCGGCCCCACCTCTTGTTCATCCCGATCCGCCAGGGCGCGACGGCCAAGGACGTCCGCGTCGTCGAGTTGAAGGAGAAGTAGACGACCGCGGAGGACCCGGCCCGCCGAAGGCGGATTCCCCCGGGTCCCCCTTCCCCGGCCCACGCACGTCAGAACAACGGCATGCCTGATCCTCCCGAGACTTCCCCTTCCGGTTCCGTTGGGGGGGTGTGGGCCGGGCAGAGGGGTTTGGGGAGAGCGTCCGCACGCTCTCCCCAAGTTTCCGGTTGGTGGGGTCGCGGTTGGACCAGGGATTCTTTCTTGCCGGGAGTGAAGGAGGATATGGGTAATGACAATCGCCGTGCGGGGGGCTTGTCCAGTCGGCTCTACCTGGTTGGGGCGAGTTGGAAGACGGAGATCACGGGGAAATGGTCGCTGGCGCCTTGGTTGAGCACTTGGGCGCGGAGGCAGTGCAGGCGGTCGTTGTAGAGGACGTGGTCGAAGCGGGCGTGGAGGGTCAGCAGCGGCGTGGACCAGCGCCAGGTCGGGCTGTGGCGGTCGAATTCGGGCAGGGCGTCGGTCAGCCCGCGGTCGGCCAGCCAGGCGATCGCCCCGCCGTCGTTGCCCTCGTTGAGGTCGCCGGCGAGGATGGTCGGCTCGCCGGGGGCCAGGCGGGGCCAGAGGGCCTCGGCCTCACGCAGGCGGACGGCTTTCGTCCCGATCAGGGCGCCGAGGGTCACCTTCCCCTCCTCGCTCAGCGAGGGCCTGAGGTGGACGTTGACCACCTGCACCGGCCCGGCGGCCGTCTGGACGCGGAGGATCCACGCGGGGAACCAACCGGCCGACGGGGGCACGCGCTCGACCTCGGCGATCGGGGCGCGGGACAGAACCGCCAGCCCGCCGGCCGCGGGAGAGTGCAGGAACGCCATGTGCGGATACGTCTGCGACAGTTTCGCCCGCAGCCACTCCTCCCACGCCGGGTTGGTTTCCTGGAGGCAGACGACGTCCGCCCCGGCTCGGGCGATGGCGTCGATGGTCTGGTCGGCCCCGGGGCCGCCG
This sequence comes from Planctomycetota bacterium, assembly GCA_026693065.1. GTDB lineage: Bacteria > Planctomycetota > Phycisphaerae > SM23-33 > SM23-33 > JAPLNA01. Next base: position 3,452 of record JAPLNA010000327.1, read on the forward strand.
TAATTGACGTTGTAAGTCAGGAGGGAAAAGTGCGGCCCGGAAGGCTCCTCGAACGCCCGCGTGGGCGCACACCCCCCGCCCCTCATTAGGGCCGCCAGCGAAACCAGGAACATCCACCGTCCCAGACGTATCCCGTTATCCGCCATGCCGGAGATTATACGCGGGGAGCCCCCTGCACCGCAGGGGGATTCTTCGGGGGTTGCGGGGCGCCGAAACAGCAACAGAAGAAGCAACAACAGCATCCCCCAGCGATCAACATTATGCATGGGCCCTCTGACGATCCCGGAGCAGGATTCGTCGGGTGTAATCCAGGATCAGTTTGGCCGCCACCCACGTGGCCACCCGGTGCGGTCGGCGAACCCAGGCTGGCAGCGGCCCGAGGCCTCCGGCAAA
>JAPLNA010000328.1:0-17769 GCA_026693065.1 Planctomycetota bacterium
TGGACCCCAAGTTCGTGTCCGAGGTCTACGGCTGGAGGTTCTGCTGGCGCGGCGACCCCCTGTTGTGGGGCGGCCGCTGCGCCGGGCGCATCATCATGCCCGTCACGCGCGATGGCGTAGAGGTGGGATGGCAGGCACGATTGGCCCACGATCCACCGCCGGAGACACGCGACAAGAGCTTCACCACCACCACCAGATGGTTGACCATGCCAGGTACGGGCTGGAGGTCAAAGAACCTGATCGGCTACGACCAGGCCCGGTCCTACGATTTCTGCATCCTGGTGGAGGGCCCCACGGACATGGCCCGACAAGGACCGCCGTGCGTCGGCAGTCTGGGTCAGACCATGAGCCACTATCAGTACGAGTTGATCGCGTCGACCTGGGGCAATCGCCTGGGCATCGTCGTCATGGGCGACGCCGGGGCCAACGAGGACCGCGTCGTGGCCAAGACCGTCCACGAACTCCGCCGGCGCTGCACATGCCCCGTGTGGGCACCGCGTCTGCCCCACGGCGATCCGGGTAGCTGGGACCGCCGCGAGTTCATGCAGTTCATTACGGACTTCGTGAGCGCGAATCCGAGGGGCACGGCGGATGGCCAGAGTGAGTAGGCCATCCCCGGGGCAGGCTCCCAGCGGGGGTCAGGCCGGCGTGGACGACGACGCGGTACGTTACCGAGGCGTGGCGCGGGAAGGCCTCCAGGAGGTCCGCTGCGGCGCCCGCGCGCCGCGGGCGGCTGCCGGGTCATCTGACGGGTTAGCGTGGCGCTGGGGCGCCCCCAGGCGTGTTCCCATCGCCACGCCCATGGTGTGGCTCTGGCGACGGCGTCGGGGGCTACTCGGCGGGCTTGGACGCCGGGCCATGCGGCGTGGCGTTCCTTGGGACAATCTTCAGTCCGACTACCCTCTTGCGTTCCGCCCCCGGGTAGGTCCAACTGATATCGACCTTGTTGCCCACGTTGGCCCCCGCGATGGCGGCCACGATGTCTTTCTTCCAGCCCCCGTTCTCCCAGTCGGGCATGTACCGCTCCACAACGATGCCCGTCACCGTGCCGGAGCCCTCCGGGGGGATGATCACCCTGATGCTGGTCAGCACGGCCCGCCGGTTGACGATCTTGCCCTCCATCTCCACGAGGTTGGTCGGAAAGATCGCCTTCAAGGCTGCCGCGATGGCCTCGTCCTTCTCCGGTATGATGCAACGCACCGGCTTGCTGGCGCCCTCCGGTTTGATGGTGATCTCTTTGGAGTTCTTGGCCACGACGATTCCGACCACCTTCCCCGCCTGTGGGGCCGAGGTGGGGGCGTCGGCCGACAGGTTCACGGCGCCCCAGACGGCCCCCCGTGAAGGCGGCCATAACCGAAATGGGTTTCAGCCATCTCCGGGGCATCATGACTTGTTCTCCTTGCCGTCAGTGGCATCCCGTCTTCCGGCGGCGTCTCTGGATGCACGGTACCCAGATCAGGAGGGAATTCAATGGATTTCTGTGGGCGGCGTAAGGCTGTGGTGTTGGGCGTGCCAAGAACGTAGCACCCATGCGTATCGTGTGATGTTCGGAAGAGCTTGCCGGTGTCCGGAAAACGCGATAGACTTGCCGATGGTCGTGGGCATGAGGCTATCCGGGTGATCCCGGGAAAGAGGATTCTCATGCGGAAGATGCACCTGAAGTGCGGGTGGATCGCCGTGCTGGCCGTCGGGCTGGCCGGCGGGGTAGCGGGGGGGCAGACGCTGCCGTACGATCCCGACGTCGAAGCCGCCATCGAACGCTACAAACAGGCCCTGCGGAACGCCCAGGTGGACGACCACTGGCCCGCGCAGGACAAGCAGGAGACGGGCCCGACTGGGCTGGCCGTGTATGCCCTGCTGGAGGCCGGCGTCAAGCCACAGGAGCCCAACCTGGCGGCGGCCCTGAAGTGGCTGACCCGGCAGAAGGAGGAATACACCTACTCCCTCGCCTGCCGGATCCTGGCTTACGCGGCGGCGGAGCAGACACAGCGGGGGGAGTACCGCAAGTACATCACCCAGGACGTCAAGCAGCTTTACCTGTCCATGAATAACGGGCTGATCCGCTACGCTGCCCCGGGCCTGCCGGGCAAGGGCGAGTGGGACAACTCCAACATGCAGTACGCCCTGCTGGGTCTGTGGATCGCGTCGGAATGCGGCATCGAGGTACCGCAAAAGTACTGGCAGGTGACGGAAAGGCACTGGCGATCAACCCAACGCGACGATGGCGGGTGGACCTACACCGGCGAGGGCAAGAAGGGTCACAGCACGGGGACGATGACGGCCGCAGGAATTGCCAGCCTGTTCGTTTGCGGCGACCGCCTCGGCGCCGGCGGGGTCAACTGTACCGGGGCCAACCTTCCCAAACCCCTCCAGGACGGGCTGGCCTGGCTGGACGAGAACTTCACGACCCACCCCAAGGACGCGAAGTTCAGGGGCTACTGCCTCTACGGCATCGAACGCGTGGGGCTGGCCAGCGGGTACAAGTTCTTCGGCCAGCACGATTGGTATGACGAAGGCGCATCCCTGCTGGCTGGGGCCGGTCGCGCCGCCCGGGCCGGCGTCAAGTCCGGCATCAAGCCCCCTGCCGCGGGCAAGAAACTGGACGTTCCCAACGCCGCTTTCTCGCTGCTGTTCCTCTGCCGCGGACGACATCCCGTCGTGTTCAACAAGCTGCAATACTCGGGCGACTGGAACAACCGCCCCCGTGCCTTGGCATACCTGACGGGCTGGATGTCCCGAATGCTGGAGCGAACCGTTGCCTGGCAGATCATTGACGCGGCCCACCCGGTCAGCCAGTGGCACGACGCGCCGATCTTGGTCATTTCCGGCGCCAAGGCCCCCACATTCACCGACGCCGAACTGGACAAGCTGCGGACCTACGTCCAGCAGGGGGGCACGATCCTGAGCATCCGCGAGTGCTCGGGCGAGGGCTTTGGCACGGGCATGCGCGATGTCTACCGGCGGCTCTTTCCAGACTACGAGTTGAAGACTTGCGGCCGTGACCACCCGCTGTACGCCAAGAGTGTCTACTTCGACGTGCCCGCGACCATCCCCCTGGCGGTGATCTCCAACGGCGTGCGCCCGCTGGTTATCCACACCGATGCCGATCTGATGCTGAGCTGGCAATCGTTGCGGACGACCAGTCAGAAGGAGCATTTCGAGCTGGCGATGAACATCATGCGATACGTGGCCACGGGCCCGCACCTGATGCGGCACCGCGGAGTGAGCCACTGGCCAGATCCCGCCGGGCCCGCCGCCAGCGTCCGAACCGCCCAACTCGTCCGGCTGCAACATTCCGGGTCGTTCGACCCCGAGCCGCTGGCCTTCCGGCGTCTGAGCCTCCTGATGCGGTCCCTCGCCGGGACCGATCTGGACGTGACCGGTCCGATCCCTATCGCCGACCTGCCCTCCGGGCGGGCCAAACTGGCCAGCCTCACCGGCACTGGCAAACTGGACCTCTCGGCGGCGGAGCGGGCTACGCTCGTTGCGTTCGTCAAGGGCGGCGGCACGCTGGTGATCGACGCCGCCGGCGGGGACAAGACCTTCGCCGCCAGCACCGCCGGGGTGTTGGGCGAGATGTTCCCGCAGGCCCCGGCGGAACTCGTGCCCGCCACGGACCCGCTCTTTCAGAGGCCCGGCTTCACTATCGACTCTTTCACCTACCGGCACCACGGTGATTCCCGCGCCGGGCCAGGGCCTCAACTCCAAGCCGTCCGCCTGGACGGACGGACCGCGGTCCTCTTCAGCCCCGACGACCTCAGCATCGGCCTGCTAGGAACCCACAGCCTTACCATCGATGGCTACACACCGCAGACGGCCTGGGAGATCATGCGGAACGTGGTACTCTCAACGGCTGCCGACAAGCCTGTCCCCGAGTCCAAACCCAAGGACAACCGCAAGGCCCGTCGCCGATAAGGGCGACGACCTGTGGTGGAACCCCGCGTTCTGCCTGGGCTACGCCAAGAGCGGCGAACCCCTGTTCCACGTGGGCAACGCCACCGATCCCCAGCGTGGCGGCGGCAAGACCGTCTTGGGGGAGACGAAGATGGTCCCGGGCCGCTGGGTTCACCTGGCCGGCGTGTACGACGGGGCCACGGTGAAGCTCTACGTGAACGGGCATCTGGAACGCGAAGAGAAATACCGCGGGCAGATCCGTTCCGACCGGGCGCCCGTGCACCTGGGCGGAGGCAAGTTGTTTGGCGTGGACTGGGGCAACCACTTCACCGTCCACGGCACCATCGACGAGGTGATGATCTTTAGCCGCGCCCTGTCGGCGGCGGAGATCCGCCAGATCTGTCAGTAAGGCCACACTCCGCGGCACCGTTGCCGGCCCGAGTGTCGGCGTCGTACATCGTCACCGGGATAACTCTTTGCCGCACAGGGCAAGGCGATGGCTGTCAGCAGCGAGCGGAAATGGCTGGGGCGTGGAAGGCCGGGGGAGGTGGTGAGGACGGGTACGTGTTGGCGGAAGACACCCGAGCGCGCCCCAGGATCGCCCAGGATGCGCCAAAGCCCGCGAGCGCGCCCCAGAGGCGCCCCGGGGCCCAAAGAGCCTCCATCGCGCGCCCAGAGGCCTTCCTCGCCCTCGCAGGGATGGGCCCTGGCGAGAACGGGGCGATCATCAGGGGTCGGCGGCGATGAGCGTGGCGGCGGCCCCCGCCTATCTTCGGAAAGACGAAGATGCGCCTTCGACCACATCCCGTCCAGGACGGTCAGTTTATCGAACAGGCGGACCGGGGCAGGGAATGGACAATGCGTTCGTCAAATCTGGGGATTGCCCATGAGCTGCCCCCGAGCGATCGCCATCGTGACAAACAATTTTGAGAACGCCGAAAGCGGGCAAATCCACCGAAACATGCACGAAATTGACATGGACCAGGGGTCCCAGATGCCCTTGCGCGCTGCGGGAAACCCGAGTACGATAGAGATAGACCGTCGGGTCCGGATGGCTCGACGGGCAATGCGTTCGCGAAATACGTAGCCGCTGATGGGCAACCTGGTGCTCTGGGTGGTGGCCTGAGACATGGCCAGAAGGCAGAATCATGAGAAACCGCGAGTCCGTTATCGATCGTCCTCGTAGGCGTCGGCCCGGCAGTTGGCCGGTTGTTCCCCCCGTCATCGACGAGTGGCGGAGGGCCGGCGGTGGCTTCCCGTCATTGCCCCCTGGGCGTCGCCGTACGGCACTGGCTGAGCCCGCCCCCGCCGTTGCCGCCGCCGACAGCGCGGTCGGTGCCAATCATCCGCAGGCCCCGCCAGAGCCCTCGCCAGCGCTGTTAGAGGCCACGACGGCGGCGGTGCCAGAAGCCCAGCCGTTGACGCCTGCCGCCAAACGCGACGTCCCCAAGGCCTACCGGGACTCCCCCGAAGATGACCGGCGATCTGCGGATTCGGGCGAACCACGAGTGGCCGGCGACTCACTGGCCAACACGGTCCTGAGCCCCCCGGGACGTCATGAAACATCGTATCAAGAAGACGCCGCGGAGTCCGCCGCCGACGAGGTGCAGGACGCACTACCCGAGCTCCAGCCGCCGGCGCAAAAGGGCGCCAGGGGAGCCACTGAGGCCGCTGCAATCAAGCCGGCCGCCGACGATATCGACGCCAACGAGACCGTGAAGTTCTGCACGGCGGCGGTTCACGCGCTGGCGGGCAACGCCCATACGTTTACTGCGGAAATGCGGTGGGAACTGGTGAAGAATTCCCTGGCGGGGCTGTACAACGACGTGCGGGTGCCGCCATCGGTACTCGGCGATATCGCCGACGCCCTGAACGAACTGGCGCCCCAGGAATATGCCCGGTGGGTCAAATCGTACACGAAGCGCGGGACGTTCTTCATCATGGGAACGCGCCCGTTCCCCCCCAGGCTCGTCAACAACATCCTGGCCCTTTTCAGGCCGCGAATGATCGCCGAGTTGGAGTTGGAAACCCTGAGCGACATCGCCGTGTTGGACGGCGCGTTGGCGGCCTACAGCACCTACCTCCACAGTATGCTGGAAGTGAAGGCCCGCCGCGAGCTTCAGGACGACCAGCGCAACCGAGAGCAGGCGGCGAGCGACACCCAGGTGTCGGCGCTGGCGGAGCGATCGTTGAAGTTGTTTACGTCGACGCTCGACAGGCTCAGGCCGCGATCGCGTTCGCCGATCTTGACCATCCGGAACGCCGAAGCCGTTCAGGTGAACGCGTATGCGGCAGCGCAACCCGCACTCGGGAGATAGCCCCCCATGGGTGGACCTGGAAGTGGCCCGCCGCGGTTGCCTACCAGCCGGGGCCGCGTTGAAGACAGCCTGTGCCTCACCATCGCGGCGCTGACCGAGCAGAGGATGCTCGCCGCCGGCCAAGACACGCCCAAGGTGCTCACGTGGACCAGGGCGGACACGGCGGTGGCGGTGGCCATCATCACCGTTGAGACCGACGAGAACCGACAGCCGCGGCAGGTGCAGCTGACGTTCGACGTGGAGATAGACGGCGTGCTCGCGAACGTCCGGCAGCGCATCCCGCTGACCAGTACCGGGCTGGCTTACGGCGGCCACAGGTGGTGGTTTACGTGCCCAGCGTGTGGGCGTCGGCGCGGCGTATTGGTTTTGCCGCCGGGTGAGCAGGGCTTCGCATGCAGGCAGTGCCACGGGCTGCTTTATGCGTCGCAAATGGGCCCCGGCAGGGGCCGAGCAATGGGTCAATGCGTCGCGCATGTGGGCAAGGCTGCCCAGGAAATAGCTCGCTCGTGAAACGCAACAAACTCGCCATGGACGACCGAACCGCCCTCGGGTGAGGCTCTTGTGGAGCCCCAACCGTGTGGGACGTATCGGTGTGGTCCTGGCGACTAACGAAGGAGATGTTGAACATGACGTCTGAACGTGAAAGTGTTGTTCCCGTGCCGTCCCCAAGTGCCGTTCCGGCCAACCACCTGCGGAAGCTATTCGACGGCAAAGGCGTAGCGTGTGGATCTCCGGAGGCGCTCGCCCAACAGCGGATGATCGCCGATGCCATGGCGAGCGGCCTGGCGATGGGAAGGGCCTTGGCGGAGCGATACGCCGAGCCCGTGGACTTCGTGGAATTGGCGCTGGCCGGTGGCCATTGGTGCGTAGGACGACCGACTCGGTGATGGGCGGCGAGGCTCCAGGGCACCCCGTGAACGAGTAGCGTTGGGTCATAAGAACGTGGCGGGGTCATGCGCGAGATGCCCAGATTCTGCCTGCCCTTCGGGGGCGGGAACAAAGTACGGCAGGTTGGACGGGGGAGAACCAACCTGCTGCCAGTCGGCAGGCGGGGGGGAGGCCCGGCGGAACCGACAGGTTGTCTAACCTGCCGAGTGCAGCGGCCGGAGAAGAGGCGTGGTGTGTTTCCTTTGTCCGGGGAGGAACCGCTTGGAAACGGTTGCGGCCACGCCCGAGGAAACAACGTCGCCGAACATGGTCAGTGTGAGCCGGATGGGCTTGCCAGAGACGCAGGCGGCATCGCGTTGCCGCCGCAAAGCCGCAAGCGGCTTGTTCACCGCGGGCGGTGCCGCCGGCGGGGTAAGACTGTTGCGGCTGCCAGCAGCGACGCCAGGCAGCCGGGCTCGGGCACGGACATCAGGGGGACGAGGCCGTCGAGGCCGAAGTTGTCCTTCACAATGCCGAAGTCCTCCGGGCCGACCTCGCCGTCGCCGTCCATGTCGCCGGTGTCCCAGTAGACGCCCATGCTGGGTCCGCCTTCGGCGGCCCAGTTGTCCTTCAGAATGCCGAAATCCTCCGGGCCGACCTCGCCGTCGCGGTTAATGTCGCCAGGATACGGTATGGGCCACTGCCACTTCGCCATCAGGTAACTCTCGACCGCCCAACGGTCCTCATCCGACAGATCGTGGTCGTATGCAAGTACTTCGGCGATCTGGCCGCTCCAGCCGCCACTGGGATCACCGAGGTAGTAGTAATTGCCCAGGGCCGTTTTCGGCCACGCGTGGTTCCTGGCATTGTAAGTGTAGGCCCCCAGTACCCCCCAGCCGTCCTGCCAAGTTTGCTTTGAATCGGCGAGGTTTACCACTACGGTCTGTTGCGTACCTTCCCAGTGATTCCAGTAATAATTCTCTTGGTGGCCGGTCTGCCCGTTGGATCCGAACCAGTTCAAGCCGTAGTCGGGCATGTTCGGGTCTGCACCTGCGACCGCATTGTTGACCAACTGATGGCTGTTTGCCGGGGGAGTGGTGCTGTTGGGGCCATTGTCTTCCCAGAATCGGATGCCGTTGTTGACGCCGTTCTGCCCCCAGATGCCGCCGTACGCGCCGGTGGCTGTGGTCTTCTCCATAATGAACACGCACATCGGGGTAGTGGCTCCCCCGTCGGTCTGCACGAGTTTGCTGCCGGCGGGGAATTCCACGGATTGCAGGGTCGGTAGGGCGTTATAGTACGAAGGCATTGAAACCACGGACATCTGCGCGCCTCCACTCGGGATCAGAGTGAAACCCGTGGCGCTGCCTGCTGCAGTTGCGGTCCAACTCGTCAGTAGGTGACTGGACGGGTCGAGGTTGACCGTGGCGGTCTTGCTGGCGTCCAGTTGATAGAGCAGGCCACCAATAGCCGGCAAGTAGGGCACCCCCACCTCCCAGTCAGCCATCGTTCTGCCGCCACCGAGGAACGCCACAACCACTATCGCCATCCAAGCCCATCGTGTTGGCATGTTGTTTCTCCCTGTCCTGGTTACTGCCGCCAAGTACGCCAAAAGAAAGGCTGCCTCACAACGTCCACGCGGGCATTCTACGCGCGAGGCCACTGCCCGGCAAGAGAAAAACCGACGAATTGAGCACAAATGTGACGTGTGGCGGCTTGAGGCAGTTTTTCTTTCGGGATTTCGCTTTTCCGCTTGACCAGTCACGTGGGCAGGGCTACTACTATCACGTGCGGTCTTGAAGAAGCGATTGGGAGCACGGCAGCAGGTGTGACCGCCAGGCCCTGAAGCACGGGGTCTGGGTGGAAAGTGCCTTGATCGTGGGAGCGACGGAGTCATCTCCCTTGGCCGCAGGCAGCGTCCGGTAGTGCGGGCTCTGCCGGTGCGGTGTGTTGTTGTGGTAGGCGGCGAGGTCGGCGTGCCCGTGGTCGGGAAGTCGTAGCGCTCCTGTCGGTTGGTATTGGGGGCGGCGGGCATGGTTGATCGGGTTGTCGTTCATTTTCGGGCAGTTCGGCGGCGACGGAAGTCCGGCTGAAGCGGATCGCCATGAGTTCGACAGAATCTGTGAACCGGGAGAAGAGGTCGGCACGGTCCCGCGCGGTCTGCGCGGCGACGGCCGGTCTCCTACAGAGGGCCTAGCTATGTCACCCGCATCGCATGCCGTCAAGTTCCTCCGGGAGAGCTATCGCCGCGTCCTCAGCAAGGTATTGCGAAAGAACGCCGAGGCGTTCGCCTACCCCGGATTCGAGGGGCTCGAGCCCCGGCTGCTGATGAATGCCGCGCCGGAGGCCGGCAACGACCAGTTCGCTACCTGGATCGAGCGGGTGAGCGTATCGTCGAACGGGGTACAGGGCGACCAGGCCAGTTACGGCGGGGCCACAAGCGCGGACGGACGGTACGTGGCGTTCGAGTCGGACGCCTCGAACCTGGCCGCCGGCGACACGAATGGGGCGAAGGATATCTTTGTCCGCGACCGTTTGACGGGTGCCACCGAGCGGGTCAGCGTGTCCTCCAGCGGTGAACAGGCCAACGGCGCCAGCGGGGCCCCGTCCATCAGCGCCGACGGGCGGTACGTCCTGTTCGAGTCGGTCGGGTCGAACCTGGTCTCGGGCGACACGAACGGGCGGATCGACATTTTCGTGCACGACCGGCAGACCGGCACGACGCAGCGGGTGACGGTCTCTTCCAACGGCGTCGAACAGAACGGCGACAGCCAGGACGGCCGGATCAGCGGGGATGGGCGGTACGCGGTATTCGCCTCGTACGCGACCAACCTGGTTCCCGGCGGCGCGGATCGCCATAGCGACATTTTCGTGCGCGACTTGCAGGCGGGTACGACCGAGGAAGTGAGCGTTTCCAGCCGCGGCGTGCCGGGCTCCCAGGGCAGTTACCGGCCGTCCATCAGCGCCGACGGGCGGTACGTGACGTTCACCTCGTATGCGTCCCTCCTGGTCCCCGGCGACAGGAACTCGGCCTACGACGTTTTCGTTCGCGACCGGGTGGCCGGCACGACCACGCTGGTCGACGGCGGTGCCGGCGCATCGTATACCGACCCGACGACCGGCCTGGTGTTCCCCACGGCCAGCCAGTATCATCCTTCCGTCAGCGCCGACGGGCGGCACGTGGCGTTCGACACGGATGCCTGGACGCCGACATCCGAGAACGACACGAACAACGGGGTTCTCGACGTATTCGTTCACGACCAGCAGACGGACACGACCCGGCGGATCAGCGTCTCCACTACCGGAGGCGACACCGACGGGGCCAGCAGCATGCCCTCGATCACGCGCGACGGGCGATACGTGGTGTTCCGGTCGTATGCCACGAACCTGGTGCCCGACGACACGAACGGGGTGAGCGATCTGTTCGCGTACGATCTGGTCACGGGCACGATGCGGCGGTTGAGCGAGTCCGCCGCCGGAACGCAGGGCAACGGCGGGAGTTCGAGCCTGTTGTCGTCGGGCCTTGCGGGCCCATACGCGGCGTTCGGTTCCGAGGCGGCCAACCTGACTCCGGGGGACACCAACGGCGTGGCCGACACGTACTTCGTCCGCCTGGCCCCCGGGGCGACGGACGAAGACACGGCCTTGCGGATCACGAGCGATCGGTTCTTGGCCAATGATACCGACCCGGACGAGGACACGCTGGCCGTCAGCGAGGTCAGCGGCACGAGCCAGTACGGGGCGACGGTGACGTTGAACGAGGACGGCAGCATCACCTACGACCCGAGCGGGTCGGACTATCTCCACGGGCTGGCCGCGGGAGATATGGCCAACGACACGTTCAGCTACACCGTGAGCGACGGCCACGGCGGGACGGCGACGGCCACGGTGACGCTGACGGTCGCCGGGGTCGACGACCCAACCGATGGGAGCGACCTACAGAACACGAGGGGCTTTCTTGGTGACTCCTCGTATAACACGAACTCGAATACCGCACTGACGGCGGGGAATGACACGCTTTCAACCCAGATCGAGCGGGTGGATGCGTCGGTGGGTGAGGGCATCTCCGATCGAAGCAGTGCGGTCACGCCGGACGGGCGGTACGTGGCCTTCGAGTCCGCTTCAATGGCGGGAGGTAACGGTTTCTCAAACATCTACCTCTACGACCGGCAGCTGAACACGACGATACTCGTGAGCGTCACCCCCGACGGGACGACGCTGGGTAACGCGGACAGTTACAGTCCGTCCATCAGTGCCGACGGTCGGTATGTGGCGTTCAGTTCCCAGGCGTCGAATCTGGATGCTCGCGACGAGCAGGGATGCTCGAACGTTTTCGTGTACGATCGGGAAACCCAGCAGGTGCAGCTTGTCAGCGTCGGCTCCGATGGGGCGACACCCGGCAACGGGGACAGTCTCAGTCCGTCCATCAGCGCCGACGGCCAGTACGTGGCGTTCGCCTCGGGGGCGACGAATCTGATCGCGGCCGGCTCCCGAGGCATCTTTGTCCGCGACCTGGCGGCGGAGACGACGGAACTGGCGAGTGTTACGTCCCCCGACGCGTACGGGAAGCAGGATCCGGCCACCGGGTTCAACTCTCGCCCGGTGATCAGTGCGGACGGCCGGTACGTGGCGTTCCAGTCGACGGCCACGAACCTGGGGGATTCCCATGCCGGATGGTTCGGGAACATCTACGTTCACGATCGGGAGACAGGATCGACGCAATGGGTGACCGCCCGCACGACCTCCACGGTCCCGGCGACTGGGTTCATGTATCTCGACGGGATCAGCGCGGACGGGCAGTCCGTGGTGTTCGATTCGGGGGCGACGAACCTGGTTGTGAGTAGTACCCCTTCAACCTATCCCTCATGGAGCGTCTATGTAGCCCGCCTTGACGAGTCAGCGTGGACCGTCAGTCGGGTAAGCCTGGGGGACTTCGAGTCCGAGTCGCAATACTATATCGCCAGTTCTCGGGGACAAATCACCTCGGACGGCCGGTATGTGGTGTTCGAGGCCTACACAACGGAACGAGGGACGCCGGGCGCCTGGGACGTTCTCGTTGCTGACCTGGCACCTGAAGGGGCGACCATACGCCTGAGCGAGTTGGCCGGGGGCGACGCTCTCAACGGGTCCACCCGCATGTCGCAGGGGCCCGCCACCATCGGGGATTACGCGGTGCTCTGGTCGGATGCGACCGACCTTGTGCCCGGCGACGCCAATGGAGGCTTGTTCGTGGCCCGGCTGGCGCCGGGAGCGACCGACGCGAACACACCCATGAGAATTCGGGCGTCCCTCCTGCTGGCCAACGACGGCGGAGACTCACCGACCATCACCGACGTCACATATACCGGCGAGTACGAGGCGTCCGTAACGCTGAACGAGGAGGACGGCAGCATCACGTACGACCCGACCGACTCCACGGTATTCAAAGCCCTGGCCGCCGGAGATACGCGTGAGGACACGTTCACCTATGACGTCAGCGACGGCGAGAACGGAACGCTCACGAACACGGTGACGGTGACGGTCGCAGGAGTCAACGATGCGCCCGTCGCCGACAACGTGGAACTGTCGGTAGACGAGAACGCCGCCGATAACGACGTGGTTGGCCAGGTAACGGCCAGGGACCCCGATACCGGCGACACCCTCACCTACGCTATCACGGGTGGAAACAAAGACGGGGTCTTTGCCATTGACTCAAGCGGCCATATTCGAGTGGCCGACCATACCAAGCTCAGCTACGACGCCACTGCCGCCTACGCCCTGACGGTCACGGTCAAGGACGGAAAGAACCTGAGCGGCACCGCGACGGTGGCGATCCTCGTCAACGACGTGGCGAGCAATCACAGCCCGGTGGTCTACGCCGCCGAACTGCACGTGGACGAGAACAGCGGCAGCGGCACTGTCGTCGGCAGGGCGATCGCCTGGGACGTGGACGCCGGCGACACCCTCACGTACGCCATCACGGGCACGGCGTTCGCCATCGATTCCACGACGGGCCTGATCACCGTGACCGGCACTACCCAGCTCCATTACGACACCGCCTCGAGCTACCAACTGACGGTGACTGTCACGGACAACCACAACGCGAGTGTCACGGCTGCCGAGACGATCCTCGTCAACGACGTGTCCAACAATCACTATCCGAGCGTTGCCGGCACGACGTTCTATGTGAACTCAGATAGTGCCGTCGGCACTGTCGTCGGGCGCGTGATGGCCAGCGACGCCGACGCGAACGACCGCCTCACGTACGCCATCACGGGGGGCAACACAGACGATGCGTTCACCATAGACTCCCAGACCGGCGATCTCATCGTTCACGATGTCGCCCCCCTGTGGGCGGAATCCACTTTCGGACTGACTGTCGCCGTGACGGACCGCGACAATCAAACCAGTACGGTGACGGTAACGGTCCTCGTCGACGCGAGCAATTCGTCGGGCGGAACCCCGGGCCTGCATGGTATCAACGGCTTCCAGGTCCAAGGGTCCGGCGATAATGTGGAGTTGTCGTGGAATGGCGTTGCGGGCGCAGTCGGGTACAACGTGTACAAGTGGGATGGCACAGACTGGGGGTATCTGGATTCGACCGACTCCCAGACCCGCACCTATACTGACACCTACGCCGAGGAGGACCACCACTATGGCGCGAACGAGATCTACTATGTCGCTGCCGTCAACGGGCTCGGGGCGGTGATCGCCGCATCTCCCCCGCAGACAGGAACGACGGCGCCGCAGGTGCTGGCGGAGGACGACCTGGACCTGACGGCCACGGACGACGGGCATGGCCATCTCGAACTGCAGTGGAGCCCGGTACAGGGCGCCCAACAATATGAAATCCATCGGAAGACCAAGTCCGGAGACATCTGGGTGGAGGATGGTGACCCGATCGGTTACGTATACGACGCGGTGAAGTTCGTGGATATGCATTGCACGGAGAACACCCGCTACAGGTACTCCATTATCGCCAGCTATACCATCAATGACGTCGGCCAGGTCGGCTGGAGCGGCATGTCCGCAGACAGCGGAGAGGCATGGGTTGCCCGATCCGAGTATGAGAAGACGCTGGAGTACGCCGATCTGGCCATCGATTCCGACAATACCAGTGACGCCGGCCCGCAGCAGGACGGCTACGAGGAAGCGACCGAGAATACGCAGGGCTTGCCGGGCAAGATCATTGTCGTCAACGACGCCTATAGAAACGACAACAACATTCCGGACTTCGCCGAGCCGACCGCCCTGGATACGTCGAGCCTCGTGCCCATGGTCTTCCGGATCCATTATCCGGGTTGGATGCTGGGAAATGTCCTTTGGAAGGACACATTCCTTAACCACCACTGGGTTACGTTCAACTACAACGCGGCCAGCGCGGCGGCGCAGGTGGGAACTGCCCCCGACGACAACCCCGCGTACGCTATTGCGGGAGGGGATGTCTCCAAAGGCGCCTATCGCCTGTGGCTCCCGAGCGAGAAGAATCCTTCATCTCCCGTCGCCCGGAGCACCCTTACCTTCATAGATGCCAACGAGGTCAGATCGCTAGCGTCGCTGGGGTTCGGTTGCAGCGGCGAGTATGATTCTGTGACCTTGTACGTGGAAGCCGTTCGCCCCAGCGCGGCCCTGGGCGACACGATCGAGGTCTTGGGCGACAACTACGATGATTTGAATATATGTGGCACGCCGTCGGCGACTTCGTTGCAGAAGTCCATTGACACCATCCGCGTGACGGCCGTCCAGGACATGGACGCTAACGCCTATTCCGGCCTGGTCCGCCTGGCCGACGGCACGGTCAGCCTCACCGAGACCGACTTCGCCTCCAATGCCTACGGTATGCCCTGGGGCGCGACCCGCACCTTTACCAACGACCCGGTGCTCTCCCTGAACAAGCTCAACGGCAATGGTTGGAGCGATCTGCCGTACCTCATCCAGGGCACCAGCACCATGATGGTCGTTCAGGGCGGCAGCGCCCGATACTTCGACAAGGTCATGGACGCGGTGGGTAACGGCTTTCACTACGAGGGGCGGTTCGACACCCTGGCGAACTTGACGAAGATTGTCGACACCTTCACCGGCGACAGCTCCTACAAGTTGACCGAGGCCGACGGCAGCACGTGGTCGTTCTGCGGGTTCGGAAATACGATCGCCCCCTATCCGCTGTACCAGCGCGGCGCATTCCAGCAGTATGTCGGCCCGGGCGGCGACTCAGTGGGCGTCACTAGTCGGACCGTTGACGGCAAGCCGCTGATGATCGCCCGCGGCGTGGAGACCTTCCGATACGCCTACGACGCCGCCGACGGGGAGACCACCGACGCCGGTAAACTCCGCCGGGTCACTCTGGAGCGATTGATCAGCGGAAGCGCCGCCAAGGCGATCGAGTCCGTCCGATACGACTACGATACCTCCGGCAATCTGACCAAGGCCATCGTCTCCAGGTCGGTGACCCCCGACGCCAACTCACCCGAGGCCATGACCGATCTTGACACGTTCACCTACACCTATGATGCACGATCGAATGGAGAGACAGCGGACAACGCGATCCGCCTCCTGACGGCCACCGAGCCCGACACCAATGCGCGGAGCAATCACTCCGCCCCCGACTACTCGTTTACCTACGACGACGATCGGGTCGATACGCAGGCGGTCCTGGGCGCCGGGGCCTCCGGCGGCAACACCGTCGGCACGTTCACCTACAACTACTATCGCGCCGATTACGACACAAGGGCCAATGCCGACGGCAGCGGCGTGGGCATCAACGCCTGGCGGATGCGGACGACCGTCGACTCTCCCGATGGGGCGGAGCAGCGGGTCTACACCAACTTCGCCGGCCAGCAGATGGTGTCGGAGGTCGGCGGAGGATGGCGCACCTTCACCCGGTACGACCGTGCCGGGCGGGTCATTCTGTCGGCCCAGCCGTCCGCCGTTTCGTGTCTCTTCCAGTCCAGGTCCGACCTGCTGTACATGGTCAGCGGCCATTACGAGTTGCTCAAGGACGACATCGGGCTTATCACCAGGTACACCTATGGCACGGGCGCATCCTCCGATCAGCCCAAAGGCTATCTGATAGAAACCGCCCTGTTGAAGGGCGAAAGAGACTCCGCCCCGGATCTTCAGAAGACCATCCGATACACCTCCGATACTCCCATTCCTGTGGTCTATACGGAAAAAGCCTACAAGAGTGACGATGGCAACAATGGTGTCACCACATACTATACCTACCCGCACTGGACGGGTTGTGTCCCCACCACGGTCACGACCACACTGCCCGACGTTAGTGGCCAGAACGGGTCTGCGGCCAACACGTTCACCACATGCTCGGACAGCTACGGCCGGGTGATCTGGAGCAAGGACGGCAACGGAACGCTTTCCTGCACCGGATACGACGACGAAAGGAATGGCGCTGTCGACCTGAGCGTGGCCGACGTCGACACCTCCCTGGAGGGGTTCGACAGCGGGCCCTTCACGTCGACCGCGGGAACGCATCTGCATCTGACGACGACGATCAGAGCCGACGACCTGGGCCGGCCCATGGAGATCACAGACTCCGCCGGACGGAAGACGACCTTCACCTACTACGATTCCGCCAGCCAGTCCAGCGTCTGGAGCATGCTGGTCGACACGGCGGACGACAACCCGCCTCCCCGCCAGTACACCATCACGGACCGCGCCGCGGGAACGGTCGCCGCCGGGACGGCCAGCCGGACCAGCGACACCAAATACTCCAAGAGCGAGACCGTCTACGACGCCGGCGGGCGGGTCAGCAAGCAGCGGAGGTACACGGACCCCAACAGCACCTCGTCCTACTACGAATCGACCACCACCTACAACACCGCCGGCCTCGTCGACTCCGTCACGGACGAAGCAGGCACCGTCACAACGACGGAATACGACCTCCTGGGCCGGCGCATCAACGTCAAGGCTGGAATTGCGGCCATATCCCTGATCTCCGAATACCAGTACGATAACGGCGGCGTCGGCGACGGCACCCTCACGCGTGTGACTACGCATGATGACAGCGGAGCCCACGAAGCCAAGTACACCTACGACTATCGGGGCCGTCAACTCAGCGACAGCGATCCCAACTCCCCGATCGCGGGCGACAAATACGACAATTTCAACGACCTGCGATTCTCGGAGACCTACGTCGGCAGCACGCTCCGAAATTGGTCCGAGGTGACGTACGACGATCTTGGGAGGCCCTACAAGACCGTCACCACCGCGGATACGCTCTCCACGCAAAAGAACCACACTCTCACCAGCCAGGTCTGGCACGACGCCGACGGCCGCGTGGTGAAAACCCAGGACGCCAACGGTCTGTTCACCAAGACCAAGTACGACTCCCTCGGCCGGATCGTCGCCACGTACACCGGCTACAACGACTCGGCATCCGACGTCGACGTCATCTCCTCCGACACGATCATCCAGCAGACCGAGACGATCTACGACAAGAAGGGCAATTCCGTCGCCACCCTGTCCTTCAGCCGCTTCCCCAGCGTGGCCAGCGGCGGCGGCAAACTGACGGCCGCCAATTCCTACGCCACCGCCGTCATCCGCTGGTACGATTACGCCGGCCGGCTGATCGGCACGGCCGACTTCGGCCGTGAAGACATCCACGCCAACAGCGCATGGCCCCGGCATGTCTTCGCCCTCGCCACAGGCTACCTGATAGATACCGATTCCGACGGCATACCGGACGTGGCCGCCA
>JAPLNA010000328.1:17786-29982 GCA_026693065.1 Planctomycetota bacterium
AATGCCCAGGGAATGGCCTATCGCACCACCGACAACGCCAGTCGCGTCACCCAGACGACCTTCGACGCCCTCGGGCGGGCCACGGCCGTCGTCGAGAACCACGTCGACGGCGTGGCGGGCAACGGGAACCCCGACGAAGACCGAAAGACCGTCTACGTGTACGGGTCCGGCGATCGCCTGCTGTCCCAGACGGCTTTCAACCCCAAGGCCGCCACCGTGGAAGCCCAGGTCACGCGGTATCAGTACGAGTCCGTTGAAAACGCCTCCTGGCGAACCGGGGTGGTTTCTCCCGACGGCTCCACCCAGACGACCCAATACGACCCCCTGGGCCGCGTGATCTCGATGATCGACGCGCGGGGGGTTCAGCACGAATACAAATATGACGGGGCCGGACGGGTGACGTTGGACAAGGTCACGAACCTGGGTGCCACCGACCAGAAGGTGGACGGCAGCATTCGAGCCATCAAGACGATCTACGACGAGTTGGGCCGCGTCGCGACGGTCACCAGCTACCACAATGCCGACGGCACGGGCGTTGCCAACCAGGTTGCCTATGCGTACGACGGGTGGGGCAACGTCATGGCGATCGCCCAGTCCCACGACGGGACAGTGCCGGGCAACAACACCCGGTGGGTCTGGTACGCCTACGACGACGGGGCTGGGGCCGGCACCACGGCCCTCTACAACCGCCTGAGCAGCGTTACCTATCCAGACGGAACCGTGGTTACCTACGACTACGGCAGCGGCGTTACCGACAAGATGTCCCTCGTCGCCAGCATCACCGACACGCACGCGCCCTCGGGGCTCCCCGACGTGGCCTACTCCTATCTGGGCGCCGGAACCATCGTCAAGGAAACCCACCTGGCCGCCGGCGGCGGGTTGACCCTGGACTACAACCCCGGCGCAGGCAACGCCTTCTCCGGCTGGGACCGCTTCGGGCGAGTGGCCGACCAGAAGGAAGTGGGTTCGCGAAACGGGCCCGACTGTCCTCGACGAATACACCTACACCTACGACAAGGCCGGCAACGTCAAGACCAAGAACAACGAAGTGCATACGGCCTTCAACGAGACGTACGACTACGATAAGCTGAACCGCCTGACGCGCGTCCTTCGCGGCCCCACCGGCTCGCAGACCCAGGTGCAGAACTGGGCCCTGGACCAACTGGGCAACTGGACCAGCACGACCACCACCGGCGGGACGGAAACCCGCGCCTTCGGCCCGGCCAACCAGATCACCAAGATCAACAACGTCGAGACCGCTACCACCTACGACAAGGCTGGCAATCTGACCGCCGGGCCGACGCCGGGGAAACCAGCCGTCAAGCAGTACTACGTCTACGACGCCTGGAACCGCCTGATCGGCGTGTACTCCGACGCCAACCACACCACGGCCATCGCGACGTACGCCTACGACGGCCTGGGCCAGCGGATCCAGAAGACCGCCGCCGGCGTCACCTCCCATTACTACTACAACGCCAACTGGCAGGTCGTGGAGGTCCGAAAGGATTCCGACCCGGATCCCCTGGAAACCTACGTCTGGGATCTCAGTTACGTGGACGCCCCCGTCCTGCGGTACCGCGACGGCAACACCGACGGCGATTACCTGGACACCGCCGACAACGTCGACACCAAGCTGTTCTACCTTACCGACGCCAACCACAACGTGACGATGCTGGTGCACCAGGACACGGGCTACGCGGCCGAACGCTACCTGTACGACCCCTACGGCAACGTGACCGTGCTTACTCCCTCCTACGACCCCCTTTCCGCCTCGGCCGTCGGCAACTCCGTCCTCTTCACCGGCCAGCGGTTCGACTCCGAGTCCGGCCTGTATCTCTACCGCCACCGCACCTACGATCCCTCCCTCGGCCGGTTCCTCCAACGTGATCCAGAGGGTGATGTGGACGGGGCGAACCTGTACCAGTACACCGACAGCAACCCGGTCGATCGCGTGGATTCCAACGGGTTGTTCTGGAGCGAGTTCATCACCCTGGCCATCATGGCAGTGGACACGGTTCAGTTCTTCGCTGGTAGCATCAAGGGCAAGGAATACGCCCAACGGATGGCGATCAACGTGGTATGCCTGGGGGCCGACGTGTTGACGGGGGGATTCGGGGGAGGCCTGGCGGCCCGAGGCGCGTTGATGGCCCCCCGCGCGTTCAAGGTAGCCCGGACGGCATTTCAGGTGGCCGACGTGGCCGTGAACGTCTACCAGGCCGGTTCCTCGGCGGCCCAGGCACGCGACAATTTCTCGAACGGCGAAATCGGCAGCGGCCTGATGAACTTGGCGGACGCCGGGCTTCGAGTGCTCCACATCAAGATGCGCACCTCGCAAGTTCTCAAGGAGCTGCGGTACGCGTCCGGGGAAGCACAGGCCTTGAGCCGAGGGGCGCAACTTCGTGCGAAGTACGGGGCCACCTTTGATGAGTACACGCACTTCCGTGGGCAGGGCTTCACGCCGGCCCAGGCCAAGTATCTGACGAAGCCGTATGACGGGTGGGGTCATCACTTCCTTTCCCGGTCGCGCGCCGGTCGATGGGGTGTTCCCGAATGCATCACTGAAAGCTCTCTCAACGTGATGAAGCCCCAAGGCATCTCGATCGGGAGGTTCTATGAGCGGCACTTCCTTGCAGATCCCTATTTCAACGTCGCTCGGTTCCCGAAGGCGATTGGGGGCAACTGGGAAGCGAGCATGACGGGTCTACAACGACCTGGGTTTGTCGGCAGGCTGTGGTATGGCAGTCCGCAAGCACTCAAGGTTACGGTTGGAGGGGCTGCGGCGGCCGGGGGCGCAGCGGGCGTCTATTGGTGGATGAACTCGGGCGATGAGTAGGAGGCTACGCGTATGGGTATCAGAACCTTTGCAACCTTCAGAGCCACGGGTTTCCCGGATGAATCGCAATGGACGGCTTCCGGGAGCCCGCTGGTGCCGGATGGTCGGTCAGTCAGCGGCGCAATTGTGTCCGCTCTTCAATCTTTGGGTCATCAAGTGTCTGAACCGGCCCAACACAGCTTTTACGGCTGGGCTTTCACCGTCACCGGTGTCAAGCGCGCCGAATGGTGCCTCCTGCAAGGGGGCGACCCATGGCTTTTCTTGGTGGAAGAGAAGCAGCCAGCATGGCGCAGGTTAGTCGCCTGCGGTGAGTCTGCCGATTTGCTCGCCGTTTTGCATGCGTTGGACCATGCGTTGAAAGGCGATTCGCGATTCTCTTCCGTTCAATGGTTCACAAAGAGGGACTATGAGACAGGTGTCAGGCAAGGTGCGGAGACCCCGCTATGAATCACAGGATCCGATGGTCACGCATGGAGCGGCGTCCACCCCCCCTGTGCTGGCCCACCGAGTTGTGTGCGGCGGCTGTACGGTAGTTCCCGCGGCCGATGAGGGCCGCGGTCGGGTCAATCTGACAACAGAATAGACGCGCACGTCGGCCAGGATGGTCAAGGTCGCGGGTCTGGCGGACGCAGGCGCAGAGTGGTGGCGCAAACGTGTACCCCGGTGGTCGCCATCCCCTACGCCACGCGTGTCAGCGTGACGACGGGCAGGTGCCTGTGGCCTTGGTGGAAGTCCACCACGAGTTGTAGTCGGTGTCCGTTCCGCCAACCCCAGTGGGGCAATGGACACGATTGCCGAGGGGCAGCGGATAACGACGTACTACCCGCCGAACAGGGGATTCGCCGGAACGCCCATCACCGAGACGCTTGAACGTGGGACGACGATTGACAGGTTTGGTACGGATTTCGGACGATTCGCTGCGCAACCGGGCACCCCAGCGGGGATGCGTTCACTGCCATACGGTGCTGGCGAAGGACCCTATAGTGTCTTCCGGGTGGTCAAGCCTTTCGACGTGCAAACCGGACCAACCGCCCCATGGTTCGGGCAGCCTGGCGGTGGTATACAGTACGAACTTCCCGAGAGCATCCGATCCCTGCTGCAGTCAGGGCACCTTGAAAGGGTTTGGCCATGAACAGAGATGACCTCAAACGCAAGCTCGACGCCGAAGGGTTCGATCCTCGAGTCTACAGTCTCGATGGTGGGTTGGCCAACGATCGATTGTGCCTCTCGGTCGAAGGGGGAAGGTGTTGTGTCTACTACACCGAGCGCGGGCTCCGTTTTGACGAGCAGTGGTTTGACTCTGAAAGTGACGCCCGCGAAAACATCCTTTCCCAACTGCGGGAACTACCATCAGCACAGCCAAACATCCGGCAGGAACTGGTCGAGTTGGGTGATGGGCGTGCTGGCGATCTTGGCCAGCACGCTGGTGAGGTAGGCTTGAGGATCGAGGCCATGGCGTTCGGCGCTGGCGATGAGGCTGTAGAGGATGGCGGCGTTGGCGGCGGCGCGGTCGTTGCCGGCGAAGAGCCAGTTCTTGCGGCCGATGGCGACTCGCTTCATCGCGCGTTCGGCCGCGTTGTTGTCGATGGCCAGGAAGCCGCGAGTGGTGTAGACGTTCAGGGCGTCCCATTGGTTGAGGGTGTAGGTGATGGCGGCGGCCATGGGGCTGCGGGGCAGGACGAGTGGGCCTTCGGTGTCCAGCCAGGTCTTGATCCGCTGGAGGATCGGCGCGCTGTGTTCCTGGCGAAGCGCGAGGCGGACGGCGTCGGCCTGGTCGGAGGGGATGGTTTTACCAGGGGCGGCGGCGAGGGCGGCGAACTGCTCGGACGCCTGGTGCTCGACGGCGTAGAGTTCACGGACCATGGCGAGCATCTCGGCGGCGCGGCGGGCGTCGGTGTCCTTGGCGTCGAAGTATTTTCGGCGGCCATGAGCCCAGCAAGCAACCTCGATTACAGTGCCCTTGCAGTAGATGCCGTCGTAGCCGCCGTAGGCGTCGGCCTGGAGGTAGCCGGTGAAGTTGTCGAGCCAGCGGCTGGGGCCGGCGCGGGTGCGGTCGGGGGTGTAGTCGTACACGGTGTACGGATGGTCGCGGTCGCCCAGGTACGCCCAGAGGCGCCCGCTACGGCACCGGCCTGTGCCGGGGGCCTGGATCGGCACGCGGGTGTCATCCGTATGCACGACGGCGGATTGGCGGACCCGCTGGCCCATGAGTTGCACCAGCGGCCGCGTCAGGTCGCCGGCGGCGAACTCCCAGGCCGACATCGTGCTGCGGGCGACCTCGACGCCCTGGCGGGCGAAGATGTGCTCCAGGCGATACAGCGGCAGGTGGTCGCCGCGTTTACTGGTGATGACGTAGGCCATCAGCCCCGGGCCGGGCAGGCCCTTCTCGATAGGCTGCGGGGTCTTCGTGGCCGTCTCGATCTGCGGATTCAGGGCGTTGGACTCACACTGCCGGCAGGCGTACTTGTACCGGATGTGCCGGAGAACCTTCAGGCTGGCCGGGATGCACTCCAACTGCTCGGAGACCTCCTGGCCGATGCGGTGCCGGGTCGTTCCGCAGCAGGGACACTTCTTCTCGTCCTCCGAAAGGTCGTGCTCGATCGGCACGCGAGGCAGGTGCTCGGGCAGGTGGGTGCGGCCGTGCTTGTGCCGCGCGCGGCGAGTGACGAGCTTCTGCCCGGCGTCTTCCTCGATGCTGGGCGTGTCCAGCGGCATGGTGTCCACGCGGACGCCGAACAGCAGCAATTGCCGCGGATCGAATCGCTCCGAGCGCGGGCCGTAGAAGCGGCGGAGGACGGCGGCGATCTCGGCCTGGTGCTTCTGCTCCATCGCCGCGATGCGCTGGGCGGCCTCCTGTTTGATCTGCTCGATGGCCGCGTCCCGCTGCACGATCATCTCCTTGAGGAGCTTGGGATCGTCGGGAAGTCGGTCGGTATCGGGCATATATTGCGTATAGCCGATAGGTTCGGATCGCGCCAGAGAAAAATGCGCAGATTCGCAGAAAATCTTCACGCCGACGCGATCACCGCCGATGCGCCCGCGCCGGCGCGACGGCCAGGCCCGAGAGCAGCCTCATCAGCGACGCCGAATCGATGGCCATCGCCTTGTGATCCCCCGCGGCCGGGAACGCGAACGTGCCGCGTTCGAGCCGCTTGTAGTAGATGGCCAGGCCGTCCTGATCCCACCAGAGGATCTTCACCCGCTGGCTGGAGCGGTTGCGGAAGACGAACATGCTGCCCGAGAGCGGATCGTGGCCCAGGAAGGCCCGGACGTGCTCAGCCAGGCCGTCAAAGCTTCGCCGCATGTCAATCGGCGTGGCCGCCACCCACACCTGCACATTCCCCGCCCGAATCACAGCCGCCCCTCCGCCGGCACAGCCTCCAGTGCCCGCACCAACTCCGCCAGACGTTCGCCGGTGATCTCCCCCGGGCACCGCAGGACCCGCCCGCCGCGCAGTTCAACCGTAACGCCCGCTCCGCTGCTGCTGCTGTCCCCAAGCCGCTCCCCCCGCACCACGACGGGCAAGAACGCCGGCCGCTCCGTTCGCCGCTTCAGCCCAGTCTGCTTCGCCGCGTCCCGTTCCCGAATTGTTCGTCGCCAGGCATAGAACGACGGTTCCGTGACCTTCTCCCGCCGGCAGAACGCCCGCACGCTGCCCCCGCTTCTGCGAAACCGCGCCAGTACCCTGCGCCAATGCTCTTCCCGCTTCGGATCCCGCTGCTGTCCTTTGGCCATTCGCTATCTCCTTGGTTGCGATGGCCCAATCTTGACACGTCAGAGCAAGGGATTGAAGATGTGGTTCATTGGACGGACACTGTAGTCGGGCGCCCGGTTTGCCGCGGAGCTTCGCCTGCGGGGCTGCGCAGGGAGAAGTGGCCGGCCAGTGCGGCCTGGGCTCCCATCGGGGCCTGCGACAAGCGGCGGGAATGCGTCTGTAACGTTCCTCGGGCGTGCGGCCGCTCAGGGCCGTATGTGGCCGGTGGGTGTTGTACCAGGCGGCGACGGCGATCACCTCGTCGGACATCTTCCGCCGATTCAACGGAACGAGAATGCGTCGGAGCCCTTCGCCCTTCAGTGTCCGGATGAACCGCTCGATCACGGCAATGCTGCCGTGTCGGCCGACGGCGCCGAATCGGGACTTGATCCCGCGACGGCGGCACCAGCGTTTGAACGGCTTGCACCAGAACTGGCCGCCCTTGTCGCAGATGACGTATTTGGGCTGGGCCTTGTTCTGGCGGATGGTTCTGTCCAGGAACCGGCGGACCTGTCTCCCGTCGGGCTGCGTCGGGAAGACGACGGTGCCCATGGCCCGCCGGGAGAAGTGGTCGACGACCACGGCGACCCACCAGCAGAACGGCCAGCACTGGGGTAGCGAGAAGGGCAGCCAGGCCGTCCAGAAGCCCGAGCCGACGGGCACGGCGGTCAGGTCCACGTGCCAGACATGGTTGGGACGTCTGGCGGTGACGACTCGGGCCCCCGCGTCGGTGGCAGCTTGTGTCGCGGGAGTCTGGGTCGGCTTGGGAGATGGCGTCCTGGCCTCCACCATCCGCCCGACGGTCGTGGCGCAGACGTGCAGGCCGGCTCGGGCGAGGATCTGGGGACAGAGCACCTTGAGCCGTTGCACGACGTGGCGGACGAAGTCCGGGAACTTGTTGACGGGCTCGGAG
This sequence comes from Planctomycetota bacterium, assembly GCA_026693065.1. Taxonomy (GTDB): domain Bacteria; phylum Planctomycetota; class Phycisphaerae; order SM23-33; family SM23-33; genus JAPLNA01. Next base: position 25,287 of record JAPLNA010000328.1, read on the forward strand.
AGTTGCACGAGCGAGGCGGAGCCGTCTTCGTCGATTCGTTTGCCCCAGGCGGCGATGGTGTCGCCGTCGACGAGAAAGGCGCGGGCGGCCTGGGCGAGCGACCATCCCCGGGCCGCCTTGAGCGCGAGGATGGCCATTCGTTCGGCTGGGGGGTAGTACGGCCGACGCCGGGGATCGATCTTGGCCAGGCGGACATCCTTGATGCGGAGTTCCTCACGGAGCAGTTGGACCTCCTGCTTGAGCCGGTCGTTCTCGGCAGTCAGCCGGATGCGTGCGTTGATGCTGCAGGCCGCCCAGCCGCGGGTACAGGTCAAAGTGAATTGGGCCAGAGAGACGACATGCAGGAGAGCGGACTTGACACTCTTGGCCCAACGGCAAGGCAGAGGCAATTCGGACGGAGATTGGTCGGACAAGGGCAGACCTCCAACAGGCTGTTATCCTGGATGAGACGGCAACGTAGCACGCTACGGCGCGCGGTCAATAGCTGGTTTCGTACGATAGATGTGCGGGCCGAGGACCGGCGGCCCAGGCGTGCAGGCGGCGGAAGCCGGCGCGGGATGAGTTCCAGATTCCTCGGCCCGGCCCGGGCGCGTGTTGGGATCAGGGGGCAAGGCGGCAGATCAGGATGGTAAGGCGGCCTTTTGCCAGGAGGCCAGGAGGGGCGGAGGTCTACGATAGAGGCGGTGCGCATGGCTTCGTCGATGGCCAGGCAGGTGATGGCGGAGGTCAGGCCGTCGATCATGGAGGTTACGGGCGGGGCGGCGTCGACCATGGAGGCGATGATGCTTTCGGCGAGGAAGACGTCGCCGCCGCCGTGGGGGCCCAGGGTGGGGGTGGAGATGATTTCGGGCTTGGTGTCCCAGGCGATACGGCCCAGCTCGATCTGGTCGGGGACGGTGCCGGCGCGGATGGCGCCTTCGGAGCCGCAGATGTAGATTCGGCGTTCGGGCAGGCCGGCGTTGTGGTTGACGTGGAAGCTGGCGCGGACGCCGTTGGCGTATTCGAGGATGGCGACGAGGTTGTCGGCGATGTCTTTGTCGGCCCGGAAGGGGTCGGCGGGCGGGGGATCGAAGCCGAGGGCGTTCCACCAGTCGCAGTAGGCCTTCTTGCCGTCGGGGGTCGGACCGATCTGGTCGATCCGGCGGCGGTATTGGGGGGTGAAGAAGTTGCAGCCGCCGAAGGAGGCGGCCTTGACAGGGAGGCTGGCGAGGAGCCAGTTGGCCATGTCGATGTCGTGGCAGTTCTTCTCGAGGACGTGAGGGCCGCTGAATCGGGTCTGGCTGCGCCAGCCGGCGTGGACGTAGCCGCCGTGGGCGAAGGGGAGGGTTTCGTTGAAGTCGAGGCTGATGGGGGTTCCGATGGCGCCGGAGTCGATGAGTTCCTTGATCTTCCGGTACATGGCGGAGTAGCGGAGGGTGTAGCCCAGGACGAAGGTTTTGCCGCTGGCCTGCCAGGCGTCCCTCATGGCGAGGCAGTCGTCGATGGTGGTGGCCAGGGGTTTTTCGCAGAAGACGTTCTTGCCGGCGCGGAAGGCGGCGACGGTCTGTTCGGCGTGGAGGCAGTTCCAGGAGCCGATCATGACCCACTGGATGCTCGGATCGGTAAGTAGGTCGCGGTAGTCGACGTAGATTCGCGGGGCCCCGCCGAGAAACTTGCGTACGGTGGCGGCGGCCTTCTCGGAGATATCGCAGACGGCGGTGACCTGAAGGCGGTCGTTCTTGGGGAGCATCCAATTCAGAAGGGCCGTGGTTCGCAGGCCGCATCCGATCGCCCCGATTCTGACTTTGTCCATGGGCACCTCTCCGGTCTTATCGGTGTCGCAGGATACCGTACGTGGTCACGGAAGTCCAGATCGGCGGCGCGTTGGGCGGAAGCGGCGGTTGACATTGTCTGGCCGATAGACTATCTAGTGGGTGCCCCGTGTGAGAACAAGGTGGACGTGTTGGACGCCAAGCACTGATCAGCTTTTCGGGCGGCCTCTGTGCCTTTAGGGGCGGCAGTTGAAGGAGAAGTGAAGACCATGCAAGGTTCCGGGCAGGAGACGGCGGGCGGGAAGGGGTTCGACATGCGGGAATGGTTGCAGCCCAAGAGGCTGACGCTGGCGATGTGGGACCATGCGTATCTGACGCGGCACGTGGCGGGGGACGCGTTCGAGGATTACGACAAGGTGCTCGATGAGGCCGCCGAACGCGGGTACAACACGTTGCGGCTGGATCCGCTACCGCACGTGATCGACCTGAGCCGGCCGGAGGTTGTGTATCGTCAGGCCGACACGAAGAGGCCCTACCTGCCCTGGTCGCGGCCGGGTGGGTTCGAGGGGCCCGCGGGGGCTTGGCTGATCGAGATGGTGGAGAAACTGCGGGCGAGGAAGTTGAATTACACGCTGAGCGCGTGGTGGCCGACGGGGATCGAGCCGGCGGTGAGCGAACCGCGGACGCTGGCCGACGCGGCCGAACTGTGGGCGAGCATGTTGCGGCAGTGGAAGAAGCGGTTCGGGTTCGAGGGGCTGGCGTATGTGGACCTGAACAACGAGTTTCCGTGTTTCCTGGCCGACCAGTGGGAGGAGATGGAGAAGCGGTCAGGTCCGATGCATTCCCCGGCCTGGCAGCAACTGGCGACGGCGGTGATCAACATGGCGATGGACCGGATGCGGGATGAGTTCCCGGAACTGCTGTTCACGGTCTCGCTTCACGGGGACCTGCCGCACTGCGGTATGCCGGTGGAACTGGACTGCCTGGACATTCACTTCTACAGCGATGCGGACCCGCGGTGGACGAAGCGGACGCGGTTCGACCGGTATCTGCCGGACCTGTTCACCAAGACGGACTGGCGGAAGGATTTTTCCAGCCGGTGCGGGTCGGCCCGGGCGGCCGCGGGAATGTATCGGGCGCGACAGCGGGCGAAGGCGGAGGCCTTCGCCCAGTGGGGGCGGCGGCGCGGGATGCCGCTGACGGCCAGCGGGGGTTGGTCGAGCCAGTATTACATCGACTCCCCGGAGATGGACTGGACATGGCTACTGGAGTGGGCCGAGTGGTCGGTGGAAGACGCCATCGACCTGGGCCTGTGGGGGTGGAGCCCGCACAACTACGTCCAGCCGCAGTTCGCCAACTGGAAAGACATCGGCTGGCACCAGGAGCTGACCGCCAGGTTCCTACAGGGATGAACCTGCCAGCCGCAGGTTCAACCCCATCAGGAAGCCGATAGCCTCCTCCAACTCTTCCATCCGGCTGGTCACGGCGGCGGCGTCCCCGCAGGCCTCCGCATGCTCAAGCCCGATGACGAGACGTTCCGCCTCCGGGAGGGAAAGGGCGGGTTTGACCATGGCGGCAGGATAGCAAATGCCGAGAGCGCCGTCTAACCCGATTGGCGCACTGCGGAATTGCCCCGCCCACACCTCTGCCGCTCAGACGGGCGTCCACCCGCAACGCCCACGAAACCGCGGACACGGTCGGGAAGGCGCCTGGTTAACCCTGAGAGCGCATTCGTGACCCCGACGGCGCCAAGGATGGGGGCGGGGGCGATCGTCGATCCTGGGGGCGCCTAGCGCGCCTCCCGGGCGCCTCTGGCAGAGCCGTGAGGCCCGCCCGGCGACAATCGCCTAGAGGAACGCCGTGCGCACGCGTAGAATGGCCGCGTTCGATACTCCTTGCACGGCGACGAGGCCAGAGCCCAGTGGGAGGTGAGCGCTTGCGGCTGGAAGATTTCCAGTAAGCCTTGCGTCAACTCGCGACAAACAAGGTGGCGTTTTTCAAGTGCGTATTCTTCCCTCGCGGATGAGAATCGCTCGGAAAGAAAGTGGATGGTATATGGGGGTGGCAACCACGATGTATTTCCTTGGCAGTATTTGAGAAACAGCAGGTGTAGAGTGTAAGGCGTTTGCAGGGCCGTATGAAAGGAGCCCAGAAGATGACACACAGGACCATGGATCTATCTGGGATGTGGCGGTTTCAGCCGGACCCGCACGACGACGGCGAGCGGCTCGAATTCATGCAACCGGCCACTGACCATCGCCGCTGGCCGCGGGCGCTGGTCCCGGGCAGTTTCGATTCACAGAATGAGAACTGTATCTTCTACGAGGGGAAAGGCTGGTACCGCACGACGTTCTCGACCCGGGCCTGCTGGCGCGGGAAACGCGTGATCATCACCTTCCATGGCGCGAATTGCAGAACAAAGGTCTGGCTGAACGGGACATTGCTCGGCGAGAACCACGATCCGTTTCTCCCGTTCTCTTTCCCGATTGATCAACACCTCGCCGCCAAGGGCGCGAATGTCCTGGCCGTCCGTGTGGACAACGGGTCGTATCCTGAAGATCTCCCCGGCAAATACGTCGGATGGCGCATTTTCGGCGGGATTCTCCGGGAAGTGACCATCACGGCCATGTCCCGATCGTATGTCGAATCGGCTTGGGTCACCGCGGAACCGGACGGACATTTCGAGCTGTTCTACGCGCTGTGCAACGAGGGAAGCGACGGAGTATCGGGGTCGCTGGTCGTTACGCTGTCGGATGCCGGCTCGCGAAAACCCGGGCGCGAAATCGGCAGGCGCGACATCTCCATGTGTCAGCGGCGTTTTGAAAGCGTAGGGAATCAGACGATCCGAAAAGGTGGGGCTTCTTCGGCTGGGTTTTCTTCATAGGGGAGCCAACCCCTGGTCTTCTTCGGCTGCTTCTGGGTCTTCTTCGCTTGGGTTTTCTTCC
>JAPLNA010000329.1 GCA_026693065.1 Planctomycetota bacterium
AAGAAAACCCAAGCGAAGAAGACCCAGAAGCAGCCGAAGAAGACCAGGGGTTGGCTCCCCTATGAAGAAAACCCAGCCGAAGAAGCCCCACCTTTTCGGATCGTCTGATTCCCTACGCTTTCAAAACGCCGCTGACAGACGAAGACGTATCAGAAAAAGGAGATATTCTATGTGCTCGAATTCAGGACGATGGATGTGGCTGGCGGCGGCGATCCTGCTCCCGATGATGACGGCGCAGGCGGTAGTCGTCACTCCGGGCAACACCGTGGCGATCTCAGGGACGAGCGTAGGTCTGCGCCCGGAACTGGGCGGGCCGATCATCGTGGATGACACCGTGGCGTACTCGATCCCGGGGTTTGCCTCCGGGACGATCCAGCGGCGCGTGGTGCGCGACATCGGCGGAACGCTGGATTTCTATTGGCAGGTGACCCGGGACGCCAACAGCACGGTCGACATTGGGTCGCTGCGGGTGCGCGGGTTCGAGTCGGTGACGACGGATGTGGACTTCCGAACCGACGGGCTCGGGACGCTGGGGCCCTCGTCGGTCCACTCGTTCTCGCCCAACCTGGGGTACCTGAACTTCAACTTCAATCCGGCGCTTTCGCCGGCGACGACTTCCCGTTTTATGTTCATCCACACCGACGCGACAACGTACCACCTTGAATCAGACGCATTAGACGTGGCCACGCCGGAGCAAAACCCGATTTCCAATAGCCTTCCCACGTACGTGCCTGGCGTCCCCGAGCCGGCCACGATGAGCCTGCTGGCCCTGGGCGGCTTGGCAGTTCTCCGCCGCAAGCGGAAGTAGTTCCCGAACACCCCTTTTGTCGCACGCGGGCGGTTCCCTCAACGGGAGCCGCCCGTCTTCTATTGTGTGCCAGGTCTTCGACGCCGACATCCACGCCCTCCGCTGCACCCTCGGCACCCACCTGTCCGCCGCCAGCGTCCACCCGCGGACGGCCATGGCCGTCATGCGTCACAGCCGGATGGAGTTGACGATGACCTTCTACACCGACCCGGTGCTGCTGGATGTGGCGGGGGCGGTGGAGGCCCTGCCCGACTTCAATGGAAAAACCCCCGCCACGACCAGCCGAGGCGTGAAGACGGCGGTGGGCACAGTGGGAAGAGCGTGACGACGGGGGGGACGGGCGGGGCCATAGGGGAGGGGCAGGCCTGTGGGTTGCTTCTCGTGCCGGCGCGGCCGCCGCAGACCTTCAGGTATCCACCCTACTCCTTGTCTGGCAACAGATTTCCTACAAGATTCGGAGGATTTCACTTGGCGCAACGCGGGGGGGGGGAAAACTATATGGCGATATGTGTACCTACGCTCGTGGAAGCATCTGAGCGTAGCGGCAGAAAACGGCAGAGCCTGCCGAGTCTGTGCGAGGGCAGGAGCGAAGTTTTTGTATCGGAATCTCGCTCCTTCACTTCCTGCCTGATGGTTTCACGATCGAGTCAGCGGTTGGTTCGCGGCGTCCAACGCCGGGCCAATGCGGCGCGTGGTGACCTGTGCGGTATTCCCCCAGCCTTTCTGGGTGAAACGAGATTCTTGGTGAGCCAAAGACAAAGGAGAGAAACGATGCGAGTGAAGACACTGATTGTGGCCATCGCGGCGACGCTGCTGGTGGCGGGGACGGCGCGGGCCGACACCTTTGGCACGCCCGGGAATGAATTCACGATCGACTTCGTGACGATCTCCGGCGCTACGAACCCTATCGGGAGTTACGGCATCGTCAATCGCGACTACCGCATGGGCACCCGCGAGATCACCAACGACCAGTGGAACACATTCAAGGCCGCCTACGGCACGCCGACGGGCTCTGATGGGGGCTACAGCCTCGGTTCCTACTTCACCGGCACGAACGTGCCGACTGATCGTGTGAGTTGGTATGAGGCGGCGCAGTTCGTCAACTGGCTGAACACGAGTACCGGCAATCAGGCGGCGTACAAGTTTACTAACGAGCAGGGCACGCCCAACTACGCGTTTGCCCCTTGGAGCCCCACCGATACCGGTTACGATGCGGGCAATCCA
>JAPLNA010000330.1 GCA_026693065.1 Planctomycetota bacterium
CCTCCCGCAGCCAGCCAGTCTTCCTGGGCTTCTTCCCTCCCTTCGGCTCTCCTGCTCCGAGAATCGAAGATCTGGCGCCCACGACCTGGGCACTGGGGCACAATGCGGGAATCCTGGGCGAGTCACTTCCCGATCTTCATTTCCACGGTCATGCGCCCTGCCCCTTTGCGCCATAGGCCGATCTTCACGGTGTCCTGCCGCATGTGTTTATACAATGCGCATTCAAAGTCAAATTCCCTGAGGGTTCGCTCGCCCTCCAGGCTGAGAATCACGTCATCCCGCTTCAGCCCGGCGAGTTGGGCCGGGCTGTCATCTCTAACACGGTCAACCAACAATCCTTCCTTGATCTCACCTCCGGCGAACTTGGCCGGTGGACGATAAATGGGGGCCATGCTCAAGCCGAGAGCAGGGAAGCGAAACTCGTCAACCACTTTCACGATGTCCGTGCCGACAGCGCCACTCACGATCCTCCTGAGATCCTCCCCGGTGCCGTTCTTCAACTGGCTGACCTCCCGGCCGATCTGGCGGATCGCCTCCTGCCCGAATCTGTCTTCGATCAGGAGAAACAACGCCAGGGCGGCGTTATAGTGATGTTGTTCCGCGACGTCACGTTGACTTAACCCCAATAGGTCTCCACCGTCCTTCTCAAGGCAATAGCCGGTATAGTCGTCAACTTGGGTCCATGCGAAGATCCGCGTACGGACCTTGGCCAGGGAGGAGAAGGGAGCTAGATATTGTCGTCGATTGAACATGTCGGGCCGTATCTCATCCGTCTCGGTTCCGTCACTGTAACTGGCGGCCCGGGACGCCAGGATGCTGCAGTAGGAAGCGAACCCTTCCCGGAACCACCGAGTGTAGTGCAACTCGTCACGATCGGCCCCATCCAGGGCCTTGTGCCTATCATCCAGCATGGCGTGCGGCTGCTCGCCCCACACAAGTGAGCCCTCGACAATTTCGTGCATCCAGGTGAATGGGTAGAAAACGTCGACTTTCGCGAGGATGTCCTCGCAGGAGGCCTTGTCCCGATCAACGAGCAGCGGCAACTCCCAAGCATACCAGTCGGGCGTTGGACTTTTCGCTGACGCTTCAGAGCCAACCAGTTTCAGATACACCTGTGCATGCGCCAACCAAGGCTGTAACTCGTAGGAGGTCATCGCTCGGACATAGGCCATTTGCTTTGCCACGACAGCAGCAAAGCACTCCGCCTGACGGGACAGACCCTTGGAATAATGTACCGTCACTCCTTCTTTGGATACGGTGTCCGCCCCGCGCATTTCCCTGGCGATTCTTCCCTGGGGCAGGTCGCAACCCGCGCCTGCCATCGCGGCCAGAAGCACAAAACGCAAATCAACGAAGAGTCTCGCCCCGCATGTGCGGATGAAATTGCGGATCATGGCATGTCCTTTCGCATTCCTGGCAGATCGGGTCTCGACGATGGCCGAAGGCCGGGCCGGCCATCCGTTCACCTCCACCGCCCGCTGAGTCTGGGGTGTCCGTTCTCATCCCGTCGCATCCGTTCGAACGCCTTCCGCATCGCCGCCCGCCGCTGTGCTCAGCGGTCTTTCAATGATCCTATCGCGGTTCCGGAAATCGACAAGCTTCTTCCCCGCCGCGTCCGCTTGAATGCCCTCCGCATAGCCGCCAGCACCTGTGCCCGGTGTTCTTCCCGGATCGTCACGTCGGGAATCGGAACGCGCCGCAGGTATCGGACCAACTTCATCACGCGTCGGGTCATGGGCGGATCCCTTCGTCATCTTTTCCTCTGCTTTGAACCGGGGATCAAGTAATTGTCTTATCCCGTAAATCGCGGTGTGCAACGACCTGGCCGTCATCTAGTTCGATCAGATATGAGCAGACCCGTTCGACAAACGCACGGTCATGAGTACAGACGATGGCGATCGCGCCTTCCTGGCAGCGTCGCTCCAAAAGGGCAGCCAAGGAGTCGAGGGAGTCCGTATCGAGCCCCGTGGTTGGCTCATCAAGCAGAATGACTCTTGGCCCGGCGATGAATGCCCCGGCAAGCAGAGCCTTTCTTCGCATCCCATGTGAGAGCGAGCCAATCAGATCCTCCGCGCGGTCTTCCAGGTAGAACTCTGGCATGATGGCCGCGATCTCATTATCGCATGCCGGCTCGCCCAGGCCTCGCAGGCGGCCCACCCACCAGAGGTACTCCCTCACCGTCAGTTCGGGAAAGAACCCGTCGCCATCCTCCACGATCCCCATATCCCGCCGCACGTGCCATTCCGTGGTCGGGGGTTTTCCGAGCACCAGGACGCGGCCTTCGCTGGGCGCCAACGTTCCCGCCAGCAACCGGATCAGCGTCGTCTTGCCCGCGCCGTTCCGGCCGCAGATGCCGTAGATGCCTCCCGGCTTCATCGTCAGGGACACTGAAGACAGCGCCTGGCGGGCCCCGAATCTCCTGCCGACATCCACGAGTTCAATCATTGCCAAGTCTCCAGTACACGCGGCGCACCCACGGATAACCGCACCGCCTGACTTCCACGTGCAGGAAGAAACATCCAAACAGAAGCGGCAGGGCGAAATGCAAGGTGCTCACAAGGAAGAGGTACATTGGCACGATGGCCACGATGAACCCCGCTTTGGCTATGCCTAACAGCCGCCCGATTGTCCCCACTATCTGGCTTCGCCCGGAGCGGATCATGAAGTAGTCCACTCCGGCAATGATCGGAACGACCGAAACCCCCGCAGCCAGGCACGCCGCGGCCACACGGCCGATCAACGTCCAATCGGGAGGCCCGGCACACAGCACCGGGATTTGCAGTATGCAAAGCAATGCGGCCGGGACGCCCACCGACGTGGCGAAACCCAGGACATAATGGCCAGGGTCTACTCCCAGGACATCATAGAGCCGATTGCCCACCCGGTGGCCAAGGATGTCAAGCACGCCGGCCTCCACCATGGCGAAACACACCAATATCAGAAGCCCCATCAATCCGCCTCCAGTCATGGCGTGCGTTCTCAGGATAATGGCGGCAACCAGGCTGGAGCCGGCGTATAGGGCAACTGCCATGCTTTGGCTGCGGAGAGTGCGAAGCCACTCAACGCAGACCTGGGCGCCAAAGGATCCCGGCAGCCCCCGAGCGATGAGCTGGCCCAGCGGCTTGGTCAGTGCGACGAAGACAGGCTTGCCGGATCCCGTGACAGGCGGCCGAAGTGCCAGCCGCCACGCGACGGCAAGGAAGGCCGCCGCAATAGCCGCCACGTGCGCGGAGGCCAGGATCGTCGCTTGCAACGGCACCGCGTGGGCCTCGATGAGCGCCTGGGCCAGCGGCGCGGCTCCCAGGATCGCCAGCACAGGGTCTTGAAGGAATGCCTCGAGTAATGTTCCCTCGCCACCGGCACGGGATGCGCGCCAGAGGATGCTTGCGATAAGTTGAAACGTCCACAAACCGACAGCGGCGGCGAGCATGGCACGGCCTCGAGGCAGCCGTGAAACGACCATGCCGACGAGGCACTGTATCGACAGGGCCCATACAAGACCAACGGCAAGGATCAGCCAGACTCGCCATGCGTGGGGGGTCAGGAGATCCCCGCCGCTTCCGGCCACCTCGCACGCCAGCACGAAAGCCGCTGCCAACGAAGGCACGGCGGCTCGGTAGACGTGGACAGCCAGCAAATGGGGTGGGCCCAAGGGCATCTGGCGAACGAAGGCGTTCCATTCCCGGTCCTTCGTAAGACGGCCCTGGCGCAAGAGGCCCGGTACAGGCCAGCCGATGACGCCGCCCAGGAGGGCCGGCAACACGGGCCAACCATGCGCCACGCACTGCTCCAAGCCCTCGTAGGCCCAGGTTCCGCCAAGAACGACCAACCCCACCCCAAACAGAATGATTAGGGGGGCCGACCCCGTGACTCGACGAGCATCCAACTGGCGTTTCAGTTCCGCCGCCTTCAGAAAGCCTATTCTTCCACTCATTCGTTCACATGGTGGCCTTTGGGATAGGGGCGGTTCGGGCCCCATCTGTCTTTCATGCGTTTTGCCTTCACTGCCCGCAACAGGTTCCTCTCCTTAAGACGCCGCCAGGTCCTTCTTGTTACATCCCCTGGTGGAATTTGTGGCCGCCTCTGGCCTTTCGCACAGATTCTCAGGCCGCGACCCGAACAACCGAAAACATGGCCAGAGCGTGCGCCCGCTCCGGCCAAACCCCTCTGGCCGGCCCACACACCCCCAACGGCCACCGCGTGCGCGACGGAAGGAATCCCATTCTTCCGGATCGGTTCTTGTTTTCCCTGGCTACCGGCTACGGGGTCCTTCGGTTGCGGACGGGAACCGAGGGTTCGAGGCCGCGCCGGGTTGTTCCCGCCCGGCCGGCTGGGTGGCGGGGCGTTTCGGGGCCTGCTGGGCGTCCTCCACGTGAAGGTCGCCGTAGATGACCCGGAAGGCCTTGGCGTCCTTGGCCTTGTACCAGAGGACCGGCGTGGCCTTGTCGCCCCGTTGCACGCCTTTGCCGGCGTAGACCAACTCGCCGCCCTGGATCGTCCTCATCAGGAAGACCGCGGTCTTCTGCACCAGCGCCTGCATGGTCTTGCTTTCCTGCTCCGTCGGCTCCTTCACCCCTTGCTTCTTGAATTCCTTCAACTGCTCCATTAATTCCGGAACCGACATCAGGCTCCTCGGGAAGGCGCCCTTGAAATGGCTGGTGAAGAAGTCCAGGTACCCAATCACGTCGGCTTCGGTGGCGTTGTAGTCCATGACCTGGTTCTCGACGGCATACCCCGCCGCCGGGCGAAGGTCGAACAGCGAATCGTCCAGCGGCGGATCCAGCACAATGTCGCTCATCGTGATCTTCATGCCCCCCGCCGCGTCGGGCGTCGTCATCACGACCACCAGCGGCGTGCCCGTCGAGGCATCGGCCCAGATGTCCATGTCGGCATTCATGACCTCCGCGTTCCGGCAGCGGTATCCGCGAGCCTTGCGACCCTCGATCGTCTTGTCGCCCAGATCCTCATGCGGGCCGGCCATCGCCTTCTTCCACGCGGCCAGCATGTCCTGATCCCTGACCTTCGCCGCGGCCTCGGGAGGCATGTTCTTGAACCCGATCGTCGTCGCCTTCTTCAGGCTCGGCACGAGGCTCAATCCCTTCTGTGACGCCATGTCCATGATGCTGACCGTCACAACCTTCGCCGGCATCGAGGCCGGTTGGGTCATCCCCCGCGGAAGGAACGCCGTCAGATCGATCGACTGCTCCTGGCGCATCAGCCCGGGGGCCTTGAAGAACATCTTCATGGTCACGAGCCTCTTCATCCCCTTCATTTCCGCCACCGCTGTCAGAGTCATCGTCCGCGCCCGCTCGACCTGGGCGCGAACATCCGCGAAGGCCACTCCGCGGTTGTCCTGGGAGGGGGTCAGTGTCCAGAAGGCCACTCCGGCCAGCACGGCCGCGACGGCGGCGGCGATCCACAGGCGTTTTCTCGCGTGACTCATGTGTCTGATCCTTTCAGCCAGGGGCAGGCCCTGGAGCGTTTGGGCCGCCGCGTGCATGGCCGCTCGGGTGCGGGCCAGGCTCTCGGGGCTCGGCCCGGGCGAGGCGACGGTGCGACGCAGTTCGCCAAGGGCCTCTTCCAGATTGTCGGGTTCGTCGTGCCGATCCATGGTCATGGCTGGCACCTCACTTGGGTTTCTCGAGAGCACACTCTTTCAGCAACTCGCGCAATCGTTCCCGGGCCCGGTTAAGGATCACGCCTACACTATTGACGCTGACCTGCAATTGGCCGGCGATGTCTTCGTAACTCATCTCCTCGAGGTGCCGCAGGCAGAAGGCCTGGGCGTGCCGGTCGGGCAGCCGTCCCAGGGCGGCCCGGAGCCCGTCGGCCAACTCCGCCCGCTGCATCCGGGCGTCCGGGGCCTCGCCCGCCGACGCCAGGGCCTCCCAGACCGCCGGACCCCGCGAGGCCTTCTCCGCCAGCCGCCGGCGAAGCCGGTCCAGCCCGCGTTTGGTCACCAGCCAGCGGAGCATCGCCCCCCAGTCGCGCACGCCCCCCCTGCCGTCGGCGCGAACCGCCGCGACAAACGCCTCCTGCATGCACTCATCCGCGTCGGCGGCGTTGCCCAGCAGGCGATACGCCGCCGCCCAGACAGCTGGGGCATGCTCGGTCAGTATCCGGTCCCAATCCTGCATCCGCTCATGGCTCCGAGGTTCACCAGACTAGTCGTTCCGAATCGCCCGTTTCGTACAACCAACTCAAGGAATTGTTCTTCTCCCCCTGCCCGCACCGGTTCTCTCTTCGGCTCTCCTGCTCACCTGCTCCCCCCTCTACTGTTCTCGCGGCCCCTGGCCGCGCCCTGTTCTACTTCTCACCCGCTATCGCGGCCGCTGGCCGCGTGCTCAACGGTCCGATCAGGGCCAGTAGGCAATGTTCGAGCCAGAAACAGGTACCCTCTGAGATCGACTGCCCCGTCGAGAGCTGGGGCGGCCGTTAGATACTGCACGAGACCCGCTGTTTCCATGCACTCGGCCAGCAGTTTGGATTCCGGCGGATCGCCCTTGGGGCCCTTTGCCGCCTTGGCAATCTCCTCGAGCAGGACACTGCGCCCTGTCGCCGGATCGACCGTCTCGGCCAAGGTCCCGAAGAAGCCCTGCCAGTCGTATTCCAAGACGCCGATCTTCGTCAGCAGTTCCGGATTCACTTCGAGATTGTTGGCCCTGGCCCACTCTCGGCGCAGGGCCAGAGCGTCCAGGAACTTCGTGGCCCGAATCGCCTCCTGGTGCGAGGGCGTCAATTCGCCCCCCGAGCGAAGCCGCAAACCCGCCTCGAAGTCCGCACGGGCCCGGTCCGGATCACCGATCAGCAGATACATCTGCCCGCGGTTGAAATAGCATCCGGCGACGCGCGAGTGGCCCAGATCGATCGCCCTCGACAAATCCGGGATGGCCCGGGGATCCTGCCTTTGGCACAAGTAGTCTGCCCGCATGGCATAGACGCGAGGGTTGTCCCCGTTGAGGGCCACCAGGGCGTTCAGCAGGCCCAGTTCCCGGTCCGCGGCCGGCGGCGATTCATCCCAGCCGGCCGGCGGAGGCTGCTCCAGGTCCTCCCGGCATTGACGGCAGAGCGTCATCGGCAGCCGGCAAAGCAAGGCAGCACAGAGGATCGAACGCCAGTCCACCGTCGCGTACAGGTTGCACCAGGGCGCGGTGCAATGACACCCCCGCCACGCGTGGCCCTTTCGGGCGGCCAGGCCCACGGCATGGAGCAGTTCGTGCAGGATCACCACGGCCCACCATCGGGCGGCGGGCAAGACCCGTACCAGCTGGCGGCGCATGCCGGAGGCACTGAGGACAACGGCCTCGCCTACCTCCTGGCCGCGAATGTAGCCTCCCCGGCAACGCAAGCCCTCGATCGCCTGTACAACGAAAATGGTGATCCCCGGCCGCCGCCCCCGGCTTCGCTCGGCCAGGATCGACTGCAGCGCAGGCTCCGCCAACTCCCCCTTGGCGTTCGCCGGCGCGTTCAGTTCGCTGAAAGCGGTTTCGATGGGGATCTTGATTTGCCTGGCGAAGGCCCGCAGGGCCCGTTCCACCGCCCCGCCGGGCGGCCTGATCCCATTGACGTTGACCACGTCAACGAAAAGGGCCTCCGCCTGAAGAAGAGCGTAATTCAGCGGCCCGTTCACCGCGTCAGGGTCAGGCCTTCTTCGAAGCATGGCGTTCCTTCCGGGACTATGCCGGCCAATCTCAACTCACTCGCAAATACCCAGGTTCCTCTCCCTAAGACGCCGCCACATCCTTTCTGTTACATCCCCCGCCAGGATTTCTTGATGCTTCCGGCCGCTGTCCGTCCCGGATCGTCACGTCGGGCATGGGAACGCTCCGCAGGTATCGCATCCGTTCGACCACGCGTCGGTTCATGATGGTCGTCTTTCCACTGCTCCACTGCTCTACGGCTCACCTGCTCTCGCGGGCGCCGCCCGCGTCCCGATCAGGGCCGGGATCCGCCCCGCCGCCGGCTGGGTCTGCGGAGAGCCCGGTCGAACCGTGTCGGGCGAAGGGCGGGGTTCCTTCCACGCGCCTGATTCCAGCATAACCTTCTGCAACTCCATGGCCGTCCCAAAGGTATTGCCGAGGCCGTACGGATACGCCACGACCAGCTTCTTTTCGGCGCACACGTAGTTTGCCTTCCGATCCTTTTGACGGTCAGCCACATACCGTTGCAGGATCGCGTTGGCCTGTTCAGGCAGGTTGCCGTGTTGCGCGTAGGCCACAAGGGCCTGGTCGAGATACATAAAGAAGTACTCGTTGTGCCCGTAACCACCCACAGGCCAGCGGCCGTATTGAGGCGTTACCTTGTCCAGGGGACGGCCGATCTCCGCCTGATGTCGGGCAAAAGCGTTCATCGCGGCCTGAAGCCCGTCCCCTTTCTCATCCGTCAGCGTCAAGACCGCCAGGAGGCAATCGTAGCCCGATCGCCAGCCCTTGGTGAAAGAATCTCGGCCAAGAACCTGGGAGGGATCGGGCCGGCCGACGTATTCGCGGATGATACTCAAGGCCGCGGCAACCACCTCCCGGCGAACCTGCTCCGAGCGGCGAGCCCTTCCGACGAGCTTCTGGACGCGGAAATTGGCTAACGTGAGCTCGAGGGGATCAATTGGCGGGTCCGTTTGCGCGCCGAGGGGGAGACTGGTATCTTCCGCCAGCTTCTCGACAGACTGCTTTGTCGTCTCGGCCAGGATCGCCCAACGCCCCTCTTCCTGTCGTTGATCTTCCGGCAAAAGGGACAGTTTGATGCGATCGCGCGCACCGGCGCCGGGTGCCCTGCACCATGCCGTAGACCAGAGGGAATCCTCCATCTCTCGCAGGGCGGTAACAGCCCGACCCGATCTCTCCAGATCCTTGTCTTGCGTGGCGGCCTTCAGTGGCGCCACGGCCTCCGGGCCGATCTCCACCAGAGCCTTCTGAGCCTCCTCCCGCTCCTTGGCCGACGCGCTGGCCAACTGCCCGATCAGGGCCGGGATCCGCCCCGCCGCCGGCTGGGTGGCGGGATTCGTGGCGGGTGACTTCAGTTTGCCCAGTTCGCGCAGGGCTTTTTGGATGCGGGGATCGCCGCGCGGGTCATTGGCGCCGGCGATGGGGATGTGAATCCGGATCGGATTCCTGGGTGCCCCCAGTTCCAGGGCAATCGTTGGAACGGAAGCCGGATAGGAGGAGAGCGGTGAATAGAACTGGCCAAGGTAGCACCGCTGGCCGTCAGCAACCATGACGAAGGGAAGACTCCCCTGCCGCATGTCGGGCAGGCGCCTAAGTCCTGCCGCTGTCAGGTAGATTACATGGTTGTCCCAACCGTACTCGGCGATATCCTCGGCGCAAAGAATGGGGGCCTTCGCCAGCCTCAGTTTGGCCAGAGGAGCCCTTTCGGCATCCTCGACCCCAATCGGTACATCCATCAGGAAGAGGCCCACCCGACTGGCCGGTCGCATCCTCTCCGTGATTTCGGCGGCCGCCTGTTTCGCCCGCATGGCCCGCTCGGCATCCTTGTCCTCCGCGGCCGCTTTGAGCGCCTCCAGCCCCGGCTCACCGATCTCCACCAGCGCCTTCTGGGCCTCCTCCCGCTCCTTCGCCGACGCGCTGCCCAACTGCTCGATCAGGGCCGGGACCTGCGCAGCCGCGGGTTGGGTCTGCGGAGAACCCGACTGCCCGGAGCCCGTCGAAGGGGGCGAGGCGAGGGCTTCTCGCAGGAACCTGGGAATATGATCGTTGCCAGGCTCGGCCTTCATCCGCTCGCGGAAGAAATCCGCGCAGGCCGGGCCCTCCAATTCGATCAGCCGCTCGGCCCACTGGAGGCTGTCCCACATGGCCCCGATACCGTTCTCGGCGAGAGCCTCGCGAACCCACTGCGATTCGGCCTTGTCCTTGTTCCGCTGCCACCAGTCCTTGACCTCACGAATCATCGCCTGGGCCTTGTCGCCGGGATTGGTCAGACAAGTTCCCCGCCCGCTGCTCTGGCGATCGAAATTGCGGGCAGCAATGGCCTCCAGAATCTGCAGCGACACGTCGGCGTAACGCAAGACGTAGCCGCCGTTCAGAGCCCCGCCGGAGGAACGCGTGGGCCGGCGGTCATCCAACAGCTCGATAAGGGTGGGAACGGCCTCTTTCCCCAGCGTGCGCAGGGCCCATGCGGCATTGTCCCTTTTCGAGAAGAGCACCTGACATCGCCCTGGTTCCATCAATTCTCGCTCCGCCACATCCCGCAGCTTGAAGACCAGGTAGTCCAGGCGTTGGCGCCCCCTCAGGCCCTTTGCGTCCGGCGACTCGCGGAACGCCGCATCTTCCCGGGCCATCTGCTCCAGCATCGGGCCCAACTCAGCGGACATCTCACGGCACCAAGCGTTCCTGTCGTCAGGTTCCATCTCAGCGACCGTCATGAACCGATCGGCCGCCTCTACCCTCGAGCCATTCTTCAGCAGGAAATCGGTGGCGGCCGTGTAGGCCGCCCACGCATCATACGGTTGTCCAATGGCCTTTCGGCCAATGCCCGTCAGCGCCGCCTTCGCCCGAAGGGCCGCCTCGACATCCGCCCCGGCCGCCACCTTCCGCAAAGGCTTCACCGCCTCCGGGCCGATCTCCACCAGCGCCATCTGGGCCTCCTCCCGCTCCTTGGCCGACGCGCTGCCCAACTGCCCGATCAGGGCCGGGATCCGCCCCGCCGCCGGCTGGGTGGTTGGCCCCGAGGGGGTCGAACGGGCGGGAGGCGACCACTCATGACGTTTGGGTTCCAAGGCGGTCAACAGCTTATCCATCGCGTTGGCGGGGTCGCCATCGAGGTGCTTCCGTAGGGCCTCCAACCGCTGCAGCATGGGCAGGCCCCAACCGAGGGATTCGTAATACTGACTCTGCCCGTGCATGACACGGATGACATAACAGGGCTGACGGGAGGAGATGTCTAATGCCTCCCACCCGACGGCACGCTGGAAGAACCCGGCCGCCCTCAAGTGCTTGAGCAGACGCGTCAACTGCTCCGCCGGCATGCGCGCCACCTTCCAAGGGCCCGAACCGGGGCCAACGTATGGTGGGCCACTGTTGCTGACGAAAGTCAGGCGCCAGTATGGGCTCCCAGCCGTGTTGGAGGCGTAGTATTGGAGATCCACGTGGACGCTGCCCACGTCCGCCAGGATCGCGTCCAGTCTCATCTCGTCGTGTATTGTCTCGATCGCCTGCTTCGCCCGGGCCGCCCGCTCCACGTCCTTGTCCGCCGCAGCGGCCTTGAGCGCCTCCAGCGCCGGCTCGCCGATCTCCACCAGCGCCTTCTGTGCCTCCTCCCGCTCCTTCGCCGACGGGCTGCCCAACTGCCCGATCAGGGCCGGTATCCGGGTAGCCGAAGGCTGGGACTGCGGCGGGCCCGAAGTCACTTCCGCGTCTGCGTACCGGCCCGGCACCAGCGAAATGTCCTTGAGATGGATCATCTCATACGGCCTGGTTTCGAGAGTGAATGACTTGATGTTGGCGGGAGTGAGCCTTGGGAACACGAAGTCAGCTTCGGCGACATCGTCCGTGCCGCGTGTATCAACCGGTCTGCTAACGTGTCGAATGCCGTCCCTGTCTATCGCCACGACCTGTGTGTCTTCCTTCTCCGTGTCAACGCGAGCGGTGATCAGGGCCGACTGCTCGGTGTAATTGGGAGCATCCTTGGCCGCGCTCAGTCGCCCCTTGGCCTGGAGGCCGTCGCTGGTTTCGGACTGCCATGGCCCAGCAGCGGCACGCAGGTCTAGGCTCAGCGTCTGCATGTCGGCCGGCACGCTGATACCCATGATCTTCAGGTCCGGAAGGAACTGGCCGGCCTTTGAGCGTCGCCCCGCCCACCAATGCCCGCCGCCGTCGGTGCGCCAGATCTGGCTTTCGTAGCCCGGCTCGGGTGCCTTGCCGCTTACGCGGAACACGAGTTCGATCTTCTGTCTCGTGGGATCGTTGACGCTGGTGACGTCCAAAACGGTCGTGTCGAATGGCGGTTCATCTAACCGCGCGCCGTCGGGCCGCCAGAACGGTTGGTTCCTATCCGGATAACGCGATAGAGCCACAAGCTCGATCTCGGCCCCGCTGGGCAGC
>JAPLNA010000331.1:0-14619 GCA_026693065.1 Planctomycetota bacterium
GCCTGAGCGTCGGCATCGAGGACGTGGCGGATGTCACCGCCGACCTGGACCAAGCCCTGAAGGCCTCGCAGGCGTAACGCCCTTTGGGCGGTTACGGGAACCACGAAGATCACAAAGCACACGAAGGACACAAAGAACAGACGAGAGAGAAGAAGGCAGGAAGCAAGAAACAAAGAAATGTTTGCCTCCGGTCTTTCTCTTCTTCCTTCCGCTCTTTCTTTCCTTTGTGTCCTTCGTGTGCTTTGTGTTCTTCGTGGTTCTCCCAACGCCCCCCAACCAGAAGACCCCCGGGGCTGGAAATGGCCGGCGCGGAGCGATAGAATCACCCCGATGGACGCACAGAAGAAGACGCAGGATTTCGCCAGCAGCGACGACGTTCGGACGGCCCGGCCGTTGCGGCATGTCAAGACGGTGACGTTTGACGAGCCGTTGGCGCTGGAGTTGGGCGGCGAACTGGCGCGGACGACGGTGGCGTATGAGACGTACGGGCGGTTGAACGCCCGGCGGGACAACGCCGTGCTGATCTGCCACGCCATCAGCGGGGACTCCCACGTGGCCGCCCACGACGACCAGGACGATCCGGGCTGGTGGGACATCGCCGTCGGGCCCGGCAGGGCCATCGATACCGACCGATACTTCGTGATCTGCCCGAACATCCTGGGCGGTTGCCGCGGCACGACGGGGCCCAGCGAGACCAACCCCGCCACCGGCAGGCCTTACGGGGCGGATTTCCCCACGGTCACCGTGGGCGACATGGTGGCCCTGCAGGTGCGGCTGATCGATCACCTGGGCATCGCCCGGCTGTTGGCGGTCGTGGGCGGATCGATGGGGGGGCACCAGGCCCTCTGGTGGGGCGCCAAGCACCCCGGGCGCGTCAAGGGGCTGATCCCGCTGGCGACGAGCCCGCGGCTGTCGAGCCAGGCCCTGGCCTTCGACATCGTCGGGCGAAACGCCATCCTGCAAGACCCGAATTTCTACGGCGGGCGGTACTACGAGCAGGACGCCGTGCCCGGCGTGGGGCTGGCCATCGCGCGGATGATCGGACACATCTCCTATCTGTCCCCGCAGGCCCTGGACGCCAAGTTCGACGCCAACAGCTACATGGCTCTGTCAATGGCGATGGACTTGTTCGATCTGGGCTCGACCCGGGAGGAGTTGATCGACGCCCTGAAGGCCGGGGGCACGGAATGGCTGGTCGTCAGCTACACCAGCGACTGGCTGTTCGATGGACCTGTTCGACCTGGGCTCGACCCGGGAGCAGTTGATCGACGCCCTGAAGGCCGGCGGAACGGAATGGCTGGTGATCAGCTACACCAGCGATTGGCTGTTCTCCCCGGGCGACTCGCGGCGGATCGTGGACGCCCTGATCGCCACCAACAACAAGCCCGTCAGCTACTGCAACGTCACCAGCGAGGCCGGGCACGACGCCTTCCTCCTGGAAGACAGCCTGCCTCGCTACGGGGCGCTGGTGGCGGGGTTCCTGGCCCACTTGGCGGGGCAGTGGGTGGGCGACGCCCCCGACGCGGAGCACAGCCCCACGAGCATCTTCCACCCCAATCACCCGCACCGCATCGACTACGAGCGGATGATCGGGCTCATCGCCCCCGGCGAGAGCGTCATGGACTTGGGCTGCGGCACGGGCGCGCTCATGCTGGCCCTTCACGCCCACGGGTGCACCGAGATCGTCGGAGTGGACATTGACCAGGACGCGATCGTCGCCTGCGTGGGCAAGGGCCTGCCCGTCGTCCACGCCGACCTGAACGAGGGGCTTCGCCTCTTCGGGGATGGCCAGTTCGACGTCGTGGTGCTCTCCCAGACCCTCCAGACCGTCAAGGAAGTCGAGGCCCTGGTCGACGAGATGCTCCGCGTCGGGCGGCGGTGCATCGTGAGCTTCCCGAACTTCGCCTACCACAAACTCCGGCGGATGCTCGCCGAGCGGGGGCGGGCGCCCGAGGCCCCCGGCCTGCTCAGCCACAAGTGGTACGACACCCCCAACATCCGCGTCCTCACCATCGCCGACTTCGAGGACTTCTGCGCCCGCAAGGGCGTCCGCGTGCACCGGCTGGTGGCGTTCGATACCGAAGACGGCTGGCGGGAAATCGCCGACGAACCCAACCTCAACGCGGACCTGGCGATCTTCGTGATCAGCCGGTAAGTTTCCGCGGCCTCCGGAGCAGTTGTGACACTCCGGCGCGCGGGCGGCGCAGGATTCCGCGCGGCGCAACACCTGGGCCCCAAAGCTGTTCTCTACAAACGGGGCCTCGTCTTATGGGGCGTTTTCCCTACACGCGCTAGGATGTTATCGGACGATTGAAACAGGCCATCTCCCGATTGTTCCAGGCCTTCGGCCGGCGAAGAATTGTGCAAAGGAAAAGGACGGACCCGACCATGGTAACCAGACAAGCCAACTGCGTGACGTTCCGCTTCTACCGCCCCAACGCTCATCAAGTCCAGCTCGTGGGCGACTTCAACGGCTGGGGCCGAGAACCGCTCTCCATGACCCGTACCCGCGATGGGTACTGGGTGGCCGCCCTGCGGCTTCCGCCCGGCGATCATCAGTTCCAGTACCAGGCCGACGGCGAGGCCTACCTGGACTTCGCCGCCAACGGGCTGGACTTTGGCCCGCTGGGCGCCAACAGCGTCGTCACCATCCCGCCCGCCTCCCCCGAGCCCGTCCTGCCCGCAGCCTCGCCCACGACCACCGGTCGCCAGGTGGCGTAGGTTCTGCCCTCGCTATTCCGGGGGCGTGTGGTTGGCTTGGGGGCGGGGGGAGTAGGCGGTGGGGTGGGAGATCTCGGCCATGTGGGCGTTCAGGTACTGATACTGCTCCGGCGGGGTGTCGCTTTGCCAGTAGTTCAGGGCGCGGGCGGATTGGCTGACCAGCAGGAAGGCCCCGACCGTCAGCAGGCCGTACAGGAAGGCCCCCAGGAGCAGGCGACGCCGGGCCGTGCCCAGCGTCATCGCCAGCGCCCCCCGCGCCGGGCAGGCCGAAACGCACGTGTAGCAGGCGGTACACTCCGCCGAGCGGATGCAGCGTTCGGTCGCCACGGGCAGACGGTTGGGGCAGGCGCGGGTGCATCGCCCACAGGAGGTGCACACCCCGGCATTGCGGCGGATGGCGGCCGGGGAAAGCATCGACAACAGCCCCGCCAAGGCGCCGTACGGGCAGAGGTAGCGGCACCAGAAGTTCTTCACCAGCACCGAGAGCCCCAGCAGGACGGCCAGGACGAGGATCGTCACCCGCGAAGGGTCGGCGAAGAAGGCGTACATCTTCACGTCGGCGATGCGGTTGTAGGGTTCGTGGATGAACCCGGCCAGGGAGTCCGCCGGCGTGCGGAGGATGAAGCCGAGGAAGAAGGCCAGTAGGAGATACTTGATCCCACGCAGGGGGGTGTCCAGCCAGGCCGGCAGGGCGTAGTTGCGCCCGAACAGACTGCGCCCGAGGGTGTGGGCGTACTCGGAGATCGTGCCGATCGGGCAGGCCCAACTGCAAAACCCCCGCCGCAGGACCAGCGACAGCGTCAGCGTCAGGGAGAAGATGACCAACCCGGCCGGACGCACATGATTGGCCCCGCCGCCCTTGAGCAGGCAGGTGAGACTCATGAGCGAGCTGATGGGCAGAAATGCTTCGGCGGCCGGGGGTCTGGCGGCGACGTCGTCGGCATGGGCGGCCGACAGGGACACCACGAACCGGTGGAACTGCCAGCCCACCAGCACGAAGAACAAGACAAACCCCACCTGCACGATCCGTCGGACCGTCAGGGGTTTTGCGAGGACAATACGGGCCAGGGGCGAGTTCATACGGCCCACCATCATAGCCCGCCCGCCTCCCGAACGCCCACTCAATGCCATCGATTGTTCCTTCCCGCACAGGCCGGTAGAATCGCCGGGCGACAAGCCCCCCGCACCGCGGGGGGATGCTGTTTCGGCGATGGCAAGGCCCTCGTTGACCGCGGGGGAATCCCCTAGCGGTGCTGGGGGCTTGTATCCATGGTCGAATGATTCGGAGGCGACGACATGGCCGACGTGTTGGGGTATTTCCTCACGTGGACGACGTACGGCACCTGGTTGCCCGGCGACGCCCGCGGATGGATCGACGAGCATCGCGTGCATGGTGATGTCGTGGAACCGCCCAATCCCGCCCTCGAGGCCCAGGCCCGCGAGTTGATGAAAGAGCCGCCGGCGATTCTGGACCCGCCGTCACGCACGATCGCGGAGGAGGCGATGCGGGCGGCCTGCGAGGAATTCGGGTGGACGATCCGTGCCATGGAAGTCCGGTCCAATCACGTTCACGTCGTGGTAACGGCGAGCGATTCGAGTCCAGGGAAAGTGATGGGCGTGATGAAAGCCCGGGCGACCAAAGCCCTGAATCTCCATCCGGCATCCGGGGCAAGAGAACGTTGGTGGACGAAAGACGGAAGTAAGCGGTTGTTGACCTCCCCGGCGGCCCTGACCGCGGCGATTCGCTACGTCGAGAACCAGGACCAACGGCGGCCGAAGGACTCGTGATCGTTCGATCATGCCGGGGACCGGTGTTCCGGCGACGCAAGCCCCCCGCATTGCGGGGGGATGCTGTTTCGGCGATGAGAAGGCCCTCGTTGACCGCGGGGGAATCCCCCAGCGGTGCTGGGGGCTTGTCAACGTGGGCCTGTGGCGCCAAGCCCCCCGCACGGCGGGGGGATGTTGTTGTTGTGGTCAGCGGGCCTGCGGTTGACGGGGGATGCCGTGTCGAGGATCGGCGGGCCTGCGGTTGACGCCGGGAGAAGAATCCCCCAGCGGTGCTGGGGGCTTGTCAACGTGGGCCTGTGGCGCCAAGCCCCCCGCACGGCGGGGGGATGTTGTTGTTGTGGTCAGCGGGCCTGCGGTTGACGGGGGATTCCCGGTCGGGTTACTCAGCGGGCGCGGCGGGGACGGTGGTGGCGCGGGGTGCGGGCTGGGTGGCGGTTTTCTCGGCGTCGGCCTGCTTCATGAGGGCGGGCTTGTAGCTCTGGAAGTCGTGGCTGGCCAGGTGCCCGCGGATGGCGGCGCAGGTGGTGTAACCCCACATGGCCGCGGCGACGAGGACCACGGCGGCGGCGCCGAGGCGGACGATCGGGGCTTTCTTGAGGCAGAGCACCAGGCCCAGGAGGGCGCCGGCGGCGCCGGTGAGGATGAAGCCGATCCCCGAGGGTATCGGGGCCATGGTCAGTTTCAACCTGATGATCTGCTCGCCGACGAGGATGGCGTAGGCGCCGGCGACGAGGGCGAGGATGGCGACGGGTCGGAGGCACCATCCCTTGGCCAGGGCCCAGGCGGCGGCCAGGTACGTCACGCCGAACATCACCGACATTTCCCCGAAGGCGATGTTGAACACGCCGGGCAGCGGCCAGGTGGTCGCCATGACGCCGCCGAAGACCAGGGCGACCAGGCCGGGGGCGGCGAAGGCGGGCGCCCAGGCCTTGTTGTCCTCGCTGGTCAGCCCGCGAAGGAGGAACCAGCCCAGGACGACGAGCCCGGCGGTCATATTCAGCAGCAGGAGAGCGACGAAGTCGATGAACATGGTCGTATCCTTTTCGTTAGACAGGTCTTGCCACGCGGACCTGCGACGGCCCGCCTTTACAGAAGTATAGGCAGGC
Source organism: Planctomycetota bacterium (assembly GCA_026693065.1). GTDB lineage: Bacteria > Planctomycetota > Phycisphaerae > SM23-33 > SM23-33 > JAPLNA01. The sequence continues at coordinate 5,616 of JAPLNA010000331.1, forward strand.
CCATGGTAAGATCAAAGGGTGGTTGCCAACGCCGGCGCGGGGGCGTAGAATGCCCGCCGGTATTGTCGGCGGCACGGATGGCCCCGCAGGGGAACCCGCCGGCGGCGGGAGAGACGCGATGCTGAGACGACTGCAAATCCAGGACGGCAGGGTCGTCGAGAACGGCGAGGGGCCGGTGTGGATATACGTCGCCCCCGACGAGACGGAGCGGAAGTTTCTCGTCGAGACGATGCGGCTGGACGAGCACACGCTGGCCAGTTCGCTGGACGCCGACGAGTTGGGGCGAATCGAGTTCGAGCCCGATCACGCGGCCATCATCTTCAAACGCCCCCGGAACTACTCCTCGCAAGACAACTTCCTCTTCAAGGTGGCTTCGACGGGCCTGTTCCTGTTCAAGGACCGGCTGGTGATCGTGATGGCCGAGGACGCCCCGCTGTTCGAGGGCAAGCGGTTCCTGCGGCTGCAGTCGCTGCCGGAACTGGTGCTCAAGCTGGTGTTCCGGGCGATTTTTCACTTCGAGGAACACCTGAAGGTGATCAACGCGATCTCGGCGGACCTGGAACAGGAAGTTAACACCGCGATGGAGAACAAGCACCTGCTGAACCTCTTCACGCTGGAGAAGAGCCTGGTCTATTACCTCAACGCGATCAACACGAACGGGAAGGTGATCGACAAGCTCAAGGCCAGCGCGCCTCGCCTGGGGTTCACGATCGAGGACGTCGAGCTGCTGGACGACATCATCATCGAGAACAGCCAATGTTACGAGCAGGCGTCGATTTACTCGCAGGTGCTCTCGGGTCTGATGGACGCCCGGGCGTCGATCGTGAGCAACAACCTGAACGTGCTGATGAAGACGCTGAACATCGTGATGATCGCGTTGATGCTGCCGACTCTGGTGGTGAGCGTGTTCTCGATGAACGTGCAATTGCCGGTTCCGCAGCAGGGGCACTTGGGGCCCTTCTGGGCGATCATGGCCGCGGGGGCGGCGTCGGTGGCGGTGGTGGGATGGCTGTGGCTGCGAAAAAAGGTGTGACCGGGGCGGGACCGGCGATTTAATCTTGCGGGCGACCGGCTGCGGCGTTGACCGGGGCGCGGGGGCGTGCTACAAAGGGGCATTCTACCTGAGGCAGGCGGCCATGTATTGGATCAGCAAAGCCATTCACCGCATGGGCCGGCTCAAACGCCGGTGGGCTGTGCTTCTGGCCGTGCTGGGCCCGGGCATTATCACCATGGTCGCCGACAACGACGCCGGCGGCATCTCCACCTATACCCAGACCGGCGCCAAGACGGGGTTCTCCCTGCTGTGGGTGTTCCTCATCCTCGTGCCGATGGTCTACTACGTGCAGGAGATGACGGTGCGCCTGGGGGCGGTGACCAAGCGGGGGCACGCCGAGGCGGTGTTCGACAGTTTCGGCCCGTTCTGGGGGTGGTTCACGGTGTTCGTGCTCGTGCTGATCAACTGGCTGACGCTGGTGACCGAGTACATCGGCATGACGCAGGCCATGAAGCTGTTCCTGATCCCCGAGTGGGTGACGATCCTGGCCGTCTCGCTGCTGCTGATGGGGATCGTGGTCAGCGGCAAATACTGGACGTTCGAGCGGATCACGCTGGTGTTCTGTCTGTTCAACATGATCTACATTCCCGCGGCGATCTGGGCGATGAAGACGGGCAACGTGGCCGACGGGTGGGCGGCGGTGGGGCGCGGGTTCGTCTGGCCCGAGTGGGGGGGCCAGGGGATGCTCGTGGGCGGCGGGCTGGTCACGCTGGTGATGGCCAACATCGGCACGACGGTGACCCCGTGGCAGATCTACTTCCAGCAGTCGGCGGTGGTGGACAAGGGGATGGACATCAAGGATGTGGCCTTCGGCAAGATCGACACGCTGTTCGGCGCCCTGCTGACGTGCGCGGTCGGGGCGTTCATCGTGATCACGGCGGCGGCGGTGTTCTACTTCCATCCGCAGGGGCCCATCCGGATCGAGTCGGCCGCCGAGGCCGCCAGGGAAATGCCCAACGCCATGTCGGGCCCGTGGGGCCCGTGGGCGCGGGTGTTTTTCGCCATCGGGCTTTTCGACGCCGGGCTGTTGGGGGCGCTGTGCATCTCGCTGGCGACCAGTTGGTCGCTGGGCGAGGTGTTCGGGTGGGCGCACTCGCTCAACAAGAGCGTCCGCGAGGCCCCGTGGTTCTACGTGGCGTATCTGCTGATGCTGTTCTCCGCCGGGGCCGTCAGCCTCGTGGCCAATACCCGCGTCGAAGACCACATCACGATCATCGTGCAGGTGGTGGCCGTCACGCTCCTGCCCTGCACGCTGGTGTTCCTGCTGCTGATGCTCAACGACAAGGGCCTGATGGGCCAGCACGTCAACACCCGCTGGCAGAATATCGCCAACGGGTCGATCATCGCGTTCGTGATCGGCATGTCGTGCGTGTTCGCGTTGTCGGAACTGTTCCCCGGGCTGTTCCAGTTCGCCGGTAGGTGAGACCATGACGACCAATCTTCCCCCCAACGTCAAGCCGGGCCCCAACGAGAAGGACTATCGCGTCCTGTTCTTCTCGGAGCTTCTGGGCTGCCGCGTGTGCGAGACCCGGCGGGACTTCCGCCTGGGCAAGCTGTCGGACCTGGTCTTCCGGATCGCCGAGCCGTACCCCGAGGCCGTGGGCATCTTCCTCAACCACGGGTGGGGACGCCCGACCGAACTGATCCCGTGGGACCGCGTCGTCCGCATCGAGAAGGGGGCGATCTTCGTCCAGCCGCCCCCCGACGGCGAGCAGTACCCGCCGTTCCAGGACCAGCCCGGGTGGCTGCTGCTGGAAGAGCACCTGATGGGGCGGGACATCCTCGACATGGACGGGCGCCGCATCGAAACCGTCAACGACGTCCACCTGCTCGAGAGCAAGGGGCGGATGATCCTGATCCACGTCGACGTGTCCTTCAACGGCTTCCTGCGCAAGTGGGGGCTGGGGTGGCTGCACCTGGTGAAGGACCGCCTGATCTCCTGGAAGTACGTCCAGCCGCTTTCGATCGAGGACGCCGTCGCCTCCGACAAGGTCAGCCTGTCGGTCACGCGAAAGCAGATCCAGGAACTGCCCCCCGAAGACCTCGCCGACGCGTTGGAGGAGCTCTCCGGCGAGGAGCAGCAGGCGGTGTTCTCCGCCCTGGACAGCGAGAAGGCCGCCGAAACCCTCCTGGACGCCGAGCCCCGCGCTCAGCGTCAGCTCGTGGCCCCCCTGCACAAGGAACGCGCCCGCGCCATTCTGTCGGAGATGTCGGTGGCCCAGTTGGCGGACCTGTTCAGCGTCCTGCCTCTGGACGACCGCAACGATCTGGTGAGCCTCCTGCCCAAGGAGATGGCCGACCGCACGATGGCGATCCTTTCGGAGCACGAGGCCCAGGCCGGCGTGCTGATGGGCACGCAATTCCTGGCCATGCCCAAGGAAACCAAGGTCGCCGACGCCCTGGCCCGGGTCCGCGGGAGCAAGCTGGACCAGGACCTGGTCTCCTACGTGTACGTCGCCGCCGCCGACAACGTGTTGCAAGGGGTGGTGGACCTTCGCGACCTGGTGATGGCCGGCCCGGAGGCCACCCTCGGCGAGATCATGACCGCACCGGTCGTCTCGGCCGAACTGGACGACCTCAAGGACGACCTGGCCGAGCTGTTCGTCCGCTACCACTTCCGCATGCTCCCGGTCGTCGACCCTACCGACCACCTGTTGGGCGTGGTGCTCTACAGCGACATCATGAAGGGCGTGACGACGCGCGTCAGGCCCTGAGGACATTGCGCCATGCCCCGCATCCCAATGACACGAAAAGTCCGTATCACGCTGTGGGCCCTGCTGGTCTACGTGGTCGTGATGCTCACGTTGCTGGTGGTGAAGTTCCTGGGCATCGCCCGGTAACGGGCGCGCGAAAGAACGCGGGGGTTTATCCACAAGGGAAACGTCTGACCCGTCTGGCGGAACGCCGTCCGCGGACCGGGGCCTCAGGCGGTCGGGTCCAGCGAGGGGCCGGCCGAGTAGGATTCCGCCACGGACTGGTACTCGCCCGCGGAAGGTTCCATCGCCATGCCCTCGTCGCGGACCACCACCTGCCGGGCCACGCCCGTGGGCTGGAGGTAGTCACGCATGATCTCCTCGAACTTCTCCGGACGGCAGGAGGTGCCGCAGGTGAACAGGTCGAGGAAGCAGGAGCAGACTTCGGGGTAGGTGTGAATGCTCGCATGGCTTTCGCTCAGCAGGAGAACCTGCGAGAAGCCATCCGTGTCGAAAACGTGTTCGGAGGTCGTCAGGACGGTCGCGCCGGAGGCCCGGGCGGCGCTGGCCAGGGCTTTGCGAAGACCGTTCAGGTCGGTCAGCGCCTGGGGATTGCAGCCGGTGTAATTGGCCAGCAGGTGAAAGCCAATGAAGCCATGTTCTTCAGATGGTTTGGGCAGGGAAGAGTCACGCTGACTGACAATAGTCTCACGCATACTCAACACTCCTTTCCTCGATCACACGGCGCCGATTCCCCGGCGGTGATCGTCACGGGCCAACGCACTCTCAACAATACGGCCACACATTCTATCATAACCATCGGTGTGTCAATACGGTTGGCAGGCAATATTTGCAAATTTCCTTCGATTCCCCGCCCCGCCGGCAAACCCCCTCAGACCGCCCGGCTCTGGCGGTAGTACCACTGCAACTGGGCGGGGGTGGAGTCTTCGTCGAGATTCTCCGCCGCCATCGCCTTCTGCCCCGAGGCCGGGGGGAGAACTTCCTTGAGCTTCCACGCCCTGTCCAGCCGCCCGAACGTCCAGTATTCCTCGAACGGGGCGACGTCCTCGTCCATCTTCTGCACGCCCGTCCGCGACCGCACCACCCACAACGCGTGCGCGCTGATCCGCACGGTGTATTCGTCCTGGTTGTTGTCGGCGTAGTTCCGCACGAGGATCAGCTCCACCTTCCGCACGCACAGGTTGCGATATTCCACGCTCACCCCGTCGGATCGCCGCTGGGCGAGGGTGGCCCGCAGGTTCTCGGCCACCTCGGGGAACAGGTCCGCCGCCGGAACGCCCGCCGGGTCGCCGGCCTCCTGGGCCAGATACACCTTCGTGAACACCTCTCGCGCCCGCTCCAGCATCCCCTGGCGGTTCCACATCGTGTCGGTGGCCACCAGGAAATTCAGCAGCCGTTCGATCTTCAACGCCTTCGTCGCCGTCGCCTTCTCCAGCCACGGGCCCACGGGCCCGGCCTGGCCCGCTTCCTCGCCGTACACCTGCTCCACCCCGTGGTCGGTGAAGGGCTCGAAGAAGTTCTCCTCCTTCAACGCGTCGCTCTCGCGGCTCTGCTCGATCTCCCGCAGCAGCCACCCCTGGCCCTGCCTCTGGAACGTCCAAAATTCCTGGAACGTCGCCGGGCGGCTGTCCCCGCGCAAGAACGCCCCCGTCCGGTCGTCCGTGTAATAGTCCCGCGCGCTGGCGGTGATCAACGCGGTAAACTCACGCTGGTCCTTCGCGTGCGTGTACCGCACGTTCACGACGTCCACCCGCTTGACCTCCAGCCCCGCGATGTGGTCGATCTCGTGCTGACGCTTCAGCCCCTCGATCTGCTCCAGATGGGCCGCGTACAGGTCCGGCATCATCAGCGGCTGCATCGGGCCGTACTCGCGGGCCTCCCAGCATTCCTGCAATTTCCGGAACACTCCCTCGGCCTGATCGGCCAGCGTTTTGGGCGTGAAGTCCGTGTCCGTCCGCGCGATAAACTCCAGCAGCTTGAGCGTCTTGCCCGCCTTGCCCGCCACCGCCGACGGGGGGTAGACGTAGTCCAGGTCCTGCTCCTTCTTCGATTTTCCGGTGAACAGCGGGATGATCTTGGTGATCACCACCAGGACGACGATCAGGATAATGATCCCGGTGCAGCAATCGCTGAAGCTGCCGCCTCCGCCATGCGATCCGCCGCTGCTGTGGAACCCGCCTCCGCCGAACCCGCCCCCGTGCCCGCCGCCTCCGCCCCCGCCGCCCTTGTTGTGCACCGCCAGCCCGTCGGCGAAGAACGTATTGGGCTCATCCGTCTGAAGGTTGTACACCGTCGTTGGCGCCCGCACGGTCTGCATGCCCAGGATCCGCTGGCTCGTAAGCCCGCGCCCCCCGTCGTGGGCGTACACCCGCTCGCCGATCGCCAGCGAACCCAGCGTCCGGAACGTCCCGCCTCCGACGTAGAAGGGGTGGTCCGCCGTCACCCGCAGCGTCACCCGGTCGGTCGTCACGACGACGTATTCCTCCACTTCCGCCGTCAGCACGTTCCGCACCCGGGCGGCCACGATTGTGCCGTCCGCCCGAAAACTCAGCAACTCCTCCCCCGGCCGCACGTCCCGTATCGCCACGCGGGCGCCGTCCGCCCGCAGCACCGGCGTGTCCGGCAGGAAGCAGCCCTTGTTGTGCACCACAAGCCCATTGGCGACGTATGTCCCCCCCGCGCCCACCAGCAGGTTGTACGCCGCCGCCCTCGCCGGCACGCGGCGGACGAGTGCAATTCCTTCGGCCCGGGAGTTTGTTCCATCCCACGTGAGCACCGTCTGACCGGCCGAGAGCGTGCAGGCCGTCTGGAACCGTCCCACGCCCGTCGCGATCGGGTGCTCATCCGTCACGCGAAGAACCCCGCCGCCGCCCAGGTGCAGTTCGACGTATTCCGTCGGCTGAACTTTCACCACGCCGCGGACGGCCGCGGGGCCGGTGGGGGCCAGTACCACGTCGCCCGGGGCGAGCCGTTCAATGCTCACCGGCCCGTGCGGGGTGAGGACGAGCGTGCCTTCTTCCAGGCATCCGCCGCCCCCGCGCGCCCAGGCACGGGCGCCCGACAGGGCGACGACCAACGCGGCGATCGCAGCGACGCGGGTTGTCATGGTTCACTTGGCCGGCATGGCCATCGCGATAATGCCCGCCATTACCGCCGCCGCCACCACGATGCTCACGCCGAGGATGCACGCGGCGACCACCCGCCCGAAGTATTCCGCGACGGCCGCGTTGCCCCGGGCGATCTCCTTCTCCTCGTCGATCTGCGGCGTGAGCCGGTCGATCAGCCGGGGCAAAAGCGTCGAGGCCCCCAGAATCATCGCAATCCCGATCACCGCCCCGACGACGACGATCGCGACGGTCCAACCGATATGAATCGCCAGTTCCATCTTCGCATCTCCCCGGGGCTCACCAGCCGCCCCGTCTTTGGCAAATGACTTCCAACCATACACCCGACCCCCGGATACTACCCCCGGCCGGTGGAAGTATCCAGCCTTGTCCGCGCGAAGTACCCCAAAAATCGCATCGTCCCAGCCCCCGATTTCGTAATCCACTCCCCGGCCGCCTCTTGCATTTTCCCACCCTCCCGCGCCCGGCGGTTTCGGGGTACTTGGCGGGCACTTCGCAGACACCTCGCGGATACCTCGCGGGCACTTCCCCCGGCCGGTGGCCGGGTCGTGAGTCGTGAGTCGTAAACAGTAATCCGTAACCCGTAATCCGTTTCGGCATCTTCACGTTTCCTCTCCTGTGTGACCTGTTCCTGGTTACTGATTACTGATTACTGGTTACTGACGACCGGCTACCGGCTACTCTCCGTTCTCCGCGCGCATCCTGCCATTCATATTAAAGGGCAAATCCACAACCTTTTTCCCACCCGATTCACCCCATCGCCCTCGTAACTGCTTGCCGGGCAACGCCCCGAATTATTTTCAGTTTTTTTCGCCTGCGCCTCTTGTGTCCGCTCGCCCCGACCCCCAACCAGTGGTGTGCTCCGCACCAGGCCGTCATCCCGTCAGCAAGGGCCGTCCCCCCTGCACGAAATCCTTATGGGCCCCCGATTCGGAAGCACAGCCTGCTTCAGGGATGGCTCGTGCACTTGAATAATCCCATATAGTACACCCCCTCTATCCCGACCAACGTGATCGCCTTCCCGGGTACCGGGACTTCCGCGATGCGGTATACTCGCTTCGCCACAATGCCCCTGAGCCGCAGTGACTCAGCATTGCCCGGGTATTCCGCAGCCCGGTGGGAATTGCTGAGATACAACCCGACCCCGCCAAGGGATGGAAGGTCGAGAATGTCAATCTCCCGCAAATGCACAAACCCAGTCGGAATTGGGCAGCTCGGTATCTGTTCAAGTGCAAAGAAGAACCCGTCGTAGCAGGTAGTGGTGTTCCCGCCTTCGAGTGGCCGCAGACCACAGTAGCCACACATAGGGCCCTCGTGCTCCGGGAGGGAGACCACCTGGAATATCCGGCCAACTACCAGTTCACGACTAATCTCCGTTCCTTCAACGCCCCCCCAGCCATGGGGAAAGCACCTCTCCAGTGGCAGATACACCACAATGGAGCCAATTCTCAGACTCATCGGTACTGCCGCTTGCCTTGCCGCCATCCATCACCGCCCTCTCAACTGCTTAGAAATCTTAATCAGCGCTTCGTCCACTAGTTTCTCAATGTACCCGCTGAAGACCTTCGCTTTTCCACGGCATACCAAGTCGCTGCACCAGCACACAGGGTGAGGTTCTGGGCTTTGTATCGGCCGAAGGCCCTTCCTGTCCACTTTCCAATGCCTCCTCTCCTGCCGTCGCCGGCCGGTGTGCGGCTGACTCTCGCCGGGCCACGTGGCCCCGAACGGATTATACACCAGCCCGCCGCCCCGTCGGCCGGGCAAGAACCCGAAAGTAGGGACAGTCACCATTTTCGGTGATCGGAAAATGGTGACTGTCCCTATTTATTTGACGATCTCGATGGGCAGGTAGATGCTCTCGCTGAAGGCCTTGCCGGAGTTGCGAGAGAAGCCGTTCAAGAAAAGGGCCACCGTGCCGCGGGCGCCAATCCACTCTTTCAACTTCAGGTCCTTGGGCAACCGCGATTCGATCTGCGCAATCACGCATCCGCAAGGCATGGCCTTGCCGTCGAGGTAATGGCATGCTTCCAGTCTCTTCAGCAGGCCCGCGTTCTCCGGGGACATATAGTAGCCGCACGCGGCGCCGTGCCCTGCTTCCTTGATCTCCAGGG
>JAPLNA010000331.1:14653-15266 GCA_026693065.1 Planctomycetota bacterium
ACGATGTCCATACCCGTGACCTCGAGGAATACCTCTTCTTCCAGGAGATTGGTCACCGCGATGTCCACCACGCCCGCCTGCGGGCCTGTCGCACTGACGTTCTTCGTGCATGTCACAAGCAGGCCCTTTCCGGCGGTCTTTGGATCCGTGAACAGGCGAATGGAGGGGTTCTTCTCTTTCTCCAGGGCTTCCTGCCGCTGGCTGTCGAGTTGCGCAAGGGTCTCGCGGCCGCTCGACTGGGCGTCTCTCGACGTGGGCGCCCCCGGGCTGACCTGCGCGGATTCTGTCCCGCACCCATTCTGCATTACCCCCATGCCGACGAGAACCCAGGCCGCCGTCGCGACGGCACGATTCCAGGCCCTACCTGTCCGCTTTCCCATGCCGATTCTCCTTCCGCCGCTGGCCGGCGTGGGGCTGACTTCGCCGCGCTAGACAGCCCTGCACGGATTATACCCCAGGCCGCCGCCCCGTCGGCCGGGCAATGGCCACGATTCCTACTCTACCGCATCGAGGCAGCCCGCAAGTCATTTACTGATTTCCGTATTCGGCAGGGCCTCTTGGAGTTCTGCTATTCCGGCCTCGGTGGTGCTCGTGTTCTGAATGAAGAGCCTCT
>JAPLNA010000331.1:15367-16911 GCA_026693065.1 Planctomycetota bacterium
TGATCTTTGTGTGCCCAAGAAAAAGGCACCGCAAATCCTTCAACTCTTTGAGGCGAACCAATCCGGCATCAGTGATCTTTGTTTCTGCAAGGGAGAGTACCCGCAGCCCTGTCAATTCCTCGAGGTGAACCAGTCCGGCGTCCGTCGTCTCCGTTTCGTCGAGGCGAAGAACCTGCAACGCCTTAAGACCTTCGATGTGGGCAAGTCCCGCGTCAGTAATCCGGGCGTGCATAAGAGAAAGTTCTCGCAACTCCTTCAACTGCTTCAGGAAGGCCACTCCAGCATCGGTGATTCCTGTATCACACGAGAGCTCAAGTGTCCTCAACGCCTTCAAACCCTTGAGGTGGGCCAACCCCGCGTCGGTGATCTGCGTCGAGTCAAGGTTAAGCTCCCGCAAACCCTCCGATTCCTTGAGAGCGGCCAATCCGGCGTTGGTGATATTCGTGCCCCCGAGGTTAAGCGTCTGCAATGCCTTCAAATCCTTGAGGTGAACCAGCCCGGCGTCGGTTATCTGGGTGTGCCAAATGATAACGCTCTGCAATCCCGTCAACTCCTTGAGGTAGGCCAATCCGCCGTCCGTGATATTCGTACCCCCAAGAATAAGCTGCCGCAACTCCTTCAAGTCCTTAAGGTGGACCAGCCCGGCGTCAGTGATCTGGGTAGATCCCAGGCCAAGCCACCGCAACTCCTTCAAGCCCTTAAGGTGGACCAGCCCGCCGTCGGTGATCTCGGCACCACAAGAGCTAAGCACCTGCAAGTTGGGCCAGCCGCTCAACGGAGCAAGGTCGGCATCTGTAAACGGTGGACAAAGACCGGGGCGATGGTAGATATCGTTGGCTCCTGTCAGCTTCAGGCCCCGGATAGGCTGAACCTTCGCCTCGTTTATCACATCGGCCACGCTCACGCCCATCAAAGGCTCCACGGCCCACCACCGGCACTTCGGGATTGCCAATGGGTTGGAGGCCGGTGTAGAGCCGATGTAATCTGGAATCTCCTCCTCCTCACCAAGAACCCACACCCGAAGGGCCAACTTGGAATCGAACGTCATCTCGCCCTCTTGCCCCGTCTTCGCTTCCGGCGTACACGACGGCGCCAAAAGAGCCAAGGCCAGCACCATAAACAACCCGATAGAGTTCGTCCGGTTCATCAACTCCATCCTTTCGTGTGCGCGCCGCCCGTGCTGACCTGCGCGGATTCTGTCCCGCACCCGTTCTGCATTACCCCCATGCCGACGAGAACCCAGGCCGCCGTCGCGACGGCGCAATTCCAGGCCCTACCTGTCCGCTTTCCCATCCCGATTCTCCTTCCGCCGCCGGCCGGCGTGCGGCTGACTTTCGCCGGGCTAGACAGCCCTGCTCGGATTATACCCCGGGCCGACGCCCCGTCGGCCGGGCAATAGCCACGATTCCGCGTGTTTCTACCGGCCCCGAGATTGGTAAGACCTCCCCCGATTTCGGCGGCACGCCAGGACAGAACGTCAAGGTTCGATCTCCGTGTTCGGCAGGGCTTTTCGCAGTTCCTCCAGCCCCGCGGCGGTGACCCCC
>JAPLNA010000331.1:17036-34959 GCA_026693065.1 Planctomycetota bacterium
GTAACCCCTTCAACTCCCGCACGTGCGCAAGTCCGGCATCGGTGATATGCGTCGAATCAAGGGTAAGCTCCCGCAATCCTTTCAATTCCTTCAGGCCGGCCAAGCCGGCGTCGCCAATCTCGGTATTGCCAAAACCAAGTTTCGTCAAGTTCTTCAGTTCCTTGAGGGGGGCCAACCCGGCATCGGTGATCCTGGTTTCCCCCAGGTTCAATTCCCGCAGGCCCTTCAAATCTTTGAGGTAGACCAGGCCGGGGTCGCTGACCTTCGTGTGCTCAAGGTCAAGAACCTCCAATGCCTTCAACTCTTGAATACTGGCCAACCCAACGTCAGTGATAGAAGTCCGCTCAAGGCTGAGTTTTCGCAACCTTTTCAACCCCTTGAGATGCGACAGCCCCGCATCGGTGATGCGATCCGTTTCGTGAAGGTCAATTACCTCCAATCCCGTCAGTCCTTTGATGTGGACCAGCCCAGCGTCGCTGATTCCGGTATCACCAAGGTAGAGCACCTGCAAACCCCTCAAGTCTTTCAGATACACTAACCCTTCATCGGTTATCTCCGCAAAACCGAGGCAAAGCATCTTCAACTTCCGACATTCCCTCAACTGTGCAAGGTCGGCATCTGAGGCGCCAGCCAACGCTATGCCCGTGATTGGCTGGTTCTTCACTGTCTCTATCACATCAGCCAGACTCACGCCAGACAATGGCATGATGTCCACCACCACCCACCCAGACTTTGGGATGGCCACCGGTTTGACGGCCGGCGTAGCCCCGATCCACCGAAACCCCTCCCTTACATCGTATGACAATACATCGAGATGCAGGTCGGAATTGAACGTCAGCCCTGCCTCTTGCCCGGTCTTCGCTTCAGGCACGCACGACGGCACCACGAGAGCCAAGGCCAGCATCGTAAACAACCCGATAGAGTTCGGCCTGTTCATCAACTCCATCCTTTCGTGTGCGTGCTGCCCGTGCTTGCCACAGCAGTATTGTACGGCTGGGTGGGCGGGTTGACCAGAGATCGGCGGCAGGAAGAAGGGCGTGGCGATGATCGTCCCGTACAAAACGGTGGCCACGATCGCAGGGGACAAGGTCTTCTTTGTCGAGTACCGCGAGGAGGGCCGCGCCCCCAAGGCGATTCCGCTGCCGGCCGGCGTGCGGCTGACTCTCGCCGGGCCACGTGGCCCCGAACGGATTATACACCAGCCCGCCGCCCCGTCGGCCGGGCAATAGCCACGATTCCGCGTGTTTCCGCGTGCCCGAAATTGGTGAGGCGTCCCCCGATTCGGGGTCCCCCGATTCGGGGGAGTGGGAAGGACTTTCGCGGGAGAGTGGGAAGGACTTTCGAGGGTGGCGGGGTGTAGAATAGGGAGAGGCCTCGATGCGGCAGGGCGAGGGGCCGTTGGGATGCGGCTGAGAAGGAGACGGGCATGCGATGGTTGAAGATGGCGGCGATCAGTGTGGGGGTGTGGGCGTGCGCGTGGGCGTGGGGATGCGTTCCGGAGGCTGGCCAGGGCGTGCCGGCGAGCGGGCCGGCGGGGCGGACGGAATGGAAACTCCCCGATGATCTGGAAGCCCGCGGGGTGGATGTGTCGGCGGATCGGCGATGGGCGGTGGTGTGGGGGGAACTGGGCGAGGGCCAGCCCGAGGGCAAGGCCAGGACGGCGGTCTGCTATCTGGTGGATCTTCAGGCGGGCCAACGGACCGATGTGCTTGGGCAGGTGTTGCGGAGGGAGGATCCTCGGATAGCCCCGGAGGAGGCGAGTTTCTCCCCCGACGGGACGCACCTGGCGGTGCTGGTGCAGGTTGGGCGAGAGGCCTACTTTCGCAATAAGGATCAGGGGGGGCACAGGGCTTTGGTCGGCCTTGTTGACCTCAAGACACTCGGCGTGGTCCGGATTATCTCGGATGATCGCAAATGCTTCCTCTGGGTGGGGAATGCCCCGGTACTCTCCACCGCCTGGGAGAGTAGTGAGTCTTCGGAACGCTACAACCTCCTGGGGTACTTCGAGCCGGAAGACCTGCTCGAGATGGTAGTTCTGGCCAGCGACCGCACGGGGACGAAGTTGCTGGCATGGACCCACCGGCCAAGAGCCCAGACCGTGCCGGCCGATGACAAGTATGAGAGCGTATTCGGGCTTGCGGACGGGCAAGGGAAGATCCTGCGAGAATTGCCCCGCCCGGCTTGCCCTGCCGTGTCTTGCCGACTCAGCCCCCGCGGCCGATTCTGTACGATCTTCAGTGGACACCTGCATCTTGACGTGATTTCCCTGGAGACGGGGGGAATCGTCACCATTCCTGATGCTGACTGGGAGTGTGAACCTCTGGCCGTGACGGATACGGGGGAGGGGATCATGATCCGCCGCGCGGGCACTGACGATGCCATCGAATACTGGTCCAGCCAGGGCAAGCGGAAGGTGATCGTCCCGTACAAAACGGTGGCCACGATCGCAGGGGAGGAGGTCTTCTTTGTCGAGTACCGGGAGGAGGGCTGCGCGCTCAAGGCGATTCCGCTGCCCCGGTAATGGAGGGTAGCCGAGGGGAGTTGGTGGACGATTCCGTCGGCGTGGTGTAGGCTGATGGCGAGACGGCCAGGATCGCTCGCAGCATGATTTGACGGCCGGCCATTGCTCCGTACCGGGTTGATTGTTCTTCAGTCTCCTGTGAGGACGGCATTTGAAGAAGACGCGTAAGGCCATCAGCGTGATTTGCATCTTGGGATTTCTCCTGGCCGTCTCGTCCACGGCCGGGGGGGGCCAGGATATTCTCATCGCCGATTTTGAGGGCCCCGATTATGGTGCGTGGCAGGCGACGGGCGAGGCCTTCAGCGCCGGCCCGGTGAAGGGCACGTTGCCCGACCAGCATCCGGTCAGCGGCTTTGTGGGCAAGGGCCTGGTGAACAGTTACCTTCACGGCGACGGCGCCGCAGGCACGCTGACTTCGCCGGAGTTCACGATCGAGCGGGATTACATCGTCTTCCTCATTGGCGGCGGCGCCCACAAGGGCACCTGCCTGGAGCTGCTTGTCGACGCGAAGGCCGTGGCGGCCTGTTCGGGAATGAACGATGAGCTGTTGTCGCCCAACTCCTTTGACGTGACGAAGCTCAAGGGCAGGAAGGCGCGGCTGCGTATCGTCGACAGTGTCAAGGACAACTGGGGGCACGTGAACGTCGATCAGATCGTCCAGTCGGACACCAGGCCCAAGGTCCCCACGCGGGGCACGTACACCCGGCAGATGACGATTCAGAAGAAATACCTCATCGTCCCGATTCACACGGGCGCGGAACCTTGCGGCCTCGAGCTTGAGGTCGCGGGCAAGCCCGTTCGCAGATACGACGCGGAGATCGCCCCGGATGCCAGATCCGTGAGCTTCTGGGCTTACTTCACGATCGAACCCTACAAAGGACAGCCCGCGGTCCTCCGGGCCGGCCATGCGCCGGAGGAAGGCTTTGCGCTGATCCGACAACCGGGTGACATACGATATGGCCGGCCAGAAGCTCAACGGAGCGGATATGAAGCCCGTCGATGGAAAGGTCTCCATGCGGGTCATCGTTGACCGGTCCATGATCGAGACAGGCGGCAACGACGGCGCGGTCTGCAGCACGTCCGGCCGCGACAAGCGGGGTGATGTGTCAGCCATCAAGGCCTTCGCCGAGGGCGGCAAGGCCAGGCTGCTGGGTCTCGAGGTCCATGAGCTTGAATCGATCTGGAAGAAGTAGCCGGAGTTCATCCTGCGCGTCTCGAACAGGGGCTTTTCGCGATACAAGATGACAGAACGGCATCGCATGGGCCCTCCGCGGGGCACTTGTCATTACCCACATCTTTCACTCTGGGCCCACGCGCTCCTGTACGTCCTACCCGCGACCGTGTCGAACGTGTGCCGGTCGCCGGCGGGCCGGACCGGAACCGCACTGCCGCGGGCGTCGCTGACGTCGATGCGCCCGGATGCAATGACCGTGAACGGATTGCCCTTCTCGCTGTATACGCTCACGTCGGCCACACCGTCCCGGAACTGGCCGGAGCAGAGGAACGCCCCCCGCGCGCGCAATCCCGTGAAAGAAAGCCTCCTAGTGGCAGGACAGTCCGGGAAGAACATCACCCCGTCGTCGTAGCACTGCATGCACAACTGGTTGGCAAATTCCCACAGTCCGATATCGGCTATGTAGCGAGGGTATCTGCCCGGCGGCGCCGGGTTCGACGCCGAGGGCGAATCGAGCATCGTCTTGTAGCACCGTATCAGGTCTTCCACGGCAAACCCGCCGATCCGCAGCGCGGCCACAAACGATCCCTGGCCGCGCATATTGTCCTGGCCAAGCCCATCCCGAACGGCCACCTTGATGGCCTGTACGATCGTGTTGTAGCCGGTCTCCTTCACCTTGGCAGCCGAACGCCGGTTGCAGGCGTAGCCGGGGTACACGATCTGCGTCTGGATGACGTTGATGGATAGGTCAAACGGGGTATCGGTGTCCGCTTTGTAGACGACCACGCCGTTCCAAACCGTGGTCGAGTACTCGTTCAAGTGATCCCGGATATCCCGCCATTCTGCCCTCCGGTCGGAATCGACGCCGAGGGCCTCGCTGTACTTCACGATGTCCGCAAACAGGATCCCGGCATAGACGAGGTCGAGACAGGAATTGCGACAGTTGTCCCCGTCGCTCTCGTAGCTCGCCCCGCGCACGTGATACGTCCCGTCCGGTTCCTTCGTGAGCCAGTCCTCGTAGAAGTCGGCACACTCCCGCATGAACGGGTAAACCCGTTCCCGCAGGTACTCGACGTCCTCCGTGCTCCGGTAGTACCAGTTCCCGACCAGGGACGCGAACGAGGCGCAATACTTCTGGCCCCAATACACGTCGGAATACGTGCTGCCCCAGGGCCCCCAGTGGACGGGGAAGAACACGCCCCGCTTCAGGCCGGCGTGCTCGATAGCCCGTCGCCGGCCTTCGGGGATCCAGTCGTACACCGTCTGGATCCACATCTTCGCGGTGCTCGCGCGATCCGAAGTGATCAGGGGCAGGTAGTAGGAAGCCGCCCCGAGGTCGTTCATGCAGTAACTGCTGTAGTTGTGCTTGGTGTCCGAGGCCTTCCACGGGCCATGCAGTCCGCTGTTGACTCGTCCCTCCCGGCACATCGAGCCCAGCCAGTACAGGCAGCGGAAGTAGTACCCGTCCATCGCGTCGTCATAGGTCCTGACGTAGCCTTTCGACCACCACTGGGTTTTCCACCAGTCCCGATGGCTTGCCCGCAGGTCGGCCAGGCCCTGGGAGGTGAATCGTGCCGCTCTCGCCCTGGCCGCCGGAAGATGGCCGGTCGCATTCCTGCCTCCTTCGAGGCAGATCGCAACCTGCACGGCACTGCCGGGAAGAAGCTCGAACGTGGCCCGTGCGTGCGAACCGTCCGGGACCTCGCAGGCCATCCTGCCGGCGCCAACGATCCTCGCCGCATAGGCATTCCTCGATATCCAGCGGGCGCCCTTGCGGGTATTGGTTTCGCGTGTCAAGTACAGGATGTCTCCGTCAACGCCGGCCGCCACCGGATAGGCCGCCACCGGGTCGAGCACGTCGGCATTCAACTCCACCTGTACCTTGACCGGCCTGCTGCACGACAGTTCAACCACCATCGTGTCCTCTGTGGCGGCCACCCAGGAACGGACCTGAAGCCCGTACCCGGCGAACGGGAGTGACGACCGGACCTCCGCATCCAGAATGTCCTCTTCCTGCCCGTAGGCGAGGGCCTGTCCGGGCGGGGATGGCGGGGCATCCTGCTTCGCCACGGCGATCCGCAGGCAACCGGAGGGGATTTCCCGCACCTGGCCGTCGCCGGTAGCGCCGCAGTCGTGATACCGGCCATCGCTCTCGCCGTCGTCCGTCCAGAAATCCGCGGACCGCATGTAGTACACCTGGGTATCGTTGTCGCCGCTGAGGCAGACGCTCATGTTCCCGTTGCCCATGACAGGCGCATAGACGGTGTCCTCGGTGGCCACAACCGGGGACGCGGTCCACACGCGGTTGTAGGCCGGAACAAAGCTCTTGAGAGACTCCCAGTGCGATTCCACGGTCGTGAGAATACGGCCCGGCGGGGTCGGGCTCCCTTTCGCGTGGCCAACGTGCGGGGCCAGCGCCACGTGCTCACCGGCGCGGGTGGGGAAGGTGAGGCGGTCGCCCTGTAGCGTTTCGGCGGCGTTGCCGTCGCGATGCAGGCTGACCGCCCGGCCGGGCCAGGGGTTGAGGAGGGTGCAGTCGCGGCCTTGCTCGCTGAGGAGCCGCACGTCGGCGACGACGCCGTCTCGCAGGCTCGCCCAGACCAGGAACGCTCCCCGCGTCCGCAGGCTGCCGAATCGCGCGTCCCACTCTCGCGGCCAGCAGGGGAACAGCCGCAGGAGGCCCTCGTGGCTCTGCAGCAGCATCTCCTGCAGGGCGTTGGGCACGATGCTCTGGTGCTCCATGCCGTGAGGGTTCTGGCGGATCATTCCGTTGGGCAGGCCGATCGCGTCCAGCATGGCGGCCATTTCCCGCAGGATCTGCCGGGCGTCGTAGCCGACGCGGGCGGCGGCCGCGTAAAAGCTGTTCATGCCGTTGAAGTCCCTCCAGCGGGCCAGCACGCGGATCTGGTTGCGCGCACGGGCCAGCAGGTCCGCGGGGCTGTCCAGCCCGATCCCGCCGCCGGGGTAGATGTGCTGGATGCCGATAGTGTTGTCGCCGCACCAGGGCATGCCGCGTTCGGTGTAGCGGAAGATCGGCCAGTCGAGCGTCGCGTCATCGGCGGGCAGGTGTTTGGGGCGGAGCGGCTCCGGAAGGTCGCGCACGGTGCAGCAGGGGTAGTCGCTGACGTGGTCGCGGATGTGCTGCCACCTCGGGCGGCGGGCGGCGTCCAGGCCGAGCGACCGGCTCATGTCGATCGCCAGGTCCATCACCATCCGCACGAGGGCCAGCGAGACGATCGGGTTGACGTCGTCGCCGGAGCCCTCGTGGACGGCGTCTTTGTAGATGACGTATCGCGGGGCCTCCCAGGTGAGCCAGTTCTCCCAGAACGTCGCGGTCTCGCGGACGAACGGCCAGGCCAGGCGCCCGAAGGCCCCGTCGTACGTGGCGTACCAGCGGAAGGCCAGCGGCACGCAGGAATATGAGCTGTTGCTCTTCTGCATGTGGGTCGCCGAGTCCGCGATAGAGCCCAGGGGCCCCAGTCCCACCGGTTGATACAACCCATCGACGCCGAGTTCCTCGCGGCCGGCGCGAAGGGCATGGTCCAGGTTGGCCAGGATCGGCCCGTGGCATGGATCGGCCTGCGCGATGTGGTTGGCGGCGTACAGGCCGTAGAAAGGGGCCACGTGGTTGTAATTCAGGTGATAGTCCCCCTGCCACGCCGGATCGTCGGTGGTCACCCACCCGAACAGGCCGGGCGGGAAGTCGTACACGCGGCTGGCGCTGGCCAGAACGTAGTGGGAAAGGTAGTAGCGCTGTTCGAGGGCCTTGTCGGGGATCTCGACGAACGACTCGTTCCAGAACTCTCGCCACCAGGCCTCGTGGCCCCGGCGGAGCGCGGGCAACTCCCGGGCGTCGAAGCGGGCCGCGCGGGCGGCCGCCGCCGCACGGTACTCCGCCGCCTCGAACAGGCTGCACACCGCCAGGGCCAGCGCGACGGGCTTGCCCGGCTCGAGGGTGAAGGCGTCCTTGCCTTCCGGCGCGCCCAGGGCGCAGGCGGCCCCCGCGGGGCGCATCACGTCCCGGTCGAACCTTCGCTCGACGATCGGGACCGCGCCGTCCTGGTATCTCGCGGCGGTGGCCGGATCGGCCCCGGCCGGCAGCGAGAGACCCACGCGCGCGGGGATGTTCCCCCCCTCGGCCCAGAGGCGAATCCACAGCAGGTTCTCCGTCGCCGACACGGCGGCCTCCAGGCAGAGCCGGCGGCCGGCGGCCTCGAATCGGCCCGTGGTGAGGGCCCTCAGGAGACACTGCTCCACGTGGTAGGAGGCGCCCGTCATGTCCGGGAAGGACAGTTCCAGCACGGCCAGCGGTTGCGGCTTGGACCCGCGGTCGGGCTTCATGACCCACAGGTCGTTCTTGTTGACGTGGAAGCGGAGGCACTCCGCCCGGCCGCCCAAAGCGACCAGCGTGTCACCGTTGCCCAGGAGCGGCCCGTCGATGGCGGCATTGGAGGGGGTATTCTCCGGCGGCCCGGTGAAGAGGGCCTTGTACTGCGAGACGATCGTTTCGCCCTCGCCGTTGGCTGCGTCCACTGGGGGATCTCCTGCCGCTCCGTCCTGCTCGTTCACCGTGTATCACCCGGGATTCCCCAGATGGCACTACCCGCGACCGCCGTGGGCCTATGGTCTCTGACTATATTCCGCCGCCATGCCACCGCAAGCGTTTTCTGAACGCCCAGGCAGAGAGGCCATGTTTCCGGTTGGCGGGGTCGCGGCTGGACCAGGGCTTCGGGCCTGCCAAACCGGTGGGCGAGGGGGTTTGGGCCAGCCGAAATGGCATGAAAGGGCCCTTGGGCGGCCTGGGCAACATTCGGAAGAAAAAGCAGTTACCTCTTGGCACGAGGGTTGCAAGGCCTATACTTCGGAAGCGGCCGGTCTGGCCGTTGGGAGTGTATGAACATGGCATCGAACAAGATTATCGGGATCGACCTGGGAACCACCAACAGCGTAGTGGCCGTGATGGAAGGCTCGGAGGCCAAGGTGTTGATCAATCACCAGGGCAGCCGGCTGACGCCGTCGGTGGTGGGCTTCACGGAGAAGGGCGAGCGGCTGATCGGGCAGATGGCCCGACACCAGCAGGTGACCAACCCGCGGAACACGGTCTTTTCCATCAAGCGGTTCATGGGGCGGCGGCATCGCGAGGTGTCCACCGAAGAGAAGATGGTGCCCTACACCGTCATCGGCGGGCAGGAGGAGCTCGTCAAGGTCGAGGTCCGAGGCAAGCAGTACACCCCGCAGGAAGTCAGCGCGATGATCCTGCAGGACCTCAAGCGGACGGCGGAGGATTACCTGGGCGACGAGGTCAAGCGGGCGGTGATTACCGTGCCGGCGTACTTCAATGACTCGCAGCGCCAGGCGACCAAGGAGGCCGGCGAGATCGCCGGCTTCACCGTCGAGCGGATCATCAACGAGCCGACGGCGGCGGCGCTGGCCTACGGGCTGGACCGCAAGAAGAACGAGAAGGTCGCGGTGTTCGACTTCGGCGGCGGGACGTTCGATATTTCGATCCTGGACATCGGGGACAACGTCTTCGAGGTTCTGGCCACCAACGGCGACACCCACCTGGGCGGCGACGACATCGACGAGATGCTGATCAACTACGTCGCCGACGAGTTCAAGCGGACCGAGGGCATCGACCTTCGCCCCGACCCGATGGCGCTCCAGCGGCTCAAGGAGGCCTGCGAGAAGGCCAAGTGCGAGCTCTCGACGGCGATGGAGACGACGATCAACCTGCCGTACGTGACGGCCACCGCCGACGGGCCCAAGCACATGGTGCAGACGGTGACGCGGGCGAAGTTCGAGCAACTCTGCGAGCCGATTTTCCAGCGGCTGATGGGCCCGTGCAAACAGGCCCTGGCCGACGCGACGAAGAAGGGCGGCGGCACGCTGGACGTGCAGGAAGTGGTGCTGGTGGGCGGCTCGACGCGTATTCCGAAGGTCCGCGACCTGGCCAAGGAGATCTTCAACCGCGAGCCCAACAAGAGCATCAACCCCGACGAGGTCGTGGCGATGGGGGCGGCCATCCAGGGCGCCATCATCAGCGGCGAGGTCGAGGAACAGATGGTGTTGCTCGACGTGACCCCGCTGAGCCTGGGCGTGGAAACGCTGGGCAACGTGATGACCCGGCTGATCGAGCGGAATACGACGATCCCGACGGAGAAGAAGGAGATCTTCTCGACGGCCGCCGACAACCAGACCGAAGTGACCATCCACGTGTTGCAGGGCGAGCGGGAGTTTGCCGCCGACAACCGGACGCTGGGTCGGTTCAACCTGACGGGCCTGCCCCCGGCCCCGCGCGGCGTGCCGCAGGTCGAGGTGACGTTCAATATCGACGTCAACGGCATCCTGAGCGTGGTGGCCAAGGACATGGCCACGGGCAAGAAGCAGGTGATCGAGATCAAGGGCTCCAGCGGGCTGGACCGCCACGAGGTCGAGAAGATGCGCCACGACGCCGAGGCGCACGCCGGCGAGGACAAGAAGCGCCGCGAGCTGGTGGACCTGAAGAACCAGGGCGATCACCTGGCCTACCAGGTGGAGAAGACGCTCAAGGAAAGCGGCGAGAAGGTTCCCGCGGCCGACCGGGGCAACATCGAGTCGGCGGTGAGCCACCTCCGCGAGATCCTCAAGGGCGACGACGCCGAGGCCATTCGCAAGGCCGTCGAGAACCTCCAGACCGCCAGCCACAAGTTGGCGGAGGAGATGTATAAGGCCGCCGGCGCGCAGGCCGGCGGCGCGGCCGGGGCCGAGGCGCCCGGGGCCTCGGCGCCCAAGGGCGAGGCGGGGGGGAAGAAGAAGGACGACGGCGATGTGATTGACGCGGAGTTCGAGGTGAAGGAGTGAGGCGGTAAGCGGTGAACAGTAACCAGTAACCAGTAATCAGTAATCAGTAACCAGTAATCAGTACGTTGCGAATCGAACGTTGGGGAGACTGGTTTCTGTTTACTGTTTACTGGTTACTGTTTACGCTTTACTGTTCACGATTCACGACTCACGACTTTCGACTCACGGTCTCCGCCCCCATCCCCGCGCGGGAGTGTAACCTGGCAAGGATTCGCCGGCACTAGGGCGGTAACGAGGCGCCTACATGGATGGACACGCGGTGAGGACGGTAGCGGGCAAGTGGATGTTGGCGATGACGGCCCTGGCGGGCTTGGCCGGGGGGTGTCCGGCGCCGTCGTACGTGGAGCCGGGGCGGATGGAGAGGGGGCTGGTGGTGGTTCTGCCGGGCATCGAGGGGACCAGCGCGTTCAACGCGATGGTCGCCGAGGGGTTGGCGGCGGGGAATATCAAGTACGCCATTGAGATCTACGACTGGACGGCTCATTGGAATCCGGTGCTGAACCTTCAGGATGAGGTCGCCAATCGGCGCAAGGCGAGCGAGTTGGCCGGGCGGATCGCGGCGTATCAGGACGCGTACCCGGGCCGCCCGGTGTTCCTGGTGGGCCAGAGCGGCGGGGGCGCCATCGCCGTCTGGACCGCCGAGGCCATGCCCGAGGGCCATGCCGTCGAGGGTGTCGTCCTGCTGGCGGCGGCGCTGTCGCCGGGGTATCGGCTGGACAAGGCGTTGGGCCATTCGCGCCGGGGGATCGTGAGTTTCTATTCCGCCGGAGACTGGGTGCTGCTGTCGGTGGGGACGCGGGTGTTCACGACGATGGACGGTCAGCACAGCGAGTCGGCCGGGAGGGACGGGTTCGCCTCGCCCCCGACGGAGGCCTACCAGAAGCTCTACCAGATCGGGTGGGACTCGTCGATGGTTTCGGCGGGCCACATCGGGCTGCACCTGACGAGCGGGGCCGGGGAGTTCGTGCAGTATTACGTGGCCCCGCTGATCCTGTGCGGGCGGTGGGATTCGGAGGTGACGGGACGGGTGGCGCGGGGGGAGTGGATCGATCCGCGGCAGTACCCGGCGGCGGCGGCGAGTGCACCGGCCGCCTCGGCGCCGGGCACGCGGTAGGGGGGAGCGGGCGCCGGGGTTTGCGGCCCGGCCGTAACCACGTTCGATGGATATTCGACGGGAACTCGAAATCCGAAATCCGAAGCACGAAATCCGAAACAAATCCAAAGAGGTAAAACGACAATTACCAAAACAACGGCACGAGTCCCCGTGCCATCGGTGAGGGGGTTTCGGTCATTTGGGTTTATCCGTTTTGGATTTGTTTCGGATTTCGTGCTTCGGATTTCGAGTTTTGTGTCGCCGCGGGGGCCGGCCCTGACTCATGCCTTTCCCTCAGCAGTATCGAGAACGCGTGGGTGTAGTTCAGTGCCCTTCGGTGCAGAAGCCGACGTTCACCCAGTTGATGTGCCCGTCGCCTTTGGTCGTGCCGAGAGTGACTTCCTCGACGACCAGGCGGATGAGGCGGACGCCGTCGGGGATTTTGACGTCGAAGGGCCAACTGGAGGCGCCGACGGCGTAGCGGAGGATGGGGGTGGAGGCCACCTCGACGTCGTCGAAGTAGACGCGACAGCGGAGGGCGGAGTTGGGGCGGGCGGCGCGTTGGTTCTCGTCCAGCCCGGCGATGCCCACGAACCGCTTGAAGGCCGGTTTGACGGCCAGGATGAGGTTGGAGGGCGACCCGGCGCCCAGGCCCATCTGGTAGTCGACGGACCCGATCTTCAGGGGGGCGTGGGTGAAGGAGAGGTTGCTGGCAAAGTCCGACGAGCCGGGCAGGGGCGTTTGCTCGGAGGCCTGCACGTCGGGGGTGGGCGGGGCGGCGGGAAGAACCGTGAAGGGCATGGGGGTGAAGGCCTTCTCGGGCACGGTGGAGGCCGCCACGCGGAAGCCCAGGTCGGGGTACGTCGTCGTGGGCGCCACGCCGATGCGGGAGTAGCTGGCGCAGTCCTGGGGTTTGGCCGTCCAACTGCCTCCGCGGGCGACTCGCTTGGAGCCGCTCGATGGGCCGACCGGGTCCTTCTCGCCCATGGGCGTATCGGTGAACCAGTCGCTGCACCACTCGGCCACGTTGCCGTGCATGTCGAAGAGTTTCCACGGGTTGGGCTTGTACTTGCCGACGGGGGCCGTGTTGACGCTGCCGTCATCACCGAACCCGGCGGGGTTGAGCCTCTTGTCGGCGTAGTTGCCGTACTGGGGCAGGTCGGTGGGGGGGACGAAGCTGAAGGGGGTGGTGGTGCCGGCGCGGCAGGCGTACTCCCACTCGGCCTCGGTGGGCAGGCGGAAGGTGGCGCCGGTTTTGTCGCTGGCCCAGGCGCAGAACTCCTCGGCCTCTTTCCACGTCAGGCAGGTGACGGGGTAGCTGCCGTCCTGGGTGCAGCCGGGTGAGTTCCAGGTGGGGAGGGGTTTCTTGGGCGCGGGCTTTTTGGCGGCGGCGGTTTCGGCGTCGTGTTCGGCCTGGGTCTTGAAGGTCTTGTCGGTGCTTTGACGGGCCTTGACGAAGAGCTCGAACTGCCCCTTCGTGAGTTCATATTGGCCCAGGTAGAACGACTTGGTCAAGGTGACCTTCAGCAAGTGCACCGGCGGGCCCATCACGAACGTTCCGGGGCGGATCAACACGACCTTGAGGGCCGTCGCGCTGGCGGGGTTTCCGTCCAGGGGCAGCGAGGCCGTCTCCCGGGCCGACCACTGGTTCCGCAACGTCCAGGCGTCGGACTGATACGGATCGAGCTTGAGGATCTCCTCGATCGTATTGTCGGCGTCGGCGAGCTGCATGTCCTTGGCCTGTTTCAAGGCAAGGGCGACCTTGTCCTGGAGGGTGCGGGCCCCCTGGCGGAGCTTGCCGGCGACCGCGGCGGCGGGCAGGGCCTTGCAGGCCAACTGGTAGTTCGTCGTCGCGGCGAGGAAATCTCCCGCGGCCAGGGCCTTTTCGGCCTTGTCCACGGCGGCCTGGAGATCCTGGTAGCTCTTGCCCCCGAAGGCCGTGATCGTTGCCATGTCGACCTTGGCGGCCCGGTCGCGATAGAGTTTCTGGGCGTCCTTGGCGGCGTCCTGGAGGAGGGTTCGGGCCTTCAGGTCGGCCTTGCCCCAGCGGGCGAGGGCCTCCTCGAACCGCCCGGCCTCGAATAGCGAGTCGGCTTCCTTCTGCTCGGCGGCGACGTCCGTCCACGATTGGCCATCCTTGGGCAGCCCGGCCAGCACGCCGGCCAGTTCCCGCCCCTTCTCCTGCGCCCGCTGCGCCTTGAGGCGGGCGTCCTGCCGCGTCTTGATGGTGTTGCAGGCGGCCGTCAACTCGCCGTAGGCCTTACCCGCAGGCCCGTACGCGTTCTTCTGGTACAATTCCTCGGCGGTGTCGTGCAGGATTCTCGCCGCGTCCAACGGGGCCTTGAACCCTTGCCCGCCGTCGAGGGTCTTGACCTTGTTCCAGGCGTCGTTGGCGCTGGCCCGCAAGGGGACGATGTCCTTCAGGGCCGAGGTGTCCAGGGCGTAGGTGGCCGCGGCGACGCCGCTGGGGCGGTAGCCCGGGGCGAACGCCCGCGCCTTGATCGTCGTGCCCGGGGCGATGGGGACGCTCTTGTCGTATTTCTGTGAGGCCTCCGAGGGCTCGCCCCCGTCCAGGGTGAAACGAATCGTCGCGCCGGAGGTGTCGCAGGAGATCGCCACGTCGATGTCCTGCGAGACGGCCTGCTCGGGCGGAGAGAGGGTCGGGCGGGCCGCCAGCGGAAGGGCCGATTCGTTCACCGGCGCCGGCGCGGTCGTCGCCACGGACGGCGGCGGGGGGGGCT
Organism: Planctomycetota bacterium; assembly: GCA_026693065.1. Lineage (GTDB taxonomy): Bacteria > Planctomycetota > Phycisphaerae > SM23-33 > SM23-33 > JAPLNA01. The sequence continues at coordinate 31,406 of JAPLNA010000331.1, forward strand.
CCCCGTGCAGGAAGTAGGCGATCAAAACCCCCGCGACCACCATCGCCGCCAGGGCGCCGCCGATGAGCAACCATCGCGAGCTTCCGGCCGCGGGGGTCTCCGGCAGCGGGGCCTGGAGCCCGGCGGCCTCGGCGTAGGCGTCTTCCAGGGCCGACCGGAGTTCGTCGTAGGAGGCGTATCGCTTGTCGGGGTCGGCCTCGAGCATCCGGGCGACGGCCGCGGCGGTCTTGGGGTGCAGGTCCGCCCGGACGCTCCGCAGGTCGGGCGCGGGGGCCTTCAGCCGGGCGGCCAGCACGTCCTTGAGCACCGTGCCCGGGAAGGGGGGCACGCCGGTGAGGGCGTGGAAGAGCGTGGCCCCCAGACTGTACATGTCCGTGCGGAAGTCGACGCTCTTGCGAAGCACCTGCTCGGGCGAGGCGTAATAGGGCGTGCCCAGGGCGTCGAGCTCGTTGGTCCGCCCGCCCCCGAAGCGGGCAATGCCGAAGTCCACCAGCTTGGCCCGCCCCTTCTCGTCCAGCATGATGTTGCCGGGCTTGACGTCGCCGTGAATGAGCCCGACCTCGCTGGCGGCCGAGAGCGCCTTGGCCACCCCCATCCCGATCTCCAGGGCGCGGACCTCGTCCATCGCACGCCCCTTGTCGAACTGCTTCTCCATCGAGCCGCCCTCGAGCAGCTCCATGACGATGTAGGGGCACTCGGCGTTCTCGACGAGGCTGTAGATCTTCGCGACGTTGGGGTGGTCCAGCACGCCCAGGGCGCGGGCCTCGGAGAAGAAGTCGTCGATGGCCTTGCGGTCGGCGGCGCCCGTGGTCCGCATCACCTTGACCGCGACGCTTCGCCCCAGCGAGCGGTCGTGGGCCTTGAACGTCACACCCATCTGCCCCTTGCCCAGCACCTTCAGCAGGGCGAGGTTGCCTAGTACGCCCGGGGCGGTGAAGCGGGCCTGGCAGCGGGGGCATTGCACGACGGCGAAGGCCTCCTTGCCCGTCAGGTCCACGACGGCCCCGCACTGGGCACAGGCGCTCTTGTCGAGGCATTCGATCCGGATGTCTTGGTTGTGCGGATGCGCCATCGCTGGTCCGTTCCCGTCGTGCGTCCACCTTGCCGCGAACTTGACGGCCCCATTCTAACGCCGCCCCCGCCACGTGGGAAGACCAAACGTTCTGAGTCCACCCGGTTCGAGAGGGAGAAGGACTGACTCATCCCCGGTTTCAGGACCTCGTCTCGAAAAGGCCTCAAGATAAGGCCGCCTGGCTGGGGCTCCGCCCCAGACCCCGGAGTTTACCGCTTGGGTGCTTCCGGCAGACCGGCCCCGCCTTCGGGCATGTCAGGACGGGGCCGCCGCCTTCTGGCCCACGTTCGGTGGGCATTGGCAGGTGGACCGAGCCTTCTTGATACGGCCCCAACGCATCCTGTCTGCCGGAAGCACCAACGCGATAAACTCCGGGGGCTTGGGGGCAGAGCCCCCATCCGGTTGGCCATGTTCATGCCGGGAGACCCTGAAACTGGGGATGAGTTAGGGAGAAGGACTCTTGACGTTGAGTCGGGGCGGGATATGCTCACAGAAACAGCCTGGGACGGCACGGCCCGCGAAATCCGGCGAGTGAGTTCCCCGCGTTCGATCGGCGGAGATGGCAATGGCTTTTTGGAGGTCCGAGATGACAGCGATTTGCCCGGGTTGCGGAACCCGCGGCATAGTCCCTGAAGTGTCCCATGGCCAGGGCCTTCAGTGCCCCTCCTGTGGCGGCATCTTCAGGGCCGACTTGGGAAGCGTACGACGCTGGCGGCGGATGGTGGTTGCGGGGATGGCATTGGTGATGGTGGCGGGGGTGGCGGCGGCGATCTGGGGGCCGAAATCGGACCGCTCGGGGCTTGAGGCGGTGACGGAAGGGTTCACCGTGTGCCGCACCGATACGTCACCGGAGGGCCGATTCGAGTGCGTCGTAATGGAGAAGAAGACGGGCCAGGGGGCCGACGCCCGATACCGGTACAGGTTCTCAATTATTCTGATCGGCCCCAAGAGCATTGGCGGGGCGTCAGGAGACTTGCTGGAGATCGACGCGGGCGAGCGGCCGCTGGGGGAATTGGCTATCCGGTGGAATGCCCCGACCGTGGAAGTCCTTGAGGCCGCCGCCGGGGCACGGATGGTCGCTCGCGGCACAGTTCGCGATGGCAGGCAGTATTGGGTCGATGCCCGCTCGATTCCCTCGACCTCGCCGGCCACGTCCTCGCCTCCGGCGGCGGTGGGGCCATAGGGCGTTGCGCCTGCCACGGGCGAGTCACGCCATCCGCGCGAGGGAGAGCAGGTCGTAGGCCGCGTGGATCGAGATGGCGTTGTTGCGGTAGGAGAGGTTCGTTACCAGCGAGAGGATCGGCTGGCGCCACTTGATGAAGTTGCCCAGCACGCGGCGGACGATCTGCCACTTGGAGTAGAACCGCCGTTCGCAGGCCTTCATCTCGCCCTGGATGGCGTCCCAACTGAAGTGTTTGTAGCGGGCGGTGGGGAAGCCCAGGGTGTAGTACCGCCAGTCGTCGGGGAAGTCGTCGGCGGCGATGCGGTCGTCGGCCTTCATCTGCGTCCACAGCCTCGTGCCGGGCAGGGGGGTCAGGAAGAGGGTGTTGAGCACGTCGACGCCGTAGTTGCGGGCGGCCCGGGCGATCTGACGCCCGATGCCGGGCTCGTCGGTGTCCAGCCCCATGATGAACGACCCGGCCACCAGCAGCCCCTGCCGCTGGATCCGCCGGACCGAGGAGCGGAGGTTGCGCTTCTTGAGCAGGTTGAACTTCTTGCCCACCTCGGCCAGGCCCGCGGCGGTGGGGCTCTCGAACCCGATGAACACGCCCTTGCACCCGGCCCGGAGCGCCAGGTCGAGCAGTTCCTCGTCGTCGGCCATGTTGATCGTCACCTGCGCCACCCAGTGCTTGTGCAGGTCGGCCTGGATCATCGCCCGCATGAGATCCTTGGCTCGCTGGATGTGAGCGGGGCTCGTGCCGATCAGATTGTCGTCGACGACGAGAACCCACTTCTCGCGGATCGTCTCCCTCTCGGCGATGACGGCGTCGATGGGGCGGTGGCGGTATCGCTTGCCGTTGAAGGCCGACACGCTGCAGAACGTGCAGTCCAGCGGGCAGCCCCGGGTGGTCTGGATGGACCCGAAGGCGTACCCCTCGGGCAGCAGGTCGTGCCGGGCGGGGGGGACGTCGGCCATGTCCACGTGACAGCCGGTGTAGGTGGATTGCAGCGTTCCGGCGCGGACATCGGCCAGGACGTTGCCCCAGGCGCCCTCAGCCTCGCCGACGACGACGGAGTCGACGTGCTGGAGGGCTTCCTCGGCGCACATGGAGGCGTGAATGCCGCCCATGACGACGGGGACGCCCATGCGGCGGAATCGAGCGGCCAGTTCATAGGCTCGGCTGGCCTGCGAGGTGAATGCCGTCACGCCTACCAGGTCCGGGCGAGGCATGGACTCGTAGTCGCCGGCGCCGAGGTTCTCGTCGATGACGGTGATGTCCCAGTCCTTGGGGGTCAGGGCGGCCAGCACGAGCAGGCCCAG
>JAPLNA010000332.1 GCA_026693065.1 Planctomycetota bacterium
TTCACCAGCCCGCCCCGCCGGCCAGTAGCTCGGCCGACCAGGCCCAGGCCCCGACGGGTGACACTACCGCGGCCACCGTCGCCGTCCGCACGGCCACGAAGGCCGCGGGCCCGCGAGTGAGCGGCCCGGTCGCTCAAACCGCTTCTTCCCAGCCGGCGTCCGTTTCACCCGCCGTCCGTCCCGCCCGCGACACCGCCTGGGCCTCCCGCAACGCCCGGGTGGCGGGGGCCTCCGAGTCGGCGGACCAGGCCCAGCCCTCGCCCGGTTCGATGGCGGCGGGGGTATCGGCCTTCCTGCGAGCCTCCGACCAGGGCGCCGCCCCGGCCCCGGCCGGTACGGCGGCCCCCGAGGCGGCACAGACGACCCGGGCGATGATCGCCGATCAGGTCGTTTCCGTCGTCCTGTCGAACCGCTCCGACCACTCGCAGCAAGTGACGATCCGGCTGGACCCGCCCGAACTCGGGACGATCCACCTGTCGCTGCAGACCGACAAGGACATGGTTCGCGGCGTGGTGCGGGTGGACAACCCCGAGACGTTCAAGCAGCTTCAGCGTGAGACCCCCCAGTTGATCGAGCGGCTGGTGGAGGGGGGGATCCAGGTCAAGCACATCGACGTGCAGATGAACACCAACGGCGGGGGTACGCCCTCGGGTTGGCAGGGGGCCAACGGCGGCGGGTGGGAGCAGTTCGCCCAGGGCCGCGGGCCCGCCGGCGGCGGCGTTACCACCGGCCCGGTGAGCCAGGCGGCGCTCGATTCGCCCCCCCAGGCCGCCGACGCGGGCGTGTTTACCGCCGATTCGGTCAACCTCTGGCTTTAGGAGCTTCGCATGGGAACCTTAGGATCATCGTCCAGCGACATTCAGGCCAACTACCTGAAGCTTCTGGTGACGCAACTGCAAAACCAGAACCCGCTGGAGCCGATGGACAACAACCAGATGGCCACCCAGTTGGCGCAGTTGTCCCAGTTGGAGCAGGCCGAGACGATGAACGGCACCTTTTCCAAGGTGCTGACCAGCCAGCAACTCACCCAGGCCAGCGGGATGATCGGCAGACAGGTTTCGTACTTGCCGGATAAGGCGACCGAGCCGGTGTGGATCACGGTGGACTCGGCGGCGGTGGTGGGGGGCAAGGAGATGGTGAAGAGCGGCGCCACGAGCGTCAATATCGAGAACGTGCTCGAGATCAAGAACTAACGCGGCATCGACGAGGTAGGCTATGAACAACGCACTATTGTCGGGAATATCGGGTCTTCAGGCACACCAGCAGATGTTGGACGTGGCGGGTAACAACCTGGCCAACATCAACACGACCGCCTTCAAAGGCAGCCGCGTGACCTTCGCCGAACAGCTCAGCCAGACGCTCCAGCAGGCCGGGGCGCCCTCGGCGACCGTCGGCGGCACCAACCCCATGCAGATCGGCAGCGGCGTGGAAGTCGCCAGCGTCGACCGGAACATGACGGAAGGGGCGTTGATGAACACGGGCCAGCCGCTGGACATGGCCATTGACGGCTCGGGGTACTTCGTGCTCAACGACGGCAAGAAGGACGTCTACACCCGCGTGGGCAACTTCGCGGTGGACTCCAAGTTCTATCTGGTGGATCCGGCGACGGGCAACCGCGTGCAGCGTATCGGCTCGGAAGGCGTGGCCGACGGGTTCCAAAGCCCCTCGAGCAACAACATCCGGATTCCCTACGACGTGGCCCTGCCGGCCAAACAGACCGAGGCCGTCACCTACACCGGCAACCTCAGCGCCGAGGAAATCGCCGCGACGACCAACCAGTTGATCAGTTCGATCCAGTACACGCAGAGCGGGGCGGCCGCCTCCTCCCAGACGCTCTTGAGCGGGTTGGACCAGTCCGACGCCCTGACCGACAGCAGCGTGATCCTGATCACCGGCACCCGCCGGGACGGCTCGGCGGTGAACGCCTCCTTCGACGTGAAGGTGACCCCCACCGCCAACGAGCTGACCTCGGGCACGCAGTACACGGTGGGCGGCGTGGCGGCGACCTCGGCCTCGAAACTCAGCGACTTGGAGCAGGGAAGCGGGCTGACGGCGGGCGATACGTTCACCATCGTCGGGACCGACAGCAACGGCACGGCCGTCAACGCCACCTACACCTATGCCACCGACGAAACCCTGGGCGATCTCCTGGCGACGATCAACGGCGCGTACAGCGGGGCCACGGCGTCGATCTCGGGCGGCAAGATCGTGCTGACCGACACCATCGCCGGGCTGACCAAGACGACGCTGGACATCAACTACGCCGGGGCCGGTTCGTTCACCCTGCCGGCCGCCTTTACCCAGGCCGTCGTCGGCAGCGACGGCAGCACGATGGGCGAGTTGACGGCGGCGATCACGGCGGCGTTCGCTAACCCCTCCGACGCCACCGACCAGTGGTCCACCGCCGACATCGCCAACGGCGCTATCCGCTTGACGGATACCCAGTCGGGCTACAGCCAGACCGACCTGAACCTGACGTGCACCAACGGCACGATCGACTTCCCCGCGTACTTTCAGATGGTCGCCGCGGGCGGGGAGGCCTCGCGAAACACCAACATCGAGATCTACGACAGCCAGGGCAACAGCCACGTGATGTCGGCGGCCTTCGTCCGCACGGACACCCCCAACACCTGGGACATGGTGGTGACCAGCCTGAGCGGCGACGTGAGTCTGCAGGACCGGCGGATCAAGGGCATCACGTTCAATGCCGACGGCAGCTTCGGCGGCATCGCCGGCGGGGCGCCCGCCGAGTTCAACATGACGTTCCTTCAGGATCCGACGAATGTCCGGACCGTCAGCGTGAACATGGGGACGGTGGGGCAGTTCGACGGGCTGACCCAGTTCGGCGGCTCCAGCACGGTCGCCCCGGGCACCCAGGACGGCTACGCGGCCGGCTGGCTCAACAGCGTGTCGGTCACCAACGAAGGCGTGCTGACGGGCGTGTTCACCAACGGTGCGCGTCGTGACCTGGCGGCGTTGCGAATCGCCACGTTCCAGAACCCGGCGGGCCTGGACTCCCTGGGCGGAAACTTCTTCACCGTGTCGGCCAACTCCGGCGACCCGGTGGCCACCAAGGCCCTCTCCGGCAGCGCCGGCGGCGTCCGCGGCGGCTCCCTCGAAAAATCCAACGTCGACGTCGCCACCGAGTTCGTCAACCTCATCCAGGCCCAGAACGGCTTCCAGGCCAACGCCCGGACCATCAAGGCCGCCAATGACATGCTCCAGGTCCTGACCAACCTGACCCAGTGATCCTCGCGATGACCCACGGCTTCGACATTCTGGCGCGGTTAGGCTGGCCCCTCCTGGCGGCCGGGGACGTGACCCCCACGATGCGGTGGGAGGCGGTCTACCGCCACGCCAACAGCATCCGCGTCAACCCGTGGTGGATCGCGTTCTGGGCCCTCCTGGCCGTCGTTTCGTGCGTCGGGGGCGTGCTCGTGCATCGCTTCATCGACCGTCGCCGCCGGTTCACTCGCCGCCTGCGGGAAACCATCGCCCGCCTGAAACTCCCCCACAGCGAGGGCGACTTGCTGGGCATGCTGGCCCGGCATTCGGGCCTGCCCAACCCCGAGTCCGTGCTGGTCAAGGCCGAGGCCTTCGATCACGCCGCCGCGGGCCTCCTGCTCCTTCCCCGCGTTCAGGCCCTGAACGAGTCGGCGAGGCAGCAGGTTCGCACGGTCATCGAGGACCTGCGGAAGAAGCTCGGGTTCCACCTGGACCCGGCGGCCGCCGACGGGAGGATCCTATCCAGCCGCCAGATCGCCCCGGGCAGCCGGATCACGCTGGCGCGCCCGGACCAGATTGAGGCCTACGACGCCCTCGTGGACCGCAACACGAGCGTCGAGTTGACGGCCCGGATCGACCCGGAATTCCACGCCCGCCGGGGCGACAGCCTGGCGATGCAGTACACCCACGGGCGGAACACGTGGGAATTGATCGTTCCGGTGGTGGACACGCTGACCAACGGGCTGGTGCTGGGACACAGCAGGCAGTCTCGCCTGGTGAACCGCCGGCGGTTCGTTCGGGTGCGGGTGAATCACGACGCGATGGCCGCTCCGCTGCCGTTCCATCCGGGGGAGGAAGGGGCCCACCTGCCGACGCTGTTTCCGGCTCGGCTGACGGAGATCGCCGGCCCGGGGGTCTGCCTGGAGTGCGGTTTTGCCGCCTCCCCGGGCGACGCCCTGATCGTGCGGGCGAAAATCCAGGACATGCAACTGCAAACCACCGCCCGCGTCCGCCGGGCCACTGACCTGGGCCAGGGGCGGTATCTCATCGCCGCCGAGATGATCGGGTTGGAATCGGACGAAATCGCCGAACTGGTGCGGCGGACCAACGAGGCCCTGCAAGGCGCCGCGACGGCCGAACGAACCCCCGCGCCCGTTCACGCCGCCGCCGCGGGCTGGAGGAGCAACGACCATGGCTGAAAGCTACGGCGCTACCGCCACCAGCATGGACGCCCTGACGCAGACGTATCGCACGATCGCCAACAACCTGGCCAACAGTGCCACCCCGGGTTTCAAGCGGACGCAGAGCGTGTTCCTGCGGGAGCTGACCGGGCGGCTGGGCCAGCCTGTCGCCGACGACGTCGTCAGCGGGGCCGTCCGGGAGCAAGGCTCCCTCGACATGAGCCCCGGAACGATGACCCTCACCGGTCGCCCGCTCGATCTGGCGATCGGGGGGTCGGGGTTCTTCGTCGTCGAGACCCCGCAGGGCCCGATGTACACCCGCAACGGGACGTTCAGCCTCAACGCCCAGAGACAACTCATCGACGGGGCCGGGCGGATCGTTGCCGGAACCGACGGGCCCATCGTCCTGCCTCCCCAGGCCTCCGAGGCCACCATTCAGGTCTCCGCCGACGGGGCCGTCACCTCCGCCGGACAGACGATCGGAAAGCTCCAGATCGTCACGTTCGACGACGCCCTGAGCCTTCACCCCGTCGGGGCCGGGTGCTTCGGGACGGTGGACGGCGCCCGCCCGTTCCCGGCGGAGAATCCCAAGATCGCCCAGGGCTTCCGGGAAGCCTCCAACGTCAGCCCGGTCGAGGAACTCGTCGGGTTGATTTCCGTCACGCGACTGTACGAAGCGAACATTCGAACCCTCAAGACCATGGACGAACGGCTGGCCAGCCTGAACCGGGTCGTGATGGGATAACCACGGGAGACACACGATGCTGCGAGCCTTTTCAACGTCCGCGACGGGCATGACCGCCCAACAGATGATCGTGGACAACATCGCCAACAACCTGGCCAACATCAACACGGTGGGCTTCAAGCGCAGCCAGATGGACTTCCAGGACCTGATGTACGTCAAGTACGCCCAGGCCGGGCGGGACACCGCCAACGGCACCGCCGCCCCGACGGGGCTGGAGATCGGCTCGGGCGTCAGGCCCAACAGCACGATGAAGGTGTACACCCAGGGCGAGATGGACAACACCGGGCGCGACCTGGACCTGGCCATCGAGGGCGAGGGGTTCTTCCAGGTGAGCGTCAACGGGCAGATCCGCTACACCCGGGACGGGGCCTTCCAGACCAACGCCCAGGGCCAGCTCGTCACCACCAGCGGCTACACCGTCGATCCGGCGATCACCATTCCCGCCAACGCCCGTTCGGTCAGCGTGGGCAAGGACGGCACGGTGATGGCGTTCGTGGGCACGAACACGACGGGCACGGCCGTCGGAACTCTCTCCCTGGTGCGGTTTGCCAACCCCGCCGGGCTGAGCAACGAGGGGGGGAACCTGCTGTCGGAGACCACCGCCAGCGGCACGCCGACGACGGGCACGGCCGGGCAGGACGGCATGGGCATGATCCAGCAGGGCTTCCTCGAGCGGTCCAACGTGCAGATGGTGACGGAACTGGTGAACCTGATTACCGCCCAGCGGGCGTACGAGACCAACTCGCGGGCGATCAAGGCCGGCGACGACATGTTGACGACAGCCAACCGGCTGATCGCCCAGTAGAGAAGGGCACGCGATGAGTTTGCGAATGTTTACGATAGCGACGGCGTTGGCGGCGGCGTGGACGGCGCCGGCGATGGGGGGGGTGCGGATCCACCTGCCCCGGGAGATCGCCGTTTCGCCCGCGACGCTGACGCTGGGGGCGCTGAGCGTGATCGCCTGCGACGACCCCGAGGCCCGCAAGGCCCTCGAGGCCCTGCCGCTCGGGCCGGCGCCGGGCGCCGGCGAGGTGATCACCGTCACCCGAGCGCTCATCGTGTCCCGTCTGGCGTCGGCCGGGCTCAACGCCGCCGACCTCAAGATCACCGGCGCCGCCGAGATCGCCGTCCGTCTCAACGAACGCCTCTTCAGTCCCGACGAACTCCTGGAGGCCGCCCAGTTACTCCTCAAGAGCCTCCCCCCGACGGCCTCGGGGCTCTGGCAGGCCGACAAGAAGCCCGCCCCCCTGGCCGCTCCCGGCGGGGCGGACGTGCAGTTGCAGGCCCGCCTGCTGGCCCCGCCGGCGGGAGAGAGCGTAACCGTCCGCCTGGTCGCCACGGCCGGCAAGGACGAACTGGCGCGGACAGACGTGACGTTCCGCCGCGGGCACACGGTTCGCCAGGCGGTGGCGATCAAGGACATTCCCGCGGGCGTCCCGCTGACGGCGGACGTCATCGGCGTGGAGGACGCCCCAGCCCCCCGGGCCGGCGCGACCGCCTGGCTGCCCTCCCCGACGGCCGTCGCCCGCGTCGCCATCGCCAAAGGCGCCGTCATCCAGCCCACTCACGTCGAGCCCGCCGCCAAGGGCGAGCTCCTCGTCAAACGGGGCCAGAGCGTCATCATGCGGATCAACGGCGACGGCTTCAGCATCACCGCCCTGGCCGAGGCGATGCAAGAGGGCCGCGCCGGCGACACCATCAAGGTCCTCAATACCGATTCCAAACGCGTCGTGATCGGCAAGATCATGCCGGACGGATCGATCCAACCGAAGTCTGACGAGGTGAACCGATGACGCAGTACGGAACATGGCTCGCCGCGGGAGTGCTCCTGCTGGCGTGCGGGCAGGGGCGGAGCGAGTCCATCTACGCCCGGGCCGCCAAGGCCGGCGTGAGCAGCCCCATCCACACCGACGACACCGCCCGAAAGGTCGGCGACCTGCTGACCGTAGTGATCTCCGAACAGAGCAGCGCCACCAACTCCACCAACCGCGACACCGAGAAGAAAACCAGCCGCTCGGGCAGCGTGGGCGGGACGGTGGACGTCGGCACGCTGTTCTCGACCTGGGGTAAGAAGCTCCTGGGGTCCAAGAACGCCCAGTCCAAGAGCTACACCGTGCCCACCGCGGAGGTGCAGGCCGCCAGCGACCAGAAGTTCGAGGGCAAGAACGACTACGACACCAGCCGCAAGATCGCCGACTCCATCACCGTCACCGTCTACGACGTGCTGCCCAACGGCAGCCTGGTGATCATGGGCACCCGCAAACGCAACATCGACGGCGACGTGCAGTACGTCCAGATCAGCGGGATCGTCCGCACCAGCGACATTACGTATACCAACACCGTGCCCAGCGGCAGCGTGGCCGAGTTCCAACTGGTCACTAGCGACCAGGGGCAGGGCTCCCTGTCCACCAGGCCCGGCTGGCTGGGATCGTTCCTGAATATGATCAGCCTTTCCACGAGACACGAATCCGGACGGCGGCGCTGCTGGCCGCGTCGGCGCTGCTGGGGGCGGTGGGCGCCTGCCCCGGCGAACGCATCAAGGACATCGTCGACATCAAGGGCATCCGCGGAAACCCCGTCTGGGGTTACGGGCTGGTCATCGGGCTCAACGGCACGGGCGACAATTCCGTCGGCAGCCAGCACGCCCTGGCCAGCATCCTGCGAAAGACCGGGCTGACCCTCGCCCCGGCCGACCTGGCCAGCAAGAACATCGCCAGCGTGCTCGTGACCGGCGAACTGCCTCCCTTCGCCCGCTCCGGCGGCAAGATCGACGTGACCGTGTCGGCCATCGGGAACTGCGCCAGCCTGCAGGGCGGCACGCTGCTGATGACCGAACTGATCGCCGCCGACGGGGCGACCTACGCCGTGGCGGCCGGAAGCCTCTCGGTCGGCGGGATCGGGGCCTCGGGCTCGGCGGCCTCGGCGACCAAGAACCACCCGACCGTCGGGCGGATTCCCGGCGGGGCGACCATTGAAAAGGACGAAGTCGCCACCTTCGCCCAGGACGGGGCGATCACGCTGCAATTGAAGAACCCGGACTTCTCGACCGCCCAGGCGATGGTGAAAGCGATCAACGAGGCGTACCCCGGATCGGCCACGGCGACCGACGCCGCGAGCGTCCGGGCCACCATCCCCAAGGACGTAGCCACGCAGGGCCTGACGGCGTTCGTGGACAAGATCGGCTCGCTGCCGGTCACGGTGGACGCCCCGGCCATCGTGGTGATCGACTCCCGCAACGGCACGATCGTGGTCGGGCAGAACGTTTCGATCTCTCCGGTGGCCATCGCCCACGGGAACCTGTCGATCGTGACGCAGGAAAAGCAGCAGGTCTCCCAGCCCCAGCCGTTCTCGAAGACCGGCACGACGGAAAAGGTCAACCGCACCGAGGTCGAGATATCCGAGGAGCGGGGGGCGCTGAACGTGGTGGCGCATAAAGTGAGCGTGTCGGAGTTGGCCAAGGCCCTCAACGCCCTGGGGCTGACCCCGCGCGACCTGATCACGATCTTCGAAGCCCTTCGCCAGGCCGGGGCCCTTCAGGCTGAACTCAAGGTGATCTGATGGATTCGCTGACGCCGCTATCGACCGTGCCGACCCTGACGGGCGCCGCAAAGCCCGGCCCGCGCAAGGGAGGGGTGGCAGACCCCGTCCAGGTCGCCAAGGACTTCGAGAGCCTCCTGCTGACCAAGGTCATCGAGGAGATGGCCAAGACCGTCGAGGACTCCGGGCTGGACGAGGACGGGGCCGCCCAGCAGGTGCATGACATGTTCTACTACAATCTCTCGCAGGACCTGGCGGCCAAGGGCGGGCTGGGGCTGTGGAAGCAGATCGCCCGGCAACTGGGCGCCCCGGCGTCCGTGAGCCAGCCGGAGCAGGAGAGTGTTCCGTGATTCTCGCCGACCGCGTGCCGGACCATGCTCTCGAAGGGCTGCTCAACGCCCTGGACCGCGAACTGTCGCTGCTGGACCGCCGTGAACGCCAGACCGACGAACTCCGCCAGGCGATCATCCAGGCCGATGACGCGGCCATGGAATCGCTGCTGGATCGCATGGGCCAGGCGGACCGGGAACAGACCCTCGTCGACGCGGAGGTGGGGGCCCTGCGATCGGCGGTCAGCGCGATGCTCGACCCGCGTTCGCCCACGATGAAACTCTCGGAGTTGGTCAAGCGGCTCCCGCCCGGGCAGGCCGACCCGATCGAGCGGCGGCGGGCCCTGATCGTCCGGAAGATCACCGAGCTTCGCCGGCTGCACGTGGAAACCGCCGTCCTGCCATGCGGCTGGACACGATGCTCCAGGGGGGCTCCCCCGCCACCACCTACGATGCCCGCGGCGGGCTCCACCGGGCGCGGACCGGCGGGCTCATGAGTGCGGAGGTATAGGTGTCCAACTACACCATAGGACTGAGCGGGCTTCAGGTGGCCCAGCGGGCGCTGGACCTGGTGGGCACGAACATCGCCAACGCCTCCACCCCGGGCTACCACAAGCAGGAGCTCGACGTCGCGACGTTGTCCATGGGCGGCGTGGGCAACAGCATCGGGGCCGGCGCCGTTGTCACCGGCGTCGAGCGGGTGGTCGACAAACTCCTGGAATCCCAACTGATCAACCAGCAGAGCAACCTGAGCGCCCAGGAGCAGAAGCTCAGCATGCTGGAGACCATCGAGAGTTCCCTTGGGAAGATCGGGTCGGGCAACGACCTGGGCACGGCGATCGACGGGTTCTTCAAAGCCCTCAATCAGTTGCCCTCGCAACCCGACAGCCGCCCGCTCCAGGAACAGGTCATCTGGGCCGCCGACAGCCTCGCCAGCCAGTTCCGCAACCTATCCAACTTCCTGGCCGAAACACGCAAGCAACTCCTCGTTCAGGCCCAGACGGTAGTCGAGCAGATCAACGGGCTGTCGGGCGAGGTGGCCCAGGCGAACGTGGAAATCGGACGCTCGGAGAGGGTGGGCTCGACCAGCAACGTCGTGCAGGATAACCGGGATCATGCCATCAACTCCCTGTCCGAACTGGTCGGCACGGAGGTGCTCGACGACGTGAACAACGCGGGCGTCCGGAACGTGTCGATCGGAGGCACGCTGCTGGTCCTCGACGGCACGAGCGTGACCCTGAAGGCCGGCACCACCACCGACGGACAACTGGGCATCGCCGCCCAGGACAGCCAGAACTGGACGACCTCGATGGCCGGCGGCAAGCTCGGGGCCATTCTCGAACTGGCCAACACCATCCTGCCCGACATCACCGGGCGGCTGAACGCCCTGGCCTCGCAGGTGATCTCCGGGATCAACCGGGTTCACGTCCAGGGCGTGGGCGGCTCGGGGTCGTTCAGCGACCTGTCGGGCGTCACGGTGTCGGAGGGCACGATCGACACCTGGAACGCCGGCGTGACGGCCGGCAGCTTCTACCTCCGCGTGACCAACCAGGCCACCGGCGAAATCACCCGGCAGAAGATCGACGTCGACCCCGCCGTCGACACCATCGGCACCGTCAACGCGAAGATCGACGCCCTCGATCACATCTCCTCGTCGGTGGTGAATTCCGCCCTGCACCTGCAGGCCGACGACAACTACACGTTCGACTTCATCCCCGCCCTGGCGTCCGAGCCGGCCGGCAGCACGTTCACCGGCACGGCCGCCCCGACCGTCGGGGGCATCTACACGGGGGCCGACAACGAAGTCTACACCTGCACGGTCGCCGGCACGGGGACGGTGGGCGTCACCGACGGGCTGTCGGTGGAGGTCCGCAACCAGGCCGGCACGCTCGTCAAAACGGTCAACGTCGGGCAAGGGTATGCCTCCGGCGATCGTCTGGACATCGGCCAGGGCATCACGGTCTCGCTGAGCACGGGCACGCTCACGGGGGGCGAGGCCTTCACGATCCAGGCCATGGCCAACACGGACTCCTCCGGCTTCCTCGCCGCCGCGGGGCTCAACACGTTCTTCCAGGGCTCCGACGCCTCCACCATCCAGGTCCGCCAGGAGATCATGGACGAGCCGTCCCTGCTGGCCACCTCGATCGGCCCGATGATGACCGACGGGGCCAACGTCGCCCGCCTGGCGGCCGTGGGGGACACAACCTCCGCCGCCCTCGATGGGGCGACCCCCGCCATGTTCTTCCAGCAACTGGTCACCCGCACGGGGCAGTCCGTCGCCACCACCGACGCCCTCCAGAAGAGCTTCAACGACATCCTGCAGCAGATCACCCAGCAGCGGGAAGCCATCAGCGGCGTCGACGTCAACGTCGAGGCCGCCAACCTCCTGGTCTTCGAACGAATGTACCAGGCTATATCCAAGTACATCTCCACCCAGGACAAGGCCCTTTCCTATCTGATGGAAATGACATGAGCGGCGCGAATCAAATTTACAATTCGATCCTGACGTCGATGAATGCCAGCATGCAGGTCATCGCCCGCATGCAGGAACAGGCCTCCACGGGCCAGAAGATCAACCGCGCCAGCGATTCCCCCAGCGACGCGGCCATGATCATGCAGTTGCAGTCCCAGCAGGATTTCCTCGAGACGTTCACGAAGAACATCAGCGCCGCCCAGTTGAACCTCCAGCAGGCCTCCACCAGCGTGCAGTCGGTTTCGGACTCCCTCGTGCGGGTGAAGTCGCTTCTGACGCAGGCGGCCAACGGAACCCTCTCCCAGGCCAACCGCGTCTCCATCGCCCAGGAGGTCGACTCCCTCCTCGAGGAGGCCCTCGCCCAGGCCAACGGACAGGCCGCCGGCGTCTATATCTTCGGCGGCTCCCAGATGACCAGCCCGCCCTACCAGGTCACGCGAACCAACGGACAGATCGTCGCCGTCGACTACGTCGGCAGCGACGCCTCCAGCACCGTCCCGGTCGGCATGGGGCTTCGCAAGGCCAACGTCCTCGTCGGCGACAAAGTCTTCCGTCACGACCGCCGCCTGGCCCCCGTCTTCTCCGGGCCCACCGGCCTGGCCGCCGGCTCGGGCACCAGCAGCGTCCGAGGCGACGTGTGGCTGGACCTCTCCCACGTCGCCACCACCTACGCCGGCGTCACCGGCCTGGCCGCCGGTTCCAACTCCGCCGCCGGCGACACCATCCTCGGCCCGGGCCACCAGGTCACCCTCGACGCCGACCACAACACCCTCGCCCTCGACGACGGCACGGCCGTCTCCTTCAACCCCGGCGCCGAGCCCAACGTCAAACTCACCAACGCCGCCGGCGACGTCGTCTACGTCGACACCACCCACCTCGCCGCCGGGCTCTCGGGCAAAATCCAGGTCGCCCTCCAGGCCACCGGGCAAATGTCCATCGACGGCGGCAAGAGCTTCACCCCCCTGGCCGCCTTCGCCGACAACCAGGCCGTCACCGACTCCACGACCGGCCGCGTCCTCTACGTCAACGCCTCCGCCGTCGCCCGCACCGGCGCCGAGCCCGTCCAGGTCCCCGGCACCTACGACGTCTTCAGCACCCTCGTCGCCGTCCGCGACGCCCTGATGAACACCCGCAACCTCTCCACCTCCGACCAGACGGCCCTGCTCTCCCGCTCCATCAAGGCCGTCGACGAAGTCGCCCAGAACGTCACCACAGGCCTCACCTCCGTCGGCGCCCAGCTCCAGGCCATGGACAACCTCACCAAGAACCTCGCCACCCTCAAAGACAACTCCGACACCCAGATCGCCGGCCTCCGCGACGCCGACGTCGCCGAAGTCGCCGTGGAACTGGCCCGCGCCCAGAACTTCTACCAGATGACCCTCTCCTCGGCCGCCAAGGTCATGAACATCTCCCTCCTCAACTACCTCTAGCCGCCCCCCGTCGCGGGAATTGTCCGCCCGTGCTCAATACTCTTACACCTAACACCCCCGCGTCCGGGCGCGGGAGTTTTCCCAGCCCTCGACGCCCCCGCGACCGACGCCGTAACTGATGCTCCCATTGCCGGTTAGCCGCTGCCGACCAAAAACGCACCCCCACGCTCCCTTCGGCACGCCCCTTGCAATCTGTCCATGGCATGGATTCCAAGAATCCTCCAACCAGGAGCCCCGACAGACACGATGTTCCGCCACGAGTCCACCGCGAACCCCGCCCCGCTCGGGCATTACGACCGCCTCAAGGACATGGGCGACTGCTGCACCGTCGCCGGCGACCTGGGCCAGGCCCAGCACCACTACTCCCAGGCCATCGAGTGCCAGCCCGAACGGGCCGAGGCCTATGTCGGGCTCGGCGCCGTCGCCCTGGCCCAAGCCCGCCCCCGCGACGCCAAACGACACTTCCAACTCGCCGTCGCCCTCAACGCCCGCTGCCCCGAGGCCTACGCCGGCCTGGCCCTCATCTACCACGACGAACAAGACTACCGCGCGGCCTTCGACATGTACCTCCGCTGCCTCGACCTCAACGGCGACCACCTGCTGGCCCTCCTGGGCCTGTTCCAGGTCTCCTGCCAGATGGGCACCTTCGAGCAGATCATTCGTTACCTCAAGCTTTACCTCCAGCACCACGGCGACGACGTAGCCGTCCTCTTCTGCCTGGCCACCCTGCACGCCCGCGGCGGCGCCCTCAAAGCCGCCCGCGAAGTCGCCCTCCGCGTCCTGGCCCTCGACCCCGCCCACTCCGAAGCCATCGCCCTCCTCCACCGCATCCAACACGCCATCCTCCAAGGTTTTTCCCAAAACCCTCCCCAGAATCCTTCCCACGGTCTCTCCCAGGAGTCTGCCCAGGTGTTTTCCCCTGGAAGAAACCCCGCGCCGGAGCCGGCCTGACCTTGTCCACCGATACTCCCAACCCTCCCTCCGCCTCGGCCGCCGCCGCCGAAGAAGCCCGCCTCCTCTCCGCCTTGGAAAAAACCCTCGCCGCCCAGCTCGCCGCCCTCACCACCGGCCGTCTCGACCTCGCCTCCGACCACCTCCTCACCGTCCAATCCCTTCTCTCCTCCCTCCGCTCCCTCGGCCTCACTCCCTCCGGCCGTGCTGCTCTCGTCCGTGCTCGTCGCGTGCATGAAGAGATCGTCCTCGCCCTTCGCCAGCAACAATCCGAAATCAAGTCCGACCTCGCCAAGCTCCGTTCGGGCAAGAGCCTTCTGCGGACCTACGGCCAGGGCAAGTAGCCGGTAGCCAGTAGCCGGTGGTCCGTTTCCATCCCGATTCCATCGGGACGTCGCAAAAGCCTTGCTTCCAAAACCCGAACCTCGCATAATCCTCTCAGCCCGCGTTGCGGGCGGGAGCGGGAGCACGTATGGCGGCGGACAAGCAGAAACAGGGCGGCGACCTCTTCATCGTGGACAACAGCGATGAGCATTGGAAGGCCCTCGAGTATCTCAAGGAATGGGCCGGATACGCCCGCGCGTTCGACATCGCCACCGGGTACTTCGAAATCGGTTCCCTCCTGGCCCTCGACGGCCAGTGGCAGAAACTCGAGAAACTCCGCATCCTCATGGGCACGGAAGTTTCCGCCCGCACCCGAAAGGCCCTCCTGGCCGGCATCCGCGACGGGGCCGCCCGGACGCTCGACGACAGCATCGAGAAAGAGAAAGAATCCAACGACTTCCTCACCGGCGTGCCCGCCATCGTCCAGGCGATCCAGGCCGGCAAGATCCAGTGCCGCGCCTACACCAAAGAGAAGTTCCACGCCAAGGCCTACATCACCCACGCCACAGCCGCCGTCATAGGCTCAGCCGCCCTCGTCGGGTCGAGCAACTTCACAGTCCCGGGCCTGACGAACAACGTGGAATTGAACATTCAGCTTCGCCGCGAAGTGGAAGTTCTCCAGGACTGGTACGAGAAGCACTGGAACGAAGCCGAGGACATCACGCCCGACATCCTCCGTGTCATCGAACGCCACACCCGCCAATACTCCCCCTTCGAAGTCTACGCCAAGGCCCTCCAGGAGTTCTTCCGCGGGCACGAAATGACGGCGGGGGAGTGGGAACTGAGCCAGTCACGGATGTACCCGGTCCTCGACCAGTACCAGAAGGAAGGCTACCACGCCCTGATGAAGATCGCGGCCCAGTTCAACGGCGCCCTCCTCTGCGACGGCGTCGGCCTGGGCAAGACCTTCGTCGGGTTGATGGTCATCGAGAGGCTTATCAGGCCCGTTCTCAAGGCTTGGATGGAGTTGAGTTGAGGATTGGCCCAATGCTGAATGACAACCCCACGGTCGAAGGCCCACGGGAAATGCCGGAGGCAGCCATAAATCTCTGGTATTACGTCGATGAGGGAAGGGCCACTCGACAAGAAGGTTGAAGACATCCCCAACGCTGCGTTTGAGTTTGTTCTCGGGAAGTCAGAGGGCATCTTTTATCGCTACAACTTTACCGTCGAGGAATCCACCCCCCTGGACATTCAGGTCGCCGTGGACCCAGAGATGCTCGGGAAGGTCTTTGAGGAACTGGTAACGGGCCGCCACGAAACCGGTTCCTACTATACGCCTCGACCGATCGTGTCATTCATGTGTCGCGAATCGCTCAAGGGCTACTTGGCCGACAAGACAGGCGTACCCCCTGGCGCAATTGCCGGGTTCGTCGATAAACACGACGTGACCGGCCTTACGGAGACAAATGCCCGCCACATTATCGAAGCGTTGGACAACGTTAAAGCTCTTGACCCTGCCTGCGGCAGCGGTGCTTACCTGCTGGGCCTCCTTCAAGAGATGGTTGCGATGTATCGACTGCTCTATAGCGAAAGACTGACGCGGGACTCGCGATCACTCTATGATTTGAAACTGCGCATCATCAGCAACAACCTCTACGGGGTGGACATCGACCCATTTGCAACTAACATTGCCATGCTGCGCCTGTGGCTATCCATTGCGGTCGATTCCGACACGCCCTTACCCCTTCCGAACCTTGATTTCAAGATTGAAACCGGAGATTCCCTGACTGGCCCCTGCGATACCACGCAAGGGCGACTGGATTTGCAGGGCCTCCGTCAAAGAGCGGATTCGCTGGTCCTCGAAAAGGCGCACTTCTTGACGGTGCATGGCCCGGAGAAAGAGGCCGCTCGCAATCGCATCACCCAGGCGGAAATCGAGATTGCAGAGGACATTCATGGTCTGCACGGTGAAGGATGTATCGACTGGCGCGTTCAGTTCGCCGAAGTGTTCTCTTTCGGAAGAGGTGGGTTTGATGTTGTACTGATGAATCCGCCGTATGTTGCTACTTACTCGCGGCAATCCGAAAAAGCAGCTGTTGCCGCCGAGAGTGGCCTTCGGGCACGATATGGCAAGTACGGCGGGCGAATCAACCTGTTCACGTGTTTCATCGTCCGGGCAAGAGATCTACTGTCACAAACCGGATGTTCCGTGTTCATTGTGCCCGACTCATATGCCACCAGCGACTCCTATGCTCTTGTCCGAACCGAGTACGCGTCTCGGTTTGCGGCCCATACGTGGGTTCTCGTGAAACCACCTGTCTTTGGGGCCAATGTGCGCAATGTAGTGGTTATTGCCGGCCCCGGCGAGGAAATGTTGCGAGCGATCGTGGCGGCCACAGAGCCTGACCTTGGCCGTCTGGGCACCTTGCTTGAGGATGCGTCGCCTACGATCTGGGGCGTTGAGCATCGGGTTACGTTCTTTACGTCCCCATTTGAGCAAGAGATTTGGACGCGGCTTAGAGCCAACCGATCAGACCTTTCGGAGATGTTCGATACACGAGACGGTGTTAATCCCGGCCCCAGGCAGGTTCGTGACCGAATTCTCGACGTGCCAGCGCATCGCTCTCGACACGTGCGTCCTCTGATTGAAGGGTCGCAGATCGATCCGAAAGGGTACTGTGTGCATACCCCGGAACGCACCATTCTCTACGACCCGGCGGAATTGTCGGCTAAGGAGAAGAAGGCCGGTTCTTCACTTCGCGATCCGGCCGTGTTCATTTCACCAAAGGTGGTCTCTCGCCAGACGGCCGATACTCTAATCGCGGGGATTGATCCAGACGGCGATTTTGTGACACTGAACTCCGTCCACTGCACGCACCAACGATCGGGAGAGGTGGAACATCTGTGGGGTCTCATGGGCTTTCTCAACAGTCGGCGAATTCACATCCGAAGCGCAACAGGGCGGACAAAAAGCAGGACACCGCGGTTGAGGTTCCGTAGATTGAGGTCAACCACGATCTTCAATCACAAGGAGCCGCCGCGATGTCCTACCGCCA
>JAPLNA010000333.1:0-13883 GCA_026693065.1 Planctomycetota bacterium
AGACTTCTCCACCTTGACGCCCGCCGAGTTATCCCGGTACACTTGGGAACTAAACAACCGTCCGCGTAAGTGCCTCAACTACCGGACCCCAGCCGAGGCGTTCCATCAACGCCCTGTTGCGCTTCGGATGTGAATTCGCCATTCTCAACTGCATTCGCGATCCCATCTTCGTCATGGATGACCAGGACCGGTTCGTGCTGGCGAACGATGCCTGTAAGTTCCTGAACGAGGGGGCGGGTCGGGACGTGCTGGGCCTGACTACAAGGGAAGTCCTTCCGAACGAGATCGCCGCGGCCCTGGGGCACAGGAACCAACGAGTCCTGGCCACAGGCGTCGACGACGTGACCGAAGAGCAGGTTCCCGGCGATCATGGCCAGGTGTTGACGGTGATCACCAAGAAGAGCCTGTACGTGGACCCTTCGGGCAAACGCCACGTGGTAGGCATCGTCCGCGATATCACGGACAGGAAACGCACCGAGGACGAGATTCGTCTGGCCAAGGCCGCCGCCGAGGAGGCCAATGTCGCCAAGAGCACGTTCCTGGCCAACATGAGCCACGAGATCCGCACACCGATGACGGCGATCCTGGGATTCGCCGAGATGATCGACAACTCCCTCGCGTGCTGCGCCACGTGTCCGGAACATCGGACCTGCCCTACGCCTGTCCAGAACAAGGAGAGCATTCAGGTGATCCGTCGTAATGGCGAGCGCCTGCTGGGGCTCATCAACGACGTCCTGGACATCTCCAAGGTGGAGGCCGGCAGGATGGAGATCGAGCGGGTTCCCTGTTCGCCCGTACAGATTGTCGAGGAGGCGGTGTCGTTGGTGCGGGTCAAGGCGATCGAGAAAGGGGTGTCGCTGGACGCCCGGTACGAATTCCCTCTGCCGGCCACGGCGCTGAGCGATCCGGGGCGAATCCGCCAGATCCTCATCAACCTCCTGGGCAACGCCGTGAAGTTCTCCTCCACCGGCCGCGTGGAGGTGGTCGTGCGTTGCGCCGCCGACCTCCCGGCCGGGCGGGCGACGATGGCCTTCGCCGTCCAGGACACGGGCATCGGCATGACGGGCGAGCAGATCGGGCGGCTCTTCCAGCCGTTCGTGCAGGCGGACTCTTCGACGACGCGTCAATATGGGGGCACGGGCCTGGGCCTGGCCATCAGCAAGCGCCTGGCCGAGGCCATGGGCGGCGATATCCAGGTCTCCAGTTCCCCCGGCGAGGGAAGCACGTTCACCTTCACCATGAAGACGGAACTGCCCGCGTCCGTCCGAATGGTGCGGGACATATCCGAGGCGGCTGCCCGCCCGTCCGATTCGCCGGCATCGGGCGCATCAGCGGCCGTGAGCCTTCGCGGGCGAATCCTGCTGGCCGAGGATGGCCCCGATAATCAGCTTCTCATTCTCACGATCCTCCGCAAGGCCGGGGCCCGGGTGGACGTCGCGCCCAATGGCCTGGTCGCCGTGGAGAAGGCGTTGTCGGCCGTGTCGGCCGGGGAGCCATACGACGTGATCCTGATGGACATGCAGATGCCGGAGATGGACGGATACGAAGCGACAAGGAAGCTCCGTCAGTTGGACTACAGGGCTCCGATCGTGGCCCTGACGGCTCATGCGATGGCCGGGGACCGTCAGAAGTGCCTCGACGCCGGCTGCGATGACTACGCCACCAAGCCCGTGAACCGGTTGACGCTGCTGGCCACTCTGGCCCGACTGATGGGAGCCCTGGTACCCGCGGCAGAGGCGGGCCTTGCGGCCGAAACGGCACAGGCGGTTTCGGACGAGGTCATCCACTCCCTCTTCCACGACGACCCGGACATGAACGGGATCATCACGGAGTTTGTCGACCACCTGCCCCAGCGGCTGGTCGAGATGCGGCAGGCCGCCGACAACAGCCAGTGGGACGTGCTGCAACGGCTGGCCCACCAGGTCAAAGGGGCCGGCGGGAGCTACGGCTACGCCTGTCTGACCGAGGTGGCCCGCGAGCTCGAATCGCTCGCCAAGGACGAAGATGCCGAGGCGGCCATGCTGGCGTTGAACAACCTGACGCGCCTCTGCGAGCAAATCCGGATGGGGCAGGCGGCGTCAGCGGCGACGGCCGTGACCGAGGATGGGAGAACAACATGAGAATCCTCCTTGTCGACGACAGCCCCGACGCGATGGCCGTCGCGAAGGCCAGGCTGGCCCACGAGGGCCATGACATCTTGTGTGCCGGCGGCGGCAAGGAAGGGCTGGCGGCCGCCGCCCGCGAGAACCCCGACCTGATCCTCCTGGACGTGGACATGCCCGACATGAGCGGCTTTGACGTGTGCCGGCGGCTCAAGCAGGAGGCGGCCACGTGTTCCATCCCGGTGATCTTCCTGTCCGGCTCGGGCGGCACGGAGGACAAGGTCAAGGGGCTGGACCTGGGGGCGGTGGACTTTGTGACCAAGCCGTTTGACGCCTTCGAGCTGCGGGCCCGCGTCCGGGCGGCCTTGCGGACCAAGCACCTTCAGGATCTCCTTCGCAAGTACGCCCTGATCGACCCCCTCACCGAACTGCCCAACCGCCGGGCCCTGGACGAACGTCTCCAGCAGGAGTGGGCCAGGCTCCTGCGGCATGGCGGGAATCTTTCCATCATCATGGCCGATATCGACCACTTCAAGAACGTCAACGATCAGTTCGGGCACGCGGTGGGGGATGAGGTGCTTCGCCAAGTGGAGCGCCGGCTGGCCGATGGGTGCCGCGAAACCGACATGCCGGCCCGGTATGGCGGGGAGGAATTCGTCGTTGTCGCCCCGGAGACCGCCGCCCAGGCCGCCGCGGACTTCGCCGAGCGGCTGCGGATCAGCATTTGCTGCCGGCCTCTGGAAGCTCACGGCAAGACCGTGGCGGTCACCGCCAGCTTCGGCGTTGCGGGCCATGAGGGGCTCAAGAGCCCCGAAGCGCTGGTCGGGGCGGCCGACGAAGCGCTCTACCGCTCCAAGGCGGCTGGCAGGAATTGCGTCAAGAGATAGGAAACCGTGTCAGCCGTTGTCCCTCGAGGTCGGCGGCATCGGGAAGGAGATAGGCCGATGAGCGAACCGAAGAAACCGGCGGCGAGAAAGAATGGCCCCGTCACGTTGAGGGGTGCCGCCGAGATGAAACTCGCCCGGATCGCCGGGGCGACGCCAGGGCAAGGGCGGTCTCCGCTGCGGAAAACGACGGGGAAGAGCGCCGAGAGTATCCTCCGCGAGGTCCAGGTACACCAGATCGAGCTGGAGAGGCAGAACAAGGAACTCAAGCTGGCTCAGGCAGCCGTGGAGAAATCCAGGGACAAGTACCAGCACCTGTACGATTTCGCCCCGGCGGGATACTTCACGCTCACCCGGACGGGGCAGGTCGCGGAGGCTAACCTTGCCGGCGCGGCGATGCTGGGGGTCGATCGGACCAAACTGATGCACCATAACCTGGAACGGTTTATCGCGAGCCCAAACCACGACTTGTGGCGTTCGTACCTCGTGAGGGTGTTGAACTCGGACGAGAGGCAGATTTGCGAGTTGACGCTCACACGGGAAGACGGTTTCTCATTCGATGCCTGCGTGGACAGCATCCGGCTGGTCCCGCCCGGCCCAGAGGCCAGGAATAGCGGCCGAGGCACGGTAATCCGTTTGGTGGTGAGCGACATCTCCAACCTCGCACAGACCCATCGGAAGCTGGCGGAGGAGGCTGGCGGTGGACGTCGAACAGGGCGACGCCATGCGAATTCATTCCGATATTGCCCGCATCGTCGATGCGACCGGGAAAATGGACTGGCTGTTGCGCGACCTGCTGGAGCTGTCCCGGATCGGCCGTGCGGCTGTCTGCCTGGAGGATGTGCCGCTAATGGATCTGGCACGCGAGGTAGTCAACCTGCTGGACGGGCCCATAACCGAGCGAGGGGTTCGGATCGAGATCTCCCCGCACCTTCCCACGGTGTATGGCGCACGGGTTCGGCTGGTGCAGTTGTTTATGAACCTGATCGTCAACGCGGTGAAGTTCATGGGCGAACAACCCGACCCGCACGTGACGATCGGCGTTCGGCGGGACGGCAAAGAAACCGTCCTCTACGTCCGTGACAACGGCATCGGCATCGAACCGCAACACCTGGAGAGGGTTTTCGGCCTGTTCCGGCAGCTGGATCCGGGCCGGGGGGGGACCGGGATCGGGCTGGCCCTGGCCAGACGCGTCGTGGAGACGCACCGCGGGCGGATCTGGATCGAGTCGGACGGGCTCGGCAAGGGCAGTACCTTCTGTTTTTCGCTGCCGGGGAGAGTGGAAACCATCGCCCCAAAGGAGCAAGGGAATGAACCCGCCATTGCCACTTGTGCTGCTGGTTGAGGATGACCTCGGTCACGCCGAACTGACAACGCTCGCGCTGATGGAGGACGAGCCGAAGGCGAAAGTAGTCCACCACGTATCCGATGGCGAGGCGGCGTTGGACTATTTGTTCCGACGCGGCGACTATGCCCATGCCGACCAGAGCCCGTGCCCGCACCTGATCCTGATGGACCTTCGGCTGCCGAAGGTGGACGGCCTGGAGGTGCTCAAGGAGATCAAGGCCTCCTCGGATGAGACGTTACGGCGGACCCCGGTGGTCATCATGACATCGTCCGAGGCTTCCAGGGACACCGCGGACGCGTACGACGGCGGGGCCAACAGCTACATTGTCAAGCCGGTGGACTACGAGAAGTATTCCCGGCTCGTGGCGGACCTGGGACGCTACTGGCTTATCTGGAATTGCCGGGCGGACTGAAAAGAGGGGAGCCGAGTGTTGGCTCAAGGCGGCCCGCATAGTGTCGAAATAGAAGGGCCGGGCACGGAAGGAAAGGAAGGTAGGAGTATGCGGAGTCTGAAGATTCTCTTGGCCGAGGACGAACCGGCACACCAGGAGCTCTTGGTACGCGCGCTCACTTCGCAACGTCCGTGTGTGGACGTCCGGGTGGTCGCGACGGGGGCCGAATTCGAGAAGGCGGTCCACGACCAGCGATTCGACTGCGTGATCGTGGACTACCAGTTGCCCGACACCAACGCGGATGATCTGCTCCGGGCCCTCCACAGTGACCTGCACGGCGCCCCGGCGCTGGTCGTTTCCAGCAATGAGACGCAACAGGTCGCCGTGGCGAGCATCCGAAGCGGGTCGGTGGACTTCGTCCCCAAGAGCAAGGCCCTGCAAGGGAACGAACTCTGGGATCGCGTCCGGGAAGCCACACGCCAGGCGCACAGGACAACCACCGAGCACCAGAAGGTCGAGCGCCGGCAGAATGAGTTGAGCCATCTGGCGGACACGGACCCGTTGACCGGATTGCTCAACCGGCGTTACCTCGACCACCAGCTTGCTTCCCATGCCTATGACCGCGACCGTCGCCGCGAGATGTCCTGCATCATGATGGACCTTGATCATTTCAAACGGATCAACGACATCCGCGGCCATGCCGCCGGCGACATGGTGCTGCAAGAGGTCGCCGCACTGCTGGGCAAGAGCCTCTCCGGCGGCGACGTGGCGATGCGATGGGGCGGGGAGGAGTTCGTCGTCCTCCAAGGGTCGACCAACCTGGCCGAAGCCTGGATCTGGGCGGACGAGTTCAGAAACCGGGTCGCGAACACCCCCTTCTGCAGCGAAGGGATGGACTTCGGCGTGACGGTGAGCCTTGGCGTCGTCAGCTTTCCGACGGCGAAAATGGGCCACGAGATGATCGATCTGGCCGACCAGGCGATGTACCTGGCCAAGAACCGGGGGCGAGATCGTGTCTGCACCTGGCCCATGGTGGTTGTGGACCAGGCCTTGACCGAAGCGACAGGTGGCGGCGAGTTCACTACCCCGGCCCGTCAACGGCTTGAGTTCCTTGCCCGCTGCGAACACATCCTCGGGCCGACGCAGAAGGAGCACGTCACCCAGCACTGCCTGGACGTTGAACAGATGGCCGAGAACCTGGCCGGGGTTATGGGGCTGCCCCAGGCCGAACGGTGCCGGATCCAACTGGCCGGACTCTTTCATGACGTCGGCAAGAGCGTGATTCCCGAGGAGCTTCTGGCCCAGCCCGGACCCCTGAGCAAGGCCCAGTGGGCGGTCCTGTGTCGGCATCCAGACCACAGTGCGGACATCAGCTTACGCCTGGGGATCGACCAGGACACGGTGGCGTGCATTCGTCAGCACCATCGCCCCTGGCGGGGGGCGTCCATTGCCTCTGTGGCGGCGAAGGTGATCTGCGTGGCCGACGCCCTGGTGGCGATGATGTCCGATCGCGCGTACCGGTCCGCCCGCTCGGCCGTGGAGGCCTTGTCGGAGCTTCGGCGGGGGGCCGGGGCCCAGTTCGATCCGGCGGTGGTGTCGGCGGCCCATTTCGTGCTGCCGCTCTTTGCCGGCAAGGCCGCGTGAGGCCGGCCCTGGCGTGTCGATGGACGGATTCCCCTTTTCTCCCATTCCTCCCATTTTCTGTCGGATAGAGGCATAGGATTCTCTATGGGCATTCTTGGACGCCCTGATGGGAGATGCCGATGCCGCGAGTAACCGCTGCTGTCGAAGGCAGTTCGCCCGTGGGACATGTCTCGCGAGTCTCATCTCTTGTCGGAGTGATCCTCGCCGGCCTGGCGGCGGGATTGGGCGCTGTCGCCCTCGTCGGATGGGTTGCGGGAGTTCCCCTGCTGGCCTCGTTCGGGGCGGACAAAATGCCGATGGCCCCCATCGCCGCGGTGCTGTTCCTGTTGTTCGGGGCGGCGATCTTCCTGCTGGGGCGTGGGCCTCAGAGCCCCGCCGCCCGCCGGACGGCCGCCGTCCTGGGCCTGGCGGGCACGGGCGTTTCCCTGATTCTGCTGGTTCTGGCCTCGATGGGCATACGTTGGAGCGTGGAACGCCTCGGAATGCGAATCGCCGGGTCGATGGCCGGGATCCCCATCGGGCACATGTCGCCGGTGACGGCGGCTTGTTTTGCGATGGCCGGGGCGTCGTTCCTGGCGTTGTGGTGGCCCGCCCCCGCCCGGCGATGGCCGGCCGTTGCGGCCTTCTGCCCGGCGGCCTTCGTGACCCTGACGAGCGCGGTTCTCCTTCTGGCCTGCCTCTATGGACCGCCGATCCTGTACGGCAGCGGCACGATTCCGCCCGCCCTGACAACGTCTCTGGCGTTCCTGATGCTGGGGGGGTCGCTCCTGCTGTCTTCCCGAAGCCTGGCCGCCACGGGCGAGGGCCCGTCGGAGGCCCGGGGCCACCGACCCGCCTACGTCTTCGCTCTCATCTTCGTCCTGCTGGCGGCGGGCATTGTCACCGTCGGATACCTCTACTTCCAAAGGCACGAACGGTACTACCGCGCCCAGGCCGAGAAGGAACTCCTCGCCGTCGCGAGGCTGAGAGTGGTCCAACTGGTGGACTGGAGGCAAGGCCGCACGGGGGATGCCGAGATGTTCTTCGCGAACCCCGGTTTCTCCGCCCTGGCCGCCCGGTATCTTGACGACGGGCAAGACCCCCTCGCGAAAGAGCCGCTTCGGGTCTGGCTGAACAAGACCGTCCAGCATGCCGATTGCGACCGGGTTATCCTGCTGGACGCCGCCAACGTCGGACGAATGTCCGTTCCGGACAAGGCCGAGCCGGTGGATGTCCCTATCCTGCGGGCGGCGCCCGACGTCCTGCAGTCGGGGAAGATCCGCGTTCTGGATCTGTACCTGTGTGAACGCGACGGACGCGTGTATATGGCTGTCCTCGTCCCCCTTCTCGCCGGGCCGGAGAACCGGAAAGTCGGTGTCCTGGCCCTCTGCATCGACCCGGCGAAGTCTCTGTATCCCAAGCTCAGTGCGTGGCCGGCGCCCAGCCCGACGGCCGAGACGCTGCTCGTCCGCCGAGACGGGGACGATGTCCTGTTCCTGAACGAGCTCCGCTTCCGAAAGGACACCGCCCTGAAACTGCACGTCCCCCTGAAGGGGGAACGGGAGCTTGCCGCGGCCAAGGCGGCGATGGGGCAGGAAGGGATCGTGGAAGGCGTCGATTACCGAGGCGTGCCGGTCGTCGCCGCGGTCTACTCCGTTCCCGGCTCTCCCTGGTCCCTGGTCGCCCACAAGGACAAGTCGGAGATCCTTGCCCCCGTGAGGGAGCGTTGGTGGCTGACCGTCACGCTTTGCGGCGTCCTGCTGGTGGCCGCGGGCGTTGCCGTCGGGTTGGTCTGGTGGCGGCAGAGCGTGTATTTTTACAGGGGGAGATCCCTGGCCGCCGACGCCCTGCGGGCTTCCGAGGTTCAGTATCGGCGGCTCTTCGAGGCGGCCATGGAGGGTATCCTGATCCTGGACGCCCAGACCGGGATGGTCGTCGACGTGAATCCTTTCCTGGTCGACCTGTTGGGTTTCTCGCGAGAGCAGTTCCTCGGAAAGGCAGTCTGGGAATTGGGATTCCTCAAAGACGTCCTTGCCAACCAGGAGAAGTTCGCCCAATTGCAGGAGAAAGGCTACGTCCGCTACGAAGACCTGCCGTTGGAGACCGCCGACGGCCAGCGGATCAATGTGGAATTCGTCAGCAATACCTACCTGGTAAACCGCCACAAGCTGATTCAATGCAACATCCGCGACATCACCGAGCGGAAACGGACGGCGTCGTTCCGCGAGGCCATCATCGAACGGATGGGCGATGGTCTCTGCGTGTGCCACGAGATTCCCGAGCCGCCCTATGTGGCGTTCACGGTATGGAACGCGCGCATGACCGAGATCACCGGCTACACGCTGGAGCAGATCAACCGCTTGGGCTGGTATCAGGCGATGTATCCCGACCCGGAACTCCAGGCGCGCGCGGCCGAACGCATGGCTCGCATGCGGGACGGCGATGATCTGGCGAACGAAGAATGGGAGGTCACCTGCGCGGACGGCGGGAAGCGGACGCTGGCCATCTCGACGAGAACGCTCCAGAATACCAACGATGGCGTCCACATGCTGGCGATCATGCGGGACATCACCGAGCGCAAGCGGGCAGAGACGGTGCTGCGGGAGCGGATGGCGCACATTCAGTTGGCCATGCAAGTGGCCCGGATGGGCTTCTGGCAGTTGGACGTTCCGTCAGGCACGATTACAACGCTTCACGGCCGCGGACCTGTTTTTGGCCTCCCGGACGACAGCACCGCCACGACCGGCGCGTTTCTGGCCCTGGTGCATCCGGACGATCGGGCGATGGTGGCCGAACATCTGCGGCTGGCCATTGAAGCGAGAGAACCATACCAGGCCGCGTTCCGCATTGTGTTGCCGGACGGCGCCCTTCGCTGGGTTTCCGCCTGCGGGCACTGCTCGCGCGATGAGGCGGGCCGGCCTTTGGCCCTGATCGGCGTTGACCTGGATATCACCGAGTGGAAACAGGCGGAACAGCGGCGTGAAGAAACGCTCCGCCAGGGACTGGGCATCAGAGCGCTCCAGCGGTCGCTTCTATCGCCGGCGCCTCTCGATGATACACTCAAGGCCATTACCGATGGCATCGTTCAGATCTTCGACGCCGATTTCTGTCGGATCTGGCTCATTCGGCCGGGGGATCTCTGTGAGCGTGACTGCCTGTATGCCGAGGTCCATGACGGGGTGCATCGCTGCGGCCATCGCGACAGATGCCTGCACCTGATGGCCAGTTCCGGGCGTTACACTCACACGGACGGCAAGGGTCACCGCCGCGTCCCGTTCGGCTCGTACAAGATCGGCCGCATCGCCTCGGGAGAGGAACTCAAGTCCCTCACGAACGACGTGGTGAACGACCCCCGCATTCACGACCACGAATGGGCGAAAGAACTGGGACTGGTGTCGTTCGCGGGATACCCACTGCAGGTTCCGGGCGGACAGGTCATGGGGGTGTTGGCGCTCTTCGCCAAGCACCCCATTTCGACCGGGGAAGATGCCATGTTGAATAGCCTCAGCAGCGCCACGGCTTTTGTTGTCCAGCAAGCGGCTGCCGAGACGGCTCTGCGCGATAGCGAGAAACGGTTCAGGACGCTCGTGGCGTCCATCACGGACTACACGTACCGAGTGATAGTCCGGGACGGTCGAGTCGTGGAGACCGTCCATAGCCCGGGATGCCTGGCCGTGACGGGCTATTCCCCGGAGGAGTTCCAGGCCGAGCCGGATCTCTGGCTCCATATAGTGCCTCCGGAGGTCCGGCCCGAGGTTTTCGACTGGGTGGCCAAGATAGTGTCCGGCGTGAAAGCCGGGTTTCTGGAACACCCGATAATCCACAAGAACGGACAAACCCGTTGGGTGAGGAGCTCGGCCGTGCTGCTGCACGACCGGTACGGGCAATGCGCCGGATACGAGGGTCTGATCCAGGACGTTACGGAATACAGGCAGTTGCAGGATCGGTTCGGTCAGGCCCAGAAGATGGAGGCGATCGGCCTGCTGGCCGGTGGCGTCGCCCACGACTTCCGCAACCAGCTTACGGTCATCAAGGGTTTCGCCGAGATCCTCCTTCGCCGCGACATGGTGACGGCGGAAGGGCGGGAAAAGGTGGATTACATCCTCAAGGCGGCCGATCGCTCCGCGACCATCTCGGGGCAACTGTTGGCCTTCAGCCGTCAAGAGTTGCTTCGGCCCGAGGTCGTAAACGTGGTCTCGCTGACCGGGGAGATGATGAAGAGCCTGGCCCAGACGATCGGGGAAGACATCAAGCTTTCGGTCGTCCCCTGTCGCGACCCGTGGAACATTCGGCTGGACGCCGGGCTGTTCCAGCAGACGTTGCTGAATCTCGTTCTGAACGCACGGGATGCCATGCCTCGAGGCGGACGGCTGACGGTCGGAACCGAGAACGTCGTGCTGGATGAGAATCTCGCCCGTCGGCATGGCGTTTCCGCGAGCCGATACGTCCTGTTGTCGGTCACCGATACCGGGATCGGGATCGCCCCCGAAGCGCTGGAGCACATCTTTGATCCGTTCTTCACCACCAAGCCGGTGGGCCAAGGCACAGGGCTGGGGCTGGCGATGGTTCACGGGTTCGTCAGTCAGAGCGGGGGGTTCATCGAGGCCCGGAGCCGGCCGGGCCAGGGCACGACGTTCCGTCTCTACTTCCCCGCCGTTGAAGACGTTGCCAAGTCCGTCGCCGAAAAAGTCTCGCAGGCGGAGGGCCTGCCCCGGGGCTCGGGTACGATCCTGGTCGTCGAGGATGAGAAGGCCGTCCGGGAGATCCTGTTGGAGACGCTTGGCGGGTGCGGCTACACCGTGCTGACCGCCGGCAACGCCCAGGAGGCCATAGCCGTGATCGAGTCGACCAGGAAGATCGACCTGCTCGTCACCGACGTGGTGATGCCTGGCTGGAGCGGGCCCGAGCTGGCAAAGCACTTCCAGGCGGCCCGGCCCGGCGTGCCCGTCCTGCTTGTGTCGGGGCATACCGGCAAGGCGCTGAGCGGGCACGGCGTCATCGCATCCGACGTCAACCTGCTCGTCAAGCCGTTCAGTTCCCAGTCGCTTGTGGAAACCGTTCGGACGGTTCTGGGCCAGGCCCAGCGGCCGTAGGAAGCCGCGGCGTTTCCGGCCTGACTCACTTGGGCTGCCGGTCAATCGCCGCGGCGACCGACTGTGCGAGCTGGGCCGTCAGCAGGTGCGGTTGCGCGAGCGAGTAGCCGTATCCGTCGACCTGCACGCGGACGTTCCGTTTGACGAAGAGCACCCGCTCGTCCACGGTGTGCCGCAGGACGGCCCGGGCGCCGGAACCGATGTGGCTTCCGTAGGCGGTGCGGACGCCGACGATCTTTCCGGCCCCCGGAACCGCCGGCGTGAAGGCCGTGCTCTTAGGGAGGCTCGGCGTCTGGCATCGCTGGTAGAGCGACTCCATCACCTGCCTCCACGACCGGCTGCCGTCCACGCCCTCGATACTGACGCCGACGTAATACCGTTCACCCCATTGGGCTGTGCAAACGGTCTTGCCCATGCTGTACTGGAACGATCCTTTCCGCTCGAAATTCCGGTAGGGGTTGGTATGGATCCCGTTGTTCTTGTCGTACTCCGTGCCCTTTGCCGTGAACCCCTCCAGCGTCGGAAGCAGCGGCTGGGCATCGTAGACGTAGTGATCGCGGGAGTGTTCCTCGAAGTCGGCGGCGACCGTGGTGGCCTGGTAGAGGATCTCGCGGATGTGCGGTTCTCGCCCGGTCATCCAGAACGACACGTTCCGGTCCACCGCGGATTCATCCTCGAAATACAGCCACCGCTTCTCGTTGTTGTACCGCGTCTCCGTGGGCAGGTACGTCCAGCCGACCTGGAAGTTCACGTTCACGCAGACTTCGACCGTGATCGCGCCGGCCCCGGCAAAGCCCTGCATTCTCGTCACGGTGCCGCTGCTTTGCGGGTTGGAGAAGCGATTGACGCTCGTGCCCAGCACCGCAAAGTCCGCCCGCGGGACGTTCAGGGGCTCCACCCGGTCCATGTGTTTTTGCCAATCGGCCAGTGAGACCAGCGTTCGCACGTTCTTTCCCTGGCGGTTCCGCCCGTACCAGTAACAGTCGCTGGCGGAACCCCAGAAGGTGTACCAGATCCAGTACGGGTATACCCGCAGGTCTTCCCCCTTGTCCTGCTTGCCGTTCTGGTTGGAGTCGATCCACACCCGCACCGTGCCCTTCTCGGCCAGGCGGCAGTATCCATTCATGTACGGAACCGGCGTGCTGTTGGGATCCCCGGCCTGCTTGTTCCGCTCCGAATCGTAGTGGTGCCATGTGTATCCGAAGAGCTCCGGATGCGGATCGTCCTGGCTGCCGTGGCCCTCCAGCCCGGTGAGCTCCCGCAACTGCTTCAACGAAATCGTGTCCATCTGCTCGTCCGGCAGCGGGTTCCTCTGCACGCGCGGCGGCAACGTCGAGGCAATGTCCCGCCGCACCGGCGCCAGCCGGCCCGCCAGGTCGCCCAGCTTGGCGACGGCGTCCCGGGCGGTCTTGACGGCGTCGTCCATCTTCGTCACGGCCGGGGCGAGTTTCCGCACGCCTTCGCCTGCCGGTTCGCTGCCCGCGGCTGCGGCGACGGCAGGCTTCTTGATCGCCGGTACGTCGCCCTGTCCCTCCCGCCCGAGGCGATCGGCCTGGGCGCGAAGCTCCTTCGCCCGCCCCACGCGCTGGGAGATCTCGCCGGCGTCCAGGCGGCACTCGCTCATGACCCGGTCCCGTATCTCCGTCAGATCCGCGTAATCGTTCGATCCGGGCTTGAAGTCGCCGTTGTCCCGAAAGTAGTCGATCCCCCGGCTGAAGGCGTTCTGGAACTCCTCGTGCGGGCCGATCAGACTGGTCAGTTCGTCGGCCGTCCGGCAATACCGGTCCACCACGCTCTGGGCCACGTCCGTTCGCGATCGGATCGTCGCCAGCGTGTCCAGGGCATGCCGGCGGACCGACTCGATGTCGACCGCCGCGTCCGCCCCGTCCGTCCCCGGCAGCGCCGCGGTCATCTGGCGATACGTCCCGCCGACGGCCTTGTACTTGCCCTCCGTCTCCGCCAGCCGGTCCACGATGAGCTTGTACTGCCTGGCCAGGGCCTCGGGCTTGAGTTGCCCCCGTTCCTGTTCCCCCGTCACCCGCTGGGCCGAGGCCGTGCTCTCCTGCGCCGCCGCCGTGACGGCCTTGACCTCCTCGGCGAGCTTCCTCACCGCCGCCGGGCTGATATCCGCCCCGCCCGCGGTCCCAGCGCCAGGGGCCTCTTGCGCGGGCTTCTCGTTGTATGTCTCGATGGTCTGGTAGTCCTTCACGTACTGGTCGCGCAGCGCGCCCACCTCGCGTTCGATGTCCTTGAGTTCCGTTTCCATCGCGCCCATCGCGGCGATCTTCAACCGGGCCGCGCCCGTGCTCTTGGCCAGTTTGGCCGCCTGGTCGCGCCCGACGGCGACGGCAGAAGTGAACGTCTCCGTCCGGGTCTCGTGGTTGGCCCGTTCCGTCTGGCGAGCCCCCACCGTGTCGTATACCAGCCCCACACTGGCGTCGG
>JAPLNA010000333.1:13931-20643 GCA_026693065.1 Planctomycetota bacterium
ATGTCGCCCAGGACCGGCAGGCACTTGGCCCCATTGTACGTGCCAATCACCGTGCCGTACGCGATGGCCCGCATAGCAGCCTTCGCCTGCACCCGCGGATCGTTGATGTCGTACCCGGCGGCCGCGTACCGCTTGAGGTTCTCCTTGAGCATGTCGTCGCTGGCCCTGGTGGTCGCCCGGAAGGCTCCGACGGCCCCGGTAATGCCCGAAAGGTTCATCGCGACGTTCAGCGTCAGGTTCGCCTGACTGAAGGTGCGGTGTTCCTTCTTCGCCGCCGCCTTCTCCTCCTGGTACGCGTCGTACACCGCCAAGGTCCGCCCCGCCCAGGAAACCCCCTTGGCGATCCGCTCATTCCGCGCCGTCCGGGCCGCGTCGGCGTCCATGGTTTTGACGTCCGACTTCCGCTCCGCCACCTCGGCCTTGGCCTGTTCCACCCCGCCCTTGCCGCCCGAGGCCCTCTCGGCGCCTTCGCCCGCCGCCCCCGCCGCCTTGCCACGGAGGGCTTCCTGTAGTTTGCGTGCGTGCTGCTGCTCTTCCGCTCGCGTGAGCTTCTCCTCGGCCCGTCTGACGGCCTCCTCCGCGCTCGCACGCTGGCGCGCCTCCAGGGCCCTCTTCTGGGCGTCCAGGTCTTCCTGCGTCTTGCCGGTGGCCCGCTCGCCGATCTTCTTCAGCACGGTCTCGGGCACGCCCTCCTTGCGGTCGACCTGGATGCCCGGCTGGCTCGCCGGCGGCCCGGCCTCCTGACCCCACGCCGCCGCGCACGCCAGCACCGCCATCGCCGCCAGCCCGCGGATCCAAAGGCCATCGCGTCTCATGGTCCGCCCATCCTTTCCTTCATCGCCTTGGCCTCTGCCAGTACACGCTGGTTGGCCTGCCCCGAGTCGATCACGCGCTGCACGTTCGCCAGCGCCTCCGCCTTCCGCCCCGCCCCCTGCTCTAACGCCGCCGTCACCAGCACCAGCGCCTGGTTGCCCGGCCAACGCTCCCGCGCCCACGCCAGCACCTCCAGCCCCGCCGCCCATTGCTGGGTCTCCAACGCCAGGAACCCCACCTGTGTCACGGCCAGGTTTGCCTCCGCTTCCGACTTCGCCGCCGCCAGCCGCTTCTTCGCGAACGCCATCGCCGCCGCGCCGTTGCCCACCCGCCCGTACGCCTGCGCGATCCGCCCGAGGACGGCCTGGTTCTTCGGCTCCGCCGCCAGCACCTCCTCGTACAAGTCCAGCGCCGTCGGGATCAGAATCTCGCGGTCCAACTGCACGTAGGCGTCGCCCAGGTCGATCTTGTACGCCGCCACGGAATTGTCAGCCGCCACCGCCTGCTCCAGCATCGACAACGCCTCATCCAGCCCCCGGGCGTCCTTTTCCACCAGTGCCGTGGCGAACATCACTGCCCCCGTGGCATGCAGTCGGGCGGCGCCGGCCGGATCAGAAGGAATTGCCGCCTGGGCCGGGGCGGAACTCGCCGTATCGGCCGGTTGGGTGGAAGCCCCTGATCCCTTGTCCGCCTGCCGGTCCTTGCCGCACCCGGCGATCAGCAGACACAACCCCGCGGCAGCGGCCACGAGGAAGCTCAACCCCACAGTTCCCGCTACCGCCCTCCGAATCGTACGCTCGGCCGTCTTGGGCATGGTCTGACTCCTGCGACACACTGGACGCCAACACGTCCGGAGCCGTCGCCTCCGGACATTCAGGCAGCCGTGAACCCGCACAACCCACCAGTCCTATCGGCGAATGTGGCGGTCATATTCTGTTGCGCCGTATATTGGCGGACGGCGTTGCCGCCGTTCATCATGGCGCCTCATGCCGCCGCGGGCGGAGCTTTTCGCGGATCCTTGAGGGTGGCCCGCAGCCGGATGAGAAGCTTCGAGTGCAACTGGCACACTCGGCTTTCGGAGACGTCCAGCGTCTGGCCGATCTCGCGCATGGTCATCCCTTCGCCGTAGTACAGCAGGAGGACCATCCGCTCGGCCCGCTTCCTTCAAGTCCTGGCGTACCAGGCGATACGTCGGATCGTCTTCACGGCGGCTTGGGAGTGTATCCCCGAGGCAGCATCTTCTGTCCAAAGTAACGTTGATGGGTTGCTCCAGGGAAACCTGGTGAACGATGCTGGCCTGACGAAGCATCACGAAAGCCTGGCCGGCCGAGACGCCCAGTCGGACCGCGAGTTCTTGTTCCGTCGGCCTGCGCCCTTTGGCCGCCTCGAATGTCTGTATCGCCTCGGTAAGTGTACGTTGCCGCGACCGGGTCAGACGCGGAACCCAGTCCATGGACCGCAGTTCGTCGATCATGGCCCCGCGGATCCGGGGGGAGCAATACACCTCGAACTTCACGCCTCGGCCCGGATCAAAGCCCTTGACGGCATCGATCAGTCCGAGCGTGCCGGAGGAGACCAGGTCGTCCAACTCGACCTGTCCGGGCAGTCGGCAGTGCATGCGTTGGGCCGCGGCCTGCACCAGCGGGAGATACGCTTCCACCAACTCGTTGCGACAACCCGAATCCTCGCGATTCTGCCACGCCTGCTGCAGCGACGAAACGTCGGCCGTCGTGTTCATGTCATATTCCATGGTTCACCTTGTGAGTTTGTGAGGCGATCAGGCCGCCGTCGTATGCTCGGGTTGGGCCAGGAGGCGGCAGGCCGCGGTAATCAGATTCTCCAGCAGGAACGGTTTGAACAGGTGCGCGACCCCATATTCCTCGGCCGTCCGAGCCACCCGCAGGTCGTACTTGTTGGCCGTCAGGAGGATCGTGCGCGCCAGCATTTTCGGGCGGCTTCGCATGAACTGAAGAACGCGCCACCCGTCCGGCGGCGGCATCACCATGTCCAGGACCACGATGTCGAACCCGCCGGCCATCAGGAACACCATCGCGTCCGTACCGTTGTTGACCTCGACCGGCCGGGCGCCGGCCGCCGCGAATGTCTCGGCCACCAGCGAGGTGATGTCCCTGGAGTCATCCACGATCAGGACTCGGCATCCGGCCAAACACTTTGGTTTCATGAACGGGGTCACGACACGTCTCCCATTTCCCGGTCGTCCGATCGCGTGGCGGCCTGGGTTTTTCGCCGGAGATCTTTCAGCAGCGCGGCGTGTTGCAGGCACACCGCCGATTCGGAGACCCCGAGAACGTAGCCGATCTCGGCCAATGTCATGTCGTCGGCGTAGTACATCGTGAGCAGGTTCCGATCCGCCGTTCTCAAGGTGGACAGGAGGTGATCCAGCAGATCCCGCACGTCCACTTGTTCCTCCCCATCCTGCCCGCCGGGATCGATCGGGTCGTAGCTCGACGGCGTCTGGCGGGTTCCCCCCAGGGACACTTCCGGCGAGCGGCCAGAGCCCTTGCGGCGGAGCAGGCCGTCATGACGCATCTCGTCGATGGCCAGGAACATGGCCTTGTGCCCCGCGAACCCGCCGAACGACAGACCGCGATCGGGCTGCCAGGATCTGGCGGCCAGGGTCAGGCCCAGCAGGGAGTAGCTGTACGTGTCCTCCAAGTCCAACCAGGGGTAATGCTTCTTCAGGCGAAGGGCGATAGTATGGGCCAGCAGCAGGTTCTCTTCCACCAGGTCCGAACGGTTCGGCGTGACGGCGGCATGGGCAAACATGGCTTGCCTCCTTGCAGCGCAGCGGGGCAACAACGGATCCTTCGACTCCAACAACCGGCCTGTCCTTAGCCGCAGAATCGTCTTGTACCAGCCTCCTGCCGGCGACGTGGTTCACTGATCACATGAATTATATCGACTGGGATCGGTCAATAAATGAGAAAAATACAAAAAACACAAAAACCAACAGAGGCCATTGCGGTTGCTGTGCTTGAGCATAATATATTACCACACAATCTGTTGTAACGCATGTGTTCACCGCTCCGAGTCCGGAGCGGATATGGCATTCCATTCAAGCTACTTACTTAGGCGTCTCCGTAATCTC
Source organism: Planctomycetota bacterium (assembly GCA_026693065.1). GTDB lineage: Bacteria > Planctomycetota > Phycisphaerae > SM23-33 > SM23-33 > JAPLNA01. The sequence continues at coordinate 17,854 of JAPLNA010000333.1, forward strand.
AAGACGGGGCCTTGCCTTATATCTTGCCGCTTACCCTACTGCGGCTGTGGGGCCCCTTGGTGCAGTTGGCGGCGGAGCTGGGCGACCTCGTCCCGCAGGTTGATGATGCGAACGGCGCAGCGAAGGTGGATCTTCAGGTCGGTCGGGTCGAAGGGCTTGATGAGATAGTCGTCGGCCCCGCAGACCATGATCCTCATGAGGCTTTCCTTGTCGGCGCACGAGGTGACCATCAGGACGTAGGGCTCGTTTTCGCTGGAGGCGCTGCGTACGGTCTTGGCCACCTCGAACCCGTTGACCCTGGGCATGTCCCAGTCCAGCAGAAGCAGGGGCGGAGCGTCTGGACAACCCATGGCGTCGAGGGCCTGGGCCCCGTCGGCCACGGTCACTGGCTCAAAGTGCCACTTCGTCAGCAGATCCTCCAGAAGGGCCCGGTACGTCGGGTCATCGTCCGCTATCAGAACTCGCATGGTTGGTTCTCCCGGGCTAATGGCTCCAGTTGGTCTTGTACGGCGGCCAGTTCTTTCTCCAGGACGCACAGGAGGTCGTCGGCGTTTCGCCAGTCCTGGCTTCGCCCGACGGTTTCGAGTTGTTCGGCCAGCGTCCGTGCGGCCTGGGCCGCCATCAGGGCCAGGGAGCCCTTGAGTTTATGCGCCCCGGCCCGCAAGGCCGCTCCGTCGTGCGCCTGGACGGCCAGGACGATCTCGGCCGTCGCCGCCGGGCAGTCGTCCAGGAACGCCCTGGCCAGTTTCCGGAACGTTTTGTGATCCCCCTCGACGAACGCCAAGGCGGCCGCCAGATCGACAGGGGCGCCCCGCGCCCGGGCCGAGGAGTCTGCGACCACAGGGGCCCGCGGCGGTTGCCGCCTCGGGCATCGCAGGAGCACGTCGTCGATGGCCTGGAACAGGGTGGCGGCGGAGATGGGCTTGGAGACGAAGCCGTCCATGCCGGCAGCGTGGCATTGGCCTCGGACCTCGCCGATGACGTTGGCCGTCATGGCGACGATGGGGGTTCGACGGTCGGAGTGGGCTTCCGTTTCTCGGATGGCGGCGGCGGCCTGCAGCCCGTCCATCTCGGGCATCTGCATGTCCATCAGGACCAGGTCGAACTGGTCCGGGCCGTAGAGATCCAGGGCCTTGGCGCCCGTGTCGACGCAGGTGACGTCGTGCCCGTTCTTCTTGAGCAACAGGGCCACGTGTTCGCGGCTGACGTAGTCATCCTCGGCTACCAGGATCCGCAGGTGTCCGTGGTCCTGGCGAATGGTGTGCCGGGTGACGAGGTTCTCTTGCCCACTCGAGCGGGCGGCCAAGGCGGTTTCCACGACATGCTGTACCAGCGATTCGGTGAAGGGGCCTGTCAGGTAGCCGGCGATGCCGACCTCCTTGCAGTCGGCCCCGTCGCCACGGAATCCGGCCGCCGAAACCATGACGATGACCGGCCCGTTGTCGCCGCCGATCGACCGGATCCGCCGCGCCAACAGGAAGGCCGGGGCGTCGGGCAGGTCCGCTTCCAGCAGGGCCAGGCGGTAGGGCAGATAAATCCGGTTGGCCTGCTCGATCTCGGCGACAACGGCGTCGGGGTCGGCCAGGCAGGTCGTCGATATCCCCATCCCGTGCAGTGCCCGAGTGATCGCGGTGGCATCGGCATCGCGGGAGCTGACAAGGATGGCCCGCCCGCCCGTACAGGCCCGACTTGGCTCGGCGTCGGGCCGGTCCGACGGCGTGGGCAGCGTCAGTTGTACTGTGAAGCGGAACGTGCTGCCTTCCCCGGGTGAGCTCTCGACTCCCATCGAGCCTCCCATCATCTCCACCAGTTGCCGCGAGATCGTCAGCCCCAGGCCCGTGCCGCCGTACTTGTCGGCGGCAGCGACGCCGGCCTGCTCAAAGGCCTGAAAGATCTGTTGCTGCCGCTCCGGCGGGATGCCGATGCCTGTGTCGGTGACGGCGAAGGCCAGTTCGGCCGCCCCGTCTGTCACCTGCAGGGCGTCGACGCGGAGACAGATTCGCCCGCGTTCGGTGAATTTCACGGCGTTGCCGACCAGGTTGGTGATCACCTGACGCAGCCGTCCCGGGTCGCCGACCACTTCGAGCGGAACGGTCGGAGCCACCTCGATCGCCAGCTCGATGCCCTTACGGTCCGCCTCCAGGCGGAAGAAATCCAGCGTATCTTGCAGACAGTCGCGTAGACCGAATGGCACACAATCAAGGCGAAGTTTGCCGGCCTCGATCTTCGACACGTCCAACAGGTCGTTGATAACCGTAAGCAGAGACGCCGCCGACCGCTGGGCCATCTCCAGGCATCGCCTCTGCTCACCGGTCAGTTCCGTGCCCAGCACCAGTTCGGTCATGCCCATCACGCCGTTCATCGGCGTGCGGATTTCGTGGCTCATCCGGGCCAGGAATTCGCCCTTGGCCCGGTTGGCCGCCTCCGCCTCCAGCCGCTAGTCATTCTCCATGCGGATTCGGGCGCCGTCGCCCCGGTGCAGCACGTACCCCGTGGCGAAATACAGCAGCACCAGCCCCGCGATCAACGCATACGTGATTCGCTCGTGAGCATTCAGGGGGACGGCGACCTCGCTCTTGGCGTGGCCGACCGCGAGCCCGTGCCGGTTCTCCCCCAGCAGCACCGGTACGTAGGCCACCAGGATAGGGCTATCGTCTACGGCAACCTGGGCGGTTCCGTTGCGGCCCATGTCGAGGCACTCCTTCTGGATGAGTTTGACGATGGTCGTCGGGGCTTCCTTAGCGTCCATCGTCTCGTTGCCGTGTGTCTGGGAGGCCCGCCGGGTGACCC
>JAPLNA010000334.1 GCA_026693065.1 Planctomycetota bacterium
CAATAGAAGCATGAACCGCCCGTGATTCGACCTGGCACGAGAATAGCCCAGCAGCAAGAAGGGAATCGCCCCTATGGACGGCTGACAGGAAAATCGTAGATCTGGCTTGACAGGCAACGTCTGTTCATAGAAGCGATAAACTTCGGGGTCTGGGGCGGAGCCCCATGCTGGGGATCCCCGGCGGCACGAATCGCCCGAAGGATTTGTGATCGGCAACTGGGGGTGAGTCCGGCCGCGGCGCTGGACATCTCGCAGGATGCGATTATGATACGGGCTCAGGATGTCCGCCGGCCGGCCTTGCGGGTTGGCGAAAGGACAGGGCACAGAGAAGGATGATGCGAGAGGCGAACCATTTCGAGTTTGCCGACGAGGTTGGTATGAGCAAGACGATCTATAACGTCCGCATTACGCTCAAAGACAGTCAGCCTCCGATCTGGCGTACCGTGGCCCTCCCATCGGACACAACGCTGGGGCGCCTGCATGAAGTCATTCAGATCGTCATGGGCTGGACGGACTCGCATCTCCACCAGTTTATCCTGCTGGCCAAACGCCCCAAGCCGGCACGGGAGGAGATGGGTCGTCTCACTCAGCAACATGGGTGGAACGATGCGCTTCTGAGCCGGATGCGCGGCATGCGAGTGTTTGTGGCCAGGACCGATCCGGCTGGAAATGATATCGAGATGGACGGCGAAGACGAAGGCCAGGTTACGCTGGCCCAGGTCTGCCCGCGGGTCAAGAGCAAGCTGATCTATGAATATGACTTCGGTGACGACTGGAAGCATACCATCGAGGTGCAGAAGATCGTCGAGCCGGAGGCGGACGTGTCGTATCCGCTATGTCTGGCCGGCAAGAACGCCTGCCCGCTCGAGGATTCCGGGGGCCTTTGGGGGTACTATGCCAAACTGGAGGCCCTGACCGATCCCGAGAATGAAATGCACGAAGAATGCCGCGAATGGTTCCCCGACGATTTCGACCCCGAGTCGTTCGACCTTGACGAGGTCAACGCGGCTCTCGCCGAGATGCGCCAAGACGATTGACCTTTCGGCGAGACGAAGAATCCGTGATGACCGACAAGCCCCGCCGCCGTCGTCTGCTCGCCGTTGTGCTGATCGCCTACCTCCGCGCCCTCGACGTGCCGCGGATGCGGCAACTCGCCGGGCTGCCGCCAACACCATAAACGCCCCGGCCGGGGCGCATCTTTTACCGAATCTCAATATACGCTTAGCATTCCCCTTGCGCGCCTCTCGTACAGTGTCTGCCATGAACGAAGGAACGGTTATCTGGAAAGTCCGGGCGATCAAGCCCTACCCCGAGGCCCACAACCACCTGCTGATCGGGCGGGTGTTATCGCAACAGGGCCCGTGCCTGTCGCTGCTGTGCCGCACGTTCCACTTCGGGCGGAACGTCAACAGCGTCAAGGACATCGTGCCGGGCGCGTTGGGCAAGCGGCTGATCCCCTGGGGCCGCATCGAGATCGTCAACGAACTGGCGGGCAGTTTCAACTTCGAGCAGGCCCGGCTCGTCAAGGACGCCAAGGGCAACGTGTCGCTGTCGGACGGGGCGGATTCCTGCCTGATCGCCTCCCGCCGCGACGGGCGGTAATCTCCCCCGGCCACCCGAGGCTACTCCAGCCCCGGGGGCAGATTCACGACCGTGTTGCCGGAGGCCGTCGAGTTGATGACGATGCCCGTCGTGTTGAAGTTGACCCCTCCTGAGTGCCCCCGGTCCAGCGACCGCGTGTCGCCCGGCTCGAACCGGATCGTATTGCCCGTGACCCTCACGCGGTCGTACATCCCGCTGACCTCCGGGCCGCCGTGGTTGACCGTGATGCCCGCCACCCACCCGCACCGCCATCGCTTGCCCAGGGCGATGTCGTTGCCCTCGATCGCCACGTTTCGCAGCATGTCGCCCTCCCGCGACCACAGGAGCACGCCATAGCCCACGTCCCGCATGACGTTGGCCCGAACGGTCATGTCTCCGCCGGGGGAATCGGGATCGCCGTTGGCGGCGTGGACGAGATTGATGCCGGCCTGGTATCCGGAGATGGTGTTTCCCACGGCCCGGGCGGGCCCGCCGTGGAGTTCGATGGCGCTGGAGGAGAAGTTCGTCGTGGCCGCGAACGTGTTGTGGGATACGTCGGCGGTGTAGCACTCGACGTAGACGCCGGCGTTGTCGTAGCCGGCGGCGCCGACCTGCACGAATTTCAGGTTGCAGCCGGTCACGACGGCGTTCCGCGCCGCCCGGGCCGGGCCGTTCAAATTGATCCCCACGATGCTCCCGTACGTGATGTCCACCCGGTCGACCGTCACTCCGTCGAACCGCCAGGCCAGCACCGCGCAGGCCGGGTTGGACCCCGAGGGCGTGCCGCCGTACCGGGCGGGATTCAGGTCGATCGTCATCGTGCGAAGGGTGAACCCGCGGAGGGTGGCCCCCTGCCCGCCGAACACGCCGGAGAAATCCCCCACGCCGTCGGCGACACGGACGATGGTGCTCGCCCCCGCGCCCTCGATGACGACATGGTCCGCCGGCGCCAGCGACACCCGCGGATCGACCGGGAACAGCCCCGCCGTCAGGCGCACCGTGTCGCCGCTCCTCGCGGAGGCGACGGCCTCCTGCAGGTTGGCCCCGGGCGACACCGTCAGGACGGCCCCCGACCGCGTCACGCCGGGCGGCAGCGTCGTCGGCGCCGGGGCGGTCGCCGGCGAACGGGGCGAGGCCTCTCCGGACACGACGGCCTTCTCCCGGGCGCGGATCTTCGCGGTCAACCCCTCGATCGTCTTCTGCTCCACCGCCAGCCGCGCCATCGCCGCCGCGTCTTGCGACGTCGTCTGGGCCATGTCACGGCAGACGTCCTCGATGGCGTCGAGGTCGTCCATGGCCCGGCCGAGGTCCGCCCGGACCGGCCCCGCGGCCGGCACGCCCGAGGGCCTGGCGGGCGAAGCACTCTTAGCCGGCTTGTCGGCATCCCTGGTTGAACACCCCGGCATGGACAACCACCCGGCCAGGGCGGCCAGCAAGCCGGCGACAATCGTGTGACGGTACGCGTTCATGGGGTTCCCTTGCGGGCAGCGACCGCCCGGGCCTCTGGGAACATTCTATCCTCTCTTGCCTCGCCGGCCACCAGGCCGTTCGCGCCCGCACACGGCACGAAAGCAGGCAGAGCAACTCTGGCATCTCGCCGGGAGGCCGGTATAATCTCTGCCTCAACGCCTGACCGTAGCTACGGGAGACTTGGGAATGTTCAATATCAAGCGTCGCAAAGACGAATTCTTCGGGATGTTCGACAAGGCCGCCCAGAATGTCCACGAAGCCGCCCTGGCCCTGCTGGACCTGCTGGAGCACTACGAAGACGTGCCCAACAAGGTCAGGCGGATCAAGAACCTCGAGCACGCCGGGGACGACCACACCCACCGGATGCTGGATCGCCTGGCGCGGATGTTCATCACGCCGCTGGACCGGGACGACATCCAGCGGGCCGCCTCACGCCTGGACGACGTGCTGGACGAAATGGACACCGCCGCCAATCGCATGATGCTCTTCAAAATCGAACGCCCCACCGAGGACTCCAAGGCCCTGGGACGCGTCCTGGTCAAGGCCACCGCCCTGCTGATCGAGGCGTTCGGCCAGTTGCACGAGCTTCGCAAGCCCGAGGCCATGCAGTCTCTCTGCGTGGAAGTCCACACCCAGGAAAACGAGGGCGACCGCCTGACCCAGCACGCCATGGCCAATCTGTTCGAGCAGGCGACCGACCCCCGCGACATCATCAAGTGGAAGGACGTGTACGAGATTCTGGAGAAGGCCATCGATCGTTGCGAAGACGTGGCCGACGTCCTGCAGAACATCGTGGTCAAACACTCTTGAGCAAGAAGGACGCCTCCGCCCCCGGCACAATCGGGGCAGGACAACTATGGGTACCCTGGCACTGACGGTGTTGATCCTCACGATCGTATTCGCGCTGGCCTTCAACCTGGCCAACGGGTGGAACGACGCCGCCAACGCCGTCGCGACCGTCATCTCGACCCGCGTGCTCTCCCCGGCCAAGGCGATCGCCTTCGGGGCCGTGCTCAACTTCGTCGGCGCCCTCTTCAGTTCGGAAGTCGCCCGCACCGTCGGGCACAGCATCGCGAAACCGGAGTTCCTTTCCACGGCCACGTTTCTCGCGGCCGTCATCGCCGCGCCGATATGGATCACCTGGTGCTCCAAGCGAGGCCTGCCCAACAGTTGCTCGCACGCGCTGCTGGGGGCGCTGATCGGATCGGTCATCGTTTCCTCCGGCGAGTTGGCCGGGCTCAATAGCGAGGGCATCGGCAAGATCCTCTTCGGCGTGCTCATCTGCCCGATCGCCGGCTTCGTGTTGGGCTACCTGATCGTCCGGGTTGTGGCCGTGCTGGCGGCAGCCGCCCGTCCCAGCACCGCCGTCACCGTCTTCGGCAAGATGCAACTGGTCTCCGCCGGCGCGATGGCCTTCGCCCACGGCACCGGCGACGGGCAGAAGGCCATGGGCATCATCACCGGCGCCCTGCTCTCCGCCGGCGTGATCCACGAATTCGTCATCCCCTTCTGGGTACGGATCGCCTGCGCCGTGGTGATGGCCGCCGGCACGTCCCTGGGCGGCTGGAAGGTGATGAAGACGCTGGGCTCCCGCCTGGCCCACCTGCGGACGTACCAGGGCTTCTCCGCCGAGACCGCCGCCGCCACCACCATCCTCCTGAACACCCTGGGCGGCGTGCCCATCAGCACCACGCACTCCATCACCGGGGCGATCATGGGCGTCGGCACCGCCGGCGGGATCAAGGCCGTCCGCTGGGGCGTAGGCAAGAAAATCGTCTTCGCCTGGATCGTCACCTTCCCCGTCTGCATCCTGGCCGGCGCCCTGATGCGGTTGCTCCTCAAGCTCGCCGGCATCTGAGGACGACGTCCGCGGCTCCTCGGCAATGGCCCTTGAAAAGGGTTGCCCCCCGTGCGGAGTCCGAGGCGGCTGGGCGGGGTATACCGCCGACACCGCCGGCAACCGGGTCATCGGCGGCCTGTAGATCTCGCCCTGGTGAAACGGGCGGCCCGCCGCGAGCCGCCCGATCCGGACAGGGAGTATTCTGCCGGCTATTTCCGTCGGCGACGGAGGATTCCCAGCCCGCCGATGGCCAGAAGCGACATCGTCGCCGGTTCGGGAACGACTTTGAAGGAGAAGTCGTCGAAGAAGTTCTTTCCGCCGACGCCGCTGTAGAGGTTGTCGGTGAGGGACCAGCCCAGATGAGTGAGGTCGCTCATGG
>JAPLNA010000335.1 GCA_026693065.1 Planctomycetota bacterium
AAGCGGATCCTCGCGGGCAAGGGCGTCGTCTCCGGCGGTAAAGTATCCCCCGAGGGCGCCCGCCGCAGCGCACTGAACCGCGTCTTGGACGCCATGGCCAAAGGAAAGCCAGGGGCCGGCGCATGGCCCGACCCGTTCGTCACGGCCCGCGTGGTCCGTGTGTACCACGATGAGGACGTGTGGAGGATTTGTCAGACCGACCCTGCCCGAGGGGCGTCCAGGTTCTCCCGCGCGACGACCGCCTTGACTGAGAAGCAGTACCTGGTGGCTGAGGTCGAACTGGTCAACAACTTCCTCGCCGCCGTAGAACACCCATCGGCTAGCTTCCAGTGGAACGGGAGCACTCCCGTCAAGGTCAACGTCGGTGCCGCCGCCGTCACCAGACACAGGAGGATGGACTATGAGTGCCGGGCCAAGGTGCTCCACGCGCTGATGCCCGGCTCGTCGATCCGGATCATGTGTCCCGTGAAGGTTGAGTTGTCCATGGAGGTCCGCGACGCCCCTGCCCGCGGGGAGGATCTTGTGCCTCATCTCTCCGGCTCAGGTCATCGTCTCGATTTCCCCAATCGCGACCAGGCTTGGCTCGACCAGCGCATCGCCGCCCTCAAGCACGTCGATGTCGCCGTCCGCAATGCCGCCGCCGAGGCCCTCCGCGATACCCCCGTTCCCGAGGCTGGCAAAGCCTTGCTGGCTGCCTTGCAGGACACCGACGAGGGGGTGCGTCGGAAAGCCTTTGAAGCCCTGGTCCCCTTGGGCCTGCTGGAGACCGCCCCCTATGCCGTGCAGAGACTCCGTGACGAGCAAGGTGCCCCGGACGCCCTTTACGCGATCGGCCTGCCTGCCTTCGACGCCATCGCGAAGGGACTCACCGATACCGACGTCGTGATCCGCTGTAAGTGTGCGAAGCTTCTTGCGGACTGGCCGCCAAAGAACGCCGTCGATCCTCTCGTCAAAGCCCTACAAGACCCCGTCCCTGATGTCCGCGCTCAAGCCGCAACCGCCCTGGGTGAACTCGGCGACCCACGCGCGCTCAAGCCGCTTGAGAAGGCCCTCGAGGATTCCGACACCAGCGTTGCCCATGCCGCCGCCATGGCCACCGCCGCCTTGACTCGCAAACCCTAAGACGTCAGCCTCTGCTCGGTGACACCGCCCTGCCGGTCTTTGCAGGTTTCCCCCGCCTGCCAAAGATGCGGCGGACCGGTCTCCCCCTTTCCGGCCTGCCGCATTTTCTTGTGCTGCAGAACGAGGGGTAGATCGAATCTCAAAGGCTTGGCGAATGGCCTCGCCTCGATCCTTCCAGCTATCTTCAGGAAACTGAAGATGCCGTTCGTCACCGAGGCGGTCGTCCGACGGTCCGATGGCCGCCGGCCAGCGCCAGATCTTGTTCCACCGTTTACAGTCTTGACTCGTCACATTACCGTCAGTTCCAGGACCGGCGTAAGGGAAGCCAGCGTGTCCAGGATGTCGATCTTGTCGTCCTCAGAGGCGTCACCGAAGAGTCCCGAGGCTATCGGGCTATAGGTTGTCCCGACGGCAGGCGCCGCCGAATCGGCCGTCAGCGGCGCTGACAACGGAATCGACAGGCCGAAGTTGTCCTTCAGCAGCCCAAAGTCTTCCGGGCCGACCTCGCCGTCGCCGTCGAAGTCGCCCAGTATCCAGCTCTCATGACTGTCGCAAGGTAGGCTCTCCCGACCGAAGTTGTCCTTCAGGATGCCGAAGTCTTCCGGCCCGACTTCGCCGTCCAGATTGGCGTCGCCGTCCAGAACCGGAGCGATCGCCCCAATGTACTCTTGGCCGGTGAAGGGGCGCGGACGGCCATAATAGTCCAACTCGTCCGCCGAACGCCAGGCGGGATCCCCATTCCCGCTGTCGCACGGGCCACGCCGTGCCGGAAAGAGGTAGGCCCCCGCCAACTGCGCCGAGCCCGTCGTGCTGTGGGCGCCCAGGCCTGACTCGGGAACGCCGGCGTCCACCAAACCGTCGAAGACGCAGTAGTCGATGTCCGGCGGCGCGGCGTCGTACCCGGCCGACCAACTGAAGACCTCGCCGCTGTAAGCGACGAAGGCGATGTTGCGAAACACGATGCCGCTGTTCTTGGCCGTGCCCTGCTGGTCGTTGCCCACCAGCCCGCGAATACCCCCGATCCCTATGATGGTCAGATTGATGGCCTGGCAGTCCCGGGCGCCCTTGTAGTACAGGGCGGAAACCGATCCGGGCTCAAGCAGGCTGTTCTTTACGGTCGTCCGCAACCCCTTGTCCACGAGCCCATCGTCCCCGCCGATGATGTGGCACCGGTCCACGACCACGTCGACACACCCGAACGGCACGAGCAACGCGTGGCCCATGGTGCTGCGGGCCGTCACCCCGACGATCGATCCGGTGGCCAATTGCAGATAGGCGTTGTCCTGGCCCAGCGACAATCCGGTCGAACGCCCGCCGGAGTAGGTTCCTCCCGACACCGCGATGTTCGTCACGTAGTTGCCAATGATCGCCCCGGCGCTTCCCGATATCGCGGTGCAGTCCGTCAGCGTCACGTTCTGGCAGACCGCGCCCTGCGTGCCGAGAATGGCCACCGCCGCGCCGGTCTGGTACGAGGTGGGATTGGTGAACGTGCAGCGGGTGAACGACAGCCCCGAGAACCCTCCTCCGTCCACGGCGAAGGTCCATCGGTTCAGGTATCCCGTGGCAACGGTCGTAAACGTACAGTCGACAAACTCAATGTTCTCGGTCGATTTGCTCCCTGGGTAGATATAGAACGTCCGCAGGCTGGACTGGTCCCAGTTGGTGAAGTGGATCTGCTCGAACCGGTAGTTCTTGGCCGCCCCGCTCATGAACACGTCCATGCCCGTGCCGGACGTGCCGGTCACGGTAACCACGTCTCCGGCGTGCCAGGGCTCAAAGACCACCGTGGACAGATAACTCCTGTCAAACTGGAGATACCCGTACCCGTTCGTCTCGGCATAGACCCCCGCGCCGATCATGATCGTACAACCCCCGTCCAC
>JAPLNA010000336.1:0-24733 GCA_026693065.1 Planctomycetota bacterium
CTGCTCAGCGCCTTGCTCTGGGCACCGTGCGGCTCGCTTCAAGCCGCCACCGCCGCCCCAAAACCAAACATCATCTTCATCCTCTCTGACGACGTCGGGCTCGGCGACACCGGCTGCTACGGCGGGCCGTTCCAGACGCCGCACCTCGACGCGCTGGCGGCGGGCGGAACACGGTTCGAGTATTGCTACTCGACGCCGCTCTGTGGGCCGAGCCGCTGCCAGTTCTTGACCGGCCGCTATCCCTTCCGTACCGGCCTCATCAACAACCAAAGCCACAACGCTGTCTCTCCCACCCGCGAAGTGATGATTCCCACGGTGCTGAATAAGGCCGGTTACAGCACGGCCAGCGTGGGCAAGTGGGGGCAGATCGCCCTGGGCCCGGGGCCATGGGGCTTCGACGAGTATCTCGTCTTTCCCGGCAGCGGACGCTACTGGCGCGAGCAGACCACGCATTACCAGGTGAACGGCCGGCGGAAGCCCCTGCCCGCGGGAACGTATCTGCCCGACGTCATGCACGAGTTCCTCGTCGAGTTCATCACGCGCCGGAAGGACCGGCCGTTCTTCGTCTACTATCCCATGTCGCACATTCACGGGCCCATCGTGCCCACGCCCGACAGCAAGGCCGGGGCGTCGAAGGCCCAACTCTACGCCGACAACATCGAGTACATGGACAAGCTCGTGGGCAAGCTCATGGGCGAACTGGGCCGCCTGGGCCTGCGCAAGAAGACGCTGGTCCTGTTCAGCGGCGACAACGGCACGGCCCGGTTCGGGGCCGATGCCGCCACCGTGAACGGCAAGGCCATCAGCGGGCGAAAGGCCACCATGCTCGAAGGGGGCAGCCGCGTGCCGCTGATCGCCGCCTGGCCCGATGTCACGCCCGCGGGCAAGGTCCGGGGCGACATGATCGACTTCAGCGACTTCTTCGCGACGGTGGCCGAGCTGGGCGGAGCGGCCCTGCCGGCGGGCGTCACGCTCGACAGCCACAGCTTCGCCCCGCAACTCAAGGGCCGCCCCGGCGACCCGCGACAGTGGGTCTACGTCGAACTCAACGGCAAGAGCTACGTTCGCGACCGTCGCTACAAGCTCACCAACGACGGTCGGATGTTCGACCTCAAGAACGCGCCCTGCGAGGAGGTCCCCATCCCCGCCGCGGCCGCCGACGCCGGCGCACAATCCGCCCGCCAGCGCTTGCAGCAGATCCTTACGGACCATCCCGCCGCCCCGGCCGGGCCCAACCCGAAGAAGAAGGCGAACCAGGCACAAACCCGCCCGTGACTGGCCCCGCCCTCGCCGCCGTTCGAGCCGCCCTCCGGAGCGTGTTCAGCCGGGCCGCGTGAGGGTTCGGCGGCGCAGCACCGCCAGGCCGCCCAGGGCGAAAAGGGCGATGGAACCCGGCTCAGGGACGTAGGCGATACGGAAGCCAATTGCACCGTCCTCGAATGTGGGTGGACCGCCGCTCTGGCGGTCCGATGCGGGCAGGTCGTCGTAAGGGGCGAAACATCCCCCCCGGGCGAGGCGATACGAACCGAAGAAGGTTGCCTCATTCCACTCCCAGACGTTTCCGCCCTGATCAAATGTTCCATACGGGCTGGGTGAATTCTGGAATTCGCCTGCAACCGTTATCCAACGTCCCGAGTCAATTGGCCCCATATATGGCGCAGGCCAGTAGTTCGCGTTGTTACCGGAGGCGTCGGTCATGTCCTGCCCCGGGCGAGTGTTGCTCTGAGTGGGATAATCCCAGTACCCCGCATTCCTGCTCCCGCCCTTATAGTAGGCCGCTTTGTACCACTCATCCTCCGTGGGGATCACGTAGCGAGCATTGTCCCTCCGGCTCACCGCCAGCAGGGCCGAATCGCTCGTCGCGCCGTTTATTGCCCTTTGAAACGCTAATGTAACCAGCCCTGTTTTGCCGATGATCCTTCTGTTGACTGGAAAGGGACTTCCATGAGACCGAAAGGATCGGCAGCGGAATTGGAACGCCGACGGCGGCAGGCCATGGCCTTGGTCGATCAAGGCATGAAGCCGGCGGCTGTGGCCCGCGCCGTTGGCACCTCGCGGGCATCGTTGACCCGGTGGCGGCAGATGTACCAGGCGGGCGGCCAGAAGGCCATGGATGCCAAACCGCATCCGGGCGGAAAGTCACGGTTGACCCAACGGCAGCGGAAGCGATTGGTCGGCCTGCTCCTGCAAAGCCCCCGCAAGCACGGGTACAGCACGGAACTCTGGACACTGGCACGCGTGTCGGAACTGATCGCCGTGACGTTCGGCGTCGGATACCACCCCAGCGCGGTCTGGCACATCCTGCGAGCGATGGGCTGGAGTTGCCAGAAGCCCGAGCGTCGTGCCCGGGAGCGGGACGAACAGGCGATTGCAACGTGGCGTCCGAAGGAATGGGCGCGCATAAAAAAACGCCCGAGCCACCGGTCGAAGCATCGTATTCCTGGATGAGACGGGCCTGATGCTCCAGCCGCTGGTGCGGCGGACGTGGGCCCCCCAAGGCCAGACGCCGGTCATGTACTCGTGGGACCGCCATGACCGGTTGAGCGTGATCGCCGGACTGACCCTGTCGGCCCGGAGTGGCCGGATCGGATTGTACTTCGCCATCCACGAGAAAAACGTGACGGCGGAGGAAGTGGAGAAGTTCCTGCGACAGGTGCAACGTTCGCTGGGGCGCAAGCTGATCGTCGTCATGGACCGGTGGGCCGTGCATCGCAAGGCGGCGAAAGCCCTCTTTGGCGACAAGCGGTTCTGGATTGAATACCTGCCGCCGTATGCCCCGGACCTGAACCCGGTGGAGCACGTCTGGAATCACACGAAGTACGGCGATCTGGCGAACTACGTTCCGGAAGATCTGCTGGCTCTGGAACTGGAGGTGGATTGGTCCATTGACCAAGCCCGCCAGCGTCCCGAGTTGTTGCGGTCGTTCTTTCATGCGGCCAAACTGAAACTGTGACGTGTTACATTGTCGTTGCAAAGGTCAATAGGTAGTACGACCCGTCCTCGGTAGTTGTCGTATCCTGCAGGCCAGTCCTTTGCCCGTTGGCCAGCCAGTTGGCAAACCGGGCGGCATCGCCCCATGAAACGGTGTTCACGGGCCTGTTGGCATAGTCCGACGATACACTGTAGGCGTAGTTCCCGGACGTTCCCGTTCGTTTGATGTTGCATCCGTATCCATTGACAAGCGTATCCATGTTCCGGTTGTAAAGGTCGTAGGTGTCCGTAGTGGCCACGGCATTCAGGAACGCGGTATACTGCCCGGCCGTGACCTCGAACTTGCCGATCTTATACATGTAGGCTACCGCTCCACAGATGCGACTATCGCCGTTTCCGCCCGCACCAGCACCCGACAACTCCCCGACATTCCCCGGGTCGCCGACGGTGCACCAGAGGGCCGGATCGTTCCAGTTGTTCCAGTCCGTCGGCCAAGGGGCGTGGGTCTGGGCCTTCGCCGCCTGGCAAAAAGCCATCATCAGTCCCGCCGCCACGGCCGCGATTGTCGTTGTCTTCCGCATGATTGCTCTCCTGTTTGGCTCTTTGGCTCACTCGCTCGAACGCGATGTCCCACGGGGCTACTTCTGTCGCTTCCGGATGACCGCCAGGCCGCCCAGGGCGAGGAGGGCCAGCGTGGCCGGCTCGGGGATACGCGTCAGGCTCCCGCCGTTGAGGATCACCGTGGCGTTCGGATCGATCGTTCCGGAATCGTAGTAGAGATGCAACCCGTTGAGGTCCAGGGTCGAGCCGGGCCCGAGCGCCAGCGTGCCGACGTACAGGGCGTCCTTTCCTGTCCAGGCGGGTTGGTTGTCCGTCGCGTCGGCCAGCCGCACCTTCGCCACGTTGGTCCCGCCCACCCGCAGGCCGGCCAGGGCGAAGTTGGCGGTCATTCCCGCGTTGGCGGCCCCGAGGTCGCGGCCGCCGGTCTCCAGCGTGGCGAACTGGGAACTGCCGCCCTCGAACACCATCGTCAGGTTGCCCAGTCCGGCGAGGGCGGCAGGGTCGGTCGAGTGGTTGTCGAAAGAGGCCCCGGCCATGTGGACGGCGGCGCCGGGTTCGGCGGTGAAGGCGGAGCGGGCGCCCAGGTAGAAGCTCGAGCTGATCGTGAGGGACACCGGGGCCCAGAGGCCCAGCGTATCGGGGCCGGAGGGGGTACTGACCCCGGCCGGGTCGGCCGCCAGCGTCGAGACCCTCACGACGCCCCCTTCCAGCAGGCAGGTGCCGTATCCGCCGGACTGCCCCATGACGGTGATCGAGCCGGTCGTTGTGCCGCCGGTCTGGCGGAACGAGCCGGGCTGGAACGAGCCGACAGTTACCCCGCTGACCGTGCCTCCGGTTTTGACGTAGGCGCCGGCCCCGCCGGTGACGCTCCATCCCAGTACGACGGTACCGACGATGTCGCCGCCGTTCTGCTCGAAGGTGGCGACGGCACCGAGGCTGTTGTAGGCGAGCACCCGGCCCTCGATCCGTCCGGCATTCATGGTGTACCGCCCGGCCACAGCATTGCCGCGGACAATCAGGTCGCCGGTCCTCAATTGCACGGTGCCGCCGTCCTGGACGAAGGTGCCGGTTCCGCCGTTGGCCCCGACCGATAGATTCCCGCCCCACGTGTCCAGCGTGCTGCTGCCGGACATGGCGTAGTGCCCCGTTCCCCCGGTTTCCCCGCCAACCAGCAGCCCGTTGCTTCCGACGTTGTACGTCCCGCCGGTCTGGGTGAACGCCCCTGTCTTGCCGGCTGAACCGATCACCATCGTTCCGCTCAGGCTCCCGCCGGAAATTCCCGACGTCGAGTCGTTGACGTAGATGTCGTACGTGCCGTTGTTGTTTCCAGCCGTCACTTGGCCGGTCCCGCTGACCTCGACGCCGTTGAGGAGTTGAAGGGTCGCCGTCGGCCAGATGTTCACCAGCGAACCCGAACACCGCACGTGATCCTTGATCTGCTGCCTCTGCTGGACCGTGATCGACCTGTCGGCGGGGATCACGAAGTCCTGCCCGAGGCGGTAGATCAGCCCGGTCGTGTTGAAGTGGGCGAAGGCGGCGTTCGGGTCGTAGCCGGCCGGGCAGACGACCACGGAGTTACTCCCGCCCGTCAGGGTGGCCGCTCCGGTGTTGAGGGGGGCGGAGGCGGAGAACTCCGCCCATCCCTGCTCGCCCAGGGCCAGTGTGCCGGCGCCGCCGGCGAAGTCGAGAGTGCCCTGATTCACAAGATAGCCGTTGATCTGGAGCAACCCGCCGGCCAGGCGATAGGCCCCGGTGGAGGCGATGGCCATGCCGCTGGCGTTGACCGTCCCGCCGGTCTGGGTCATTCCGCCTTTCATCGACGAGGAAGCGTCCCCGACGCTGATGCCTCCGGCGGTCAACTGTCCGCTGTTGAGCACGTACCCGGTCGGGGCGGCGAGGGAACCGGCAAAGACTTGCAGGCTGGTCGGCGAGGCCGTCCCGCCGTTCTGGGCCACCTGCCCGCCCGTCCCCACCACCAGCCGGCTCGTCGTGAAGGACCCCGTTCCACTCAGTTCGTAGGAGCCGCCCGAGGTGATCGACCACTGGGCGTAGGGCTGGAGGCTGGTGAACTGCCCGCCGGTCTGGATGAACCTGGCAGCCCCGGTCCCGCCTCCGATGAGCACGTCCCCATTGCCCATCGAGATCGTTCCGTCCCGCAATTCATAGGTCGCCGCTGTCGGCGCGTTGGACTGGACGTACATCCGGGCCGACGAATAGAAGGACAATGCCCCGCCGGTCTGGACGAGGTGGCCGGTCTGGTCGGTGCGACCGGTGTCCGACCCACCCACCCGCAGATCCCCCGACAACAACGGGCTGCCCGACCCGAGGTTGACCGTGCCGCCGTTGTCGATCACGGTATTGCCCGCCGGCGGGGAACCCGTGCTCCAGTTGGCGCCGACGTACCAGTCGCCGGGCTCGGCCGGGTCGTGAATCCATCGTTGCGCCCCGGCCTGCGTGGCCAGCACCAGCACCGTCGCCACCGCCGTGACCGTCATTGCCCTTCGCATGATTGCTCTCCTGTTTGGCTCTTTGGCTCACTTGTTCGAACGCGAGGTCCCACGGGGCTACTTTCGTCGTTTCCGCAGCACCGCCAGGGCGCCCAGGGCGAGGAGGGACAAGGTGGCGGGTTCTGGGAGCACGGCGACGAAGGCCTCTTCTTTGCCCGCGGGATCTAATCCCCATCCTACGATCACGCCACCGTCATCAGATATGCCGGTGGCCTGTTTGAGGGTCCAGCCCGTGAGGTCCATTCCGTAATCAAGTGTCAGGATGTCTTGAAGTCTTCGGACCGATCCCTGCGGGTCCCAGACAACCGCTACGGGGCTGCCATTATTCAGGGTCGAGCACCACCCAACAATCCTCTGTCCGTCGGCTGAGACGCCCGTCGCCTGACCATCACGGGGCCCCCCGGCCAAGTGACCCAACTCTATCATCCCTGTCCCTTGGGTCCAGCGAAAGGCCGACTGGGAGCCACCTTGGCCATCGTATCCAACAACAATCGATCCGTCCGCTGAGAGCCCAGTGGCTTGTGCACTCCCGTAGTGCCCGGTTATCGGTAGCCGACCCAACGACACGACGCCGGTCGCCTGGGTCCATAAACCGGCATCGGAACCGATATACCCAGCCATCACCGAACCATCGGCGGAACAGGTATTGATCAAGGTGCTCGCCGGTGTCAGGGCCACCATTCCGGACGCCTGTGTCCATTGAAAGCCGATCCAGGTGCCCGGGTAGTCGACGACGCCACCCAGAATGGCCCCGTCGGCCGACACGCATTTGGCCCACCCCTGAGCATATCCCGGCAGGACATAGCCAAGCGACGACATGCCCGCTCCCGATTTCCAGACACCTGCGTGTGAAATGTTGGATGACGAAGACGTGGCAACGGTGTTCCCGTCATTCGACACTCCGTAGGCCACGCTGCCGTGATCGCCGGGGATTGTCCCTAGGGCAACCATCCCTGTCGCGGCGGACCATCGAAATGCCTGGTTAGTGTAATAGGGGCCAGTATAGCCGACAACATATTGGCCATTACGCGAGACCGCGTTGGCATGGCTCACGGAATCACCGCCCCCCAGAATGCCCAGGCCCTGGAAGCTCGGCGGGGCGCCGAGGGCCGCCCCAGCCATCACCAGCACCGCCGCCACCGCCGCGATTGTCGTTGCTATTCGCATGATTGCTCTCCTGTTTGGCTCTTTGGATCACTTGCTCGAACGCGATGTCCCACTCGGCTGCTTCCGCCGCTTCCGAAGCGCCGCCAAGCCCAGCAGCACAAGGAGGGCGGACCCGGGCTCGGGGACGGCAGCGCCGTAGATGTCGAACTGGTTGCCCCAATCATTCCATACGATCGTCGAACCGTCCGTCGCGGGTTGGCCGCCGGTGGAAACAAAGGATTCTGCCCTGGTGGACAGATTGAACGCGTAGACTGAGTATATCCCGTCGCGGGCGTCCGACCAGACGACCAGGTTGCCGCTGATGTCCGGGCTGTGGACCGTGCCGGGATTGGTGCAGATCGGGAATTCCGTGCCCGTGGCGACGTTGTACCCGTACACGGCGGGATACCCCAGACGATCGTCCAGCCAAACCACGTTGTTCCCGCTGATGTGGAGGTCTTCCTTCTGACTGGCCACCACGGAGGTAATGGGGAACTCCGTGTGCGTATCCAGCCTGTATCCCCGGATCTGGCTTACGCCGCTGCTGTAGTCCACCCAGGCGATGAGGTTGCCGTCTACGGCCGGCCTGCCCTGGTCACCGGATTTCGTGCAGACGGGAAACTCCGAGTGGCCGGCCAGGTCATACGCGTAGACGTCCCAGTTGGAGTTCCTGTAGTCCGCCCAGACGACGACGTTGCCGTCCGTGACGGGCATTTCCTGTCGGCCGCTCTTGACGCAAATGGGCAATTCCACGCCCCGGGCCATGTCGTACCCGTAAATGTTCCGGTCGGGCCCTCGATCGTCGTCCCAGACGGCGATGGTTCCCCCGATAGATGGATTGTCCTGGAATCCACCAGCCGTGCAGACCGGGAAGACCGCCCCCGTCGATAGATTGCTCCCCCATATATCTTCGCCATAGGAGTCGTCACGCCAGACAACGTATTTGCCACTGACCTCCGGCGCAACCTGCGATCCGGGCGCCGTGCAGATCGGGAACCGCGTGAATCCCTGAGCTGCCTGGCCACTGCCCAGAACCAAGGCCAGCAGGAACACACCGCCCAACCACTTCCTCGAACCTATTCCCTTCTTCATGGCTCTTTCCTTTCGTTTCATCCTGTGCCTGGCTGATCCGAACCGGGCTCGGGCCGCCCGATGGTGGGGACTCGGCACGAGATCAGTTCAAGAATCCAATGGGAGAAGGTGCCAGGCAGGATGACCGAGAGAGCGATTTCTCGCCCTGCCCACCCTCACACAGACGCCCGCCGGCTCAGGCAGGACTTGCCGCGTCGGCCGCGTAAGTGGACGGCCAGGACGGCGTTATGAGCTATCCCTACAACTGCATCCTAAGGCCAAACGGCGGTTTTGTCAAGCGCCGGCCAGTTGAATCTTCCTCACGGCTCCAGTCGCGTGGGTTTGCCACGCTATGAGTTAGACGGAGACCCGGGCGGTGGCTTCGGTTAATTCTGAGGATTCTTTCACAAGATTTCGCCGGGCGGGTGTCGTGCACGTCGTCGCCGATCGTCAAGAGGATGTGCCCGGCCGCGAGGGCCTCGTCGCGGATGCCCTGGATCATGGCGGCGAACGCCCCAATACCGCCGGGCGTTGGAAGGGGCCTGCTTTGGCCCGGGGGGATGGTGATTGACATCGGGAGGTGGGGGTGTCAGACTGGACCGATTGCCCGGCTACCAGAGCCGGGCGCCCGCCAACTGGTACGCAGGCCGTTGCCCATGTGATGACGGCGGCCGATGCGTAAAAGGAATTCCAATGAATCGAATGGCATGGCTACTGTGTGCGGCGTTATCGATCTTTTTGCTGGCCCCGGTCGCGCCGGCGTCGGCGAATGTGACGTTGGGGGTCGGGAACAAGGCCCTGCTGGGGTGCGATTTGACGGACCCGACGGACTCGCTGATCCCGGTGGCCGATTGCGGCGGCGGGGACGAGGCCAGGAACATGCCCCAGAACGCCACGTGGGTGAAGATGACCTGCTGGCCGGCCAACAACAAGCCCGGGGAGACCGGGCACCAGGTGCACCCGTACCAGAGCTGGGTGGGTACGCCGGCGGCGGCGGTGTTCTATAACGACCCCGACAACAAGAAGTGGTACGTGGCCTACCACGACGGCGGGTATGGCGGTCCGACGGAGGCCGCCCCGTACTACATCGCCGTGCAGCTCAAGCACCCCTACACTCTCACGCACTTCACGATCGCCAGCAGCGGCGACAAGCCCGAGCGAGACCCGAAGGTCTGGGCCATTCAGGGCTCCAACACCGGCAAGGACGGCGACTGGACGGACATCTACCGCTGCAACGCCACCAGCCGCGAGACCAGCCCCTTCCGCGTGTATCCGCGCAGCGAAGTGATGCTGTACACGGCGTTCACGTCGGCGACGATGTACACGACCGTCACGGCCGAGGACGTGAAGGGCCTGGCCGCCAAGCTCAAGGGCAAGGTCATCAAGAAGGCCGACTTCGCCCGCCCGGCCAAGCCGTACACCTGGTTCCGGTTCATGAGCACGGCGGCGTTCAACGCCAACACGATGGATATCTCCGATGCGACCAACCCGGCGGGATTCTCGTTGGGGCAGTTGGAGTTTTACGGCACGACGACCGACAAGGTCGAGCCTGCCGTGAAGAAGGGCGTCAAGGGCGCTGAAGGCCCGAAGGTGGCCAGCAGCCGTCCGGCGCCGAAGATCGTCCCGGCGACGACGGTGGACGCGAAGGACCTGGCTGCCCTGCCGGCTGCGGGCAAGGGCGAGCTGCGTAAGGTTATCAATCTGGACGGCGAGTGGGAGATCGCCGGCGGCGGCATGGACTCCGCCCCGGCCCAGTTCGCCAGCAAGGTTCCCGTGCCCGGCCTGATCGACCTGGCCGCCCCGGCCGTCAGCGGAGGGGCGTACTGGTATCACAAGAAGTTCACCACCGAGCGATGTTCGGCACGCAGGTCACGCTGAACGGCAAGGTCATCGGCGACCACGTGTACAACTTCACGCCGGGCCTGTTCAACGCCGCCGGGGCTCTGAAGGTCGGCGAGAACGACTTGCTGATCCGCATCGGGGCCTCGCTGAGCCCCAAGCCCATTCAGTCGGGCTTTGACGAGGAGAAGAAACGCTACATCCCCGGCATCTACGACTCCGTCGAGCTGATTCTCAGCGGCGCGCCCCACATCCTGCGGGTGCAGGCCGTGCCGAACATCGACAGCAAGACCGTCACCGTGCACACGTACATGCGAGGCGGCGAGAGCGCCAAGGCCACGCGGGTGCACATCACCGTTCGCGAAGCCAAGGGCGGCAAGGTCGTGGGCGAGAACGACGGCATCGTGAAGGCCGGCGGCGAGGCCGAGCGGACCGGCGCCGCGACGGTGAAGGTCGACGGCTGCCAGTTGTGGACGCCGGAAACCCCGTTCCTGTACGAGCTGGAAGTACGGGGCGAGGCCGACCTCGTCAAGACCAAGTTCGGCATGCGGAGTTTCCGGCTGGACCGCGAGACCGGCTACGCCGAGCTCAACGGCAAGACGTACTTCATGCGCGGCACGAACGTCACGCTGTTCCGGTTCTTCGAGGACCCGCAGCGGGGCAAGAAGCCGTGGGATGAGGCCTGGGTCCGCACGCTGTACAAGAACTTCAAGGACGTGCATTGGAATTCGTTCCGGTTCTCGATCTGCCAGCCGCCCGAGAAGTGGTATGAGCTGGCCGACGAGATGGGCTTCCTCATCCAGGACGAGTACCCGATCTGGAACATGTTCCGCCCGCAGGATGAGTTCACCACGGACGGGCTTGTGATCGAGTACACGGAGATGATGCAGGGGCATTGGAATCATCCGAGCGTGGTGATCTGGGATTCCAACAACGAGACGCGGGCGGCCTGCACGGGCGAGGCGTTGATGAAGGTTCGCGGGCTGGATTTCTCGGACCGGCCCTGGGACAACGGCCGGGCGGCGCCGATGACGCCCACCGCCTCGTTCGAGGCCCACGACTATCACTTCAAGGATAATCTGTTCCGCATCGGCTACCTCGGGCGCGTGGCCAAGAGCCCCAAGGGCAACGCGGGCAAGAACCCGATGATCCTGAACGAGTACGGGTGGCTGTGGCTCAACCGCGACGGCAGCCCGACCACGCTCACCCGCGAACTGTACGGTGCGATGTTCCCGGGCATGTCCAACACCCAGTTGCTGAAGATGTACGCCAAGCTGCTGGCGGCGGAGACGGAATTCTGGCGGCACGGGCGTGAGCTCGCCGGCGTCATGGAATTCTGCGGGCTGGGCTACTCCCGCGGCGACGGGCAGACGAGCGACCACTGGGCGGATCTCGAGAAGCTCACGTGGGATCCGGACTTCTACAAGTACATCCGGGACTCCTTCGCCCCTGTGGGCATCATGATCGACGCCTACGAGCCCGAGTACAAGATCGGCTCCGAGCAGGAATTCCCGATCTCGGTCATCAACGACCTGCCCGAGGCCTGGGAAGGCTCGATACGGCTGCAGATCCTCCGCAACGGCAAGCCCGTCGGCGCCGCCAAGACCCAGCCGTGCAAGGTCGCGGCCCTTGGCGCGGCGAAAGTGGACTTCACTCTGAAGATTCCCTCGGCCGGCGAGTACGAAGTGGACGCCGCGCTGATCAAGGCCGGCTCTCCCCCGGTGCACAGCGTCCGCGACTTCAAAGCCGTCGCCGAGGTCAAGCCCCACTAAAGCCCGCCTCGCCTCCGTGCAAACCACGGCTCCTTCCGGGAAACGGTTCCCGGAAGGAGCCGTTTGCATTTTCAGGACGTCCGGGGCGCGGGGGGATAACGCTGGCAGAGGCCCGCCGCGGGGGGATAGAATCATGGAACGATCCACGGTGGTCGTGGGCAGGAGTGCATTTGGGAATTCCCGGATGAGAAGCAGGGCGAAGTTGAGAATTTGTCTGGCCGTGCTCCTGGTGAACGTGGCGGTTCATCTGCTCTCGTACTTCCCCGCCGTGCGACTGACGCTGTCGATGACGTGGCCTCTCTTCCTTGGCATCTTCCCGGTCTTTCTCATGTTCATCGTCGATACGTACACGCTTCCCAAGAGCCCGCCGCAATATCCGGAGGAAACGAAGTCGGCCTACTTGAACCGGACGGGGCTTGAAAGCGGGGCTGGGCTCTTGTGCCTGTTCACGTGTATGCCTCGATGGATTCTGTGTGGCCTCATCGCCATCTTCCTCTACCTGTTTTTACAGGCCCCCATCATGATGGGGACCGAGCCGGTCGCCCACCACACAGAGGAAAAGGACGGGCACTACTTCGTGGTGAATGGCGGCCGCAGGACCGAGGTGACCCGAGAGGTGCGCAACCTGGCCGACGCCCGAAATGTGCGATTCTTCTCTTCCCCTGGCATCTTCTTCAGCCTCATCCCGTCGATCTACTTCCGCTATACCCGGCCGGTGTTGCTGGCGTTGGGACAGCGCCCGGGGATTCCGCCCGCGCCCCCGCCGGGGGCCACATCGTGCGGCGTGGCGGATTGCGCGAGTGGGGACTTCCGTGGCAAGCCTGGGGAGGAGTGTGCCCCAACGGACGACGGTTCCTGAACAGTACGGAGGCGAGGTTTGTTGTGGGGGGTTGGCGGATGGGCTATAATCGGTGTCGGACGTACGGGAAACTGCTCGTGGAGAAACCCATGACTACCGGGTGCACAATCGTCTCCGGAATGATGGCCGTTGCGCTGGGGACGGCGTGCCTGGCCTTGGCGGGGGAGAGTGAGAAGCCCGCCATTCTGCCGACGCCCAAGAGCATCAAGCTCGAGGGCGGCACGATGCCGCTGACCGCCGGCAGCCGTATCGTTGTGACCGACCCGCGGCTGGAGGTTCACGCCCCGGTGCTGGCGCAGGAGATCTGGCTGATCACGGGCATGCGTCCGGCGATCGTGAAGGAGGGGGATCGTCCTGATCAAGGACAACAACTGGACAGGCGGATACGCCGCCAAGGCCCGCATCCGCTCGGCCGGCGACGGGCCCCTGGAAGGCATGAGAGTTAAGACCGAAACCGGCGGCGAAAGCCGATGACCCGCCCGGTTCCCCCAATCGGGAAGGACGAGGCGATTGCTCGCCCCGGCCTACGCGATCACCTGTTTCGTGGCCACGCAGACGGTGATGCGCCCTCGGATGCTGCCAGGTAGAAGCGAGTGGGCATCGCTGTGCACCTTGAAGTCACTCCACCTCGACCGCTTCGAGCTTGGGTTGCGGCGCAGACTTCATGGCCACGAGCCCTGCCCGCTGGATCTGCGTGAAGAACAGGAAACCAACCACGGCCACGCCGGTGGCCACTACCGGCGAGACGGGCGTGGCCCAATGGAGCCATCCCATCAGTTTGGCGACCGGCACCAGCGTATAAACCGCCACGAGCGCACAGGTAGGGGGGTCGATGTGGCTGTCGGCGTGTGCGGTGAACAGGCAGGCGAAAAACTCCGACAGGTACACCGCCAGCACTCCGAACGCCAGCCCCCACCAAACGTCTCCGCCCTGAAGGACCGCGAACTCCGCCGAAAGAGCGATGTGGTGCGTGACCGGAATTTTGGTTCCGTACTGCAGGTAGATCAAGGAGAACACACCCAGCCCAAACCAGAGAAACGCCGAGGACGGGTACAGCGTCATGACGTAGGCCACGGGCAGACCTATGCCCAAGCCGATCAGGAGCAGTTGGCCAGGCCTGGACTGCCAAGGAAGCCAACCGGCCACGTCCGAAGGCACCCATCGGCTGTCGCCGGGGCGAACCTTCCCCAATAGCCCCTTCTTGCCGAATACCAGTCGCGCCAGCATGCCGTTGAGAACGATGGCCATCGCGATCGTGTTGGTCCAGGGAAGCTCGCCGATATTGGGTAGCCGCTGCAATGCGACCTGCATGAGGTAACACAGCGCCCCGAAGAGGCCGCCGACAACCAGGACATCGCTGCGGTTGAGCCCCATCAGGCCCGACAGAATGTCGCGGCCGCTCTTGAGGAGCCCGAGTTTGCCCGCATAGGCAGCGGCGGCAATGCCGCCGGCGAAAGAGGTTTGCGGCCCCAGCAACGGCCCCCAGACCACCCACTGCATGAAGACCTTAGTCCCTGCCTCGGCGGGATGGCCCATGATCATGCTGACGGTGGCCGCCGTGATGGCTACTAATCCGCAGAGGATGAAGATGGGCAGCGCCCCAAACGCGGCGCCGGCCACGCCCGCGGCAAAGGCGACCAGCACGTAGATCCACTGGAACTCGAACATGTGATTCCTTTCGATGGAAGGTGTCTAGTTCTTGAGCTTCGCCAGCAGGTCGCCCAATCGCGACTGGTCTTTGGATGCCTGAGCGAAGATCGGCA
Source organism: Planctomycetota bacterium (assembly GCA_026693065.1). Classification (GTDB taxonomy): domain Bacteria; phylum Planctomycetota; class Phycisphaerae; order SM23-33; family SM23-33; genus JAPLNA01. The sequence goes on from JAPLNA010000336.1 coordinate 14,450, forward strand.
ACAGTCTTTCATACGTCGCCTGCCGCCCGGGGTCAGGCTGGGCCACGGCCTGCACCTGGTGGATTTCGTCGATGCGGGAGAAATCCTTCCAATGCCCCGTGCCGACGGCCGCCAGCGCCGCCGCCCCCAGCGCCGCCGCCTGCTGATCGACGCTGGTCTTGACGATCCGGACTCCGTAGACGTCGGCGTATATTTGCCGCCACAGTTCACTTCGGCTGCCGCCGCCGACAACCGTCACCTCCGGACCCAAGGCCGTCATCTTCCGCAGCTCGTCCAGCGCCAGCCGCAGCCCCATGGCCACGCCTTCCATGGCGGCGCGAATCATGTCGGCGCGCGTATGGCCCAGGTCCAGTCCCAGGAACGCTCCGCGAATAGCCGGGCTGTCGTCCAAGCTCGTGCCGCCGGCCAGGCTGGGGTTGAACAGCAGCCCCTTGGCGCCCGGCGGGGAGGCGGCGGCCTCGGCGGTCATGAGTTCGTAGCTGTCGGCCCCGTCCGCGCGCGACTGCTCCCGCAGGTCGCGGCAGAGCTGGTCGCGCACCCAGCGGAAGCTCGAGCCGGCCGAGAAAATGGCCACCGCGCTGGCGAACATCCCCGGCACGACGTGGGCAAAGACATACGGGCGGGCGTGGTCGTCCAGGAGGGGCTTGGTGGAGCTGACCGCGATCCAGCTCGAAGAGCCCAGGGAGTTGTACATTCGCCCTTCGACGAACGCCCGCGCGCCCAGGGCCATGCAGGAGTTATCCACGCCGCCGGCAACCACCTGCACGGATCGCGGCAGGTCCAGGGCGTCGGCGGCGGCGGCCGTTAGAGTGCCGATCACCCGCGTGGAGGGTACGATGTTCGGCAGGAGCCGCCGGTCGATGCCGCTGGCGGCGATCAGGGAGTCGCTGTAGTCCCACGCCGCCAGGTCATAGACGCCGCTGCCGGAGGCGTAGGAGTAATCGGTCAGCGCGTGACCGGTCAACTGGAGGTTGATGAAGTCCTTCGTGCCGATGAGTTTGTCCGTACGGGCGAACATGGCCGGCTCGTTATCGCGATACCACATCGCCTTGAAGATCGAGTAGAGCGGCGGGGGAAATCCGTTGCCCGTAATGCGATACCACTGCGATTCGCTGACGTGGGCGAAAAACTCCGCCGGCTGGCGATCGGGGCGGCTGTCGGACCAGATGGGCGTCGCCTCGCGAAGAAGACGGCCCCCCGCGTCAATGGGCACCACGCCCAGGGAGTGGCCCGAGATGCCGATGGCGACGATCTCATCGCGGTTCACCGACGCCGCCCGCAGCAACTCCCGCGTGGACCGCACCACCGCGTTCCACCAATCCATCGGTCGCTGCTCGTGCCAGCCCGCGCGGGGGTAGAGGGTGTCGTAGGCGGCGAAATGCTCCGCCAGGGACGTGCCCCGCTCGTCGTACAAGGCCGCTTTGTTGCCGCCGGTACCCAGGTCATACGCGATGAAATATCTGGACATCGTCGCTCCTGCCTGCACAACCTGCGCGACGCTTCGTGCGCGCTAGTACGCCGCTTGGGGCCAATCGAACTCGACCGCCCCGCCGGGCAAGGCGGCGCACTGGTCGAAGATCTTCAAGGCGGACGAGAGGGAGATGCCGAATCGCGTCGCGCCCGCCTGGTAGATCTCCACGAGAGTCTCCAGCGTCCGCACGCCGCCGGCGGCCTTGACGCCCAGCTTGTCGCCGACGCAGCGTTTCATGATCGCCACGTTGCGGGGCGTCGCGCCGGTGGGCGCCCAGCCCGTGCCGGTCTTCACCCACGAGGCGCCCGCCTGCACGCACATCGCGCAGCCGACGCGAATCTGCTCCTCGGTAAGATAATGGCACTCCAGGATGACCTTGACCGGCAGCGCCCCGGCGGCGTCCACCACCGCCTGGATGTCCTCACGCACCGCTTCGTGCCGGCCGCTGCGAAGGCGGCCAATGTTGATGACCATGTCCAGTTCGTGGCAGCCGAGCCGGACCAGGTCGGCGGCTTGGGCGGCCTTGGCGATCGAGGTGTCCCCGCCAGAGGGGAAACCCACCACGCCGCCGATGCGGATGGGCGGAGCGTCAGCCAGCAACTCGCGAATGAGCGGCGTGAAGCCCGGCAGCGTAAACACGGCGATGCAGTTGTGCCGCTTCGCCGCGGCGGCAAGTTGTCGAATCTCCGCCTCATCGCACTCGGCGCGCACCGACGACAGATCGGTCATGGCGGCCAGATCGGCTACGGTCAATTTCATGGCTGGGTCCTGTTGATGGGGCGATCAGTGTGCCAGTTCAAAAATCCTGCGGATGCCCTCACGGTCGACCTTGGGGATGCTGCCCAGGCAGCCATCGGCCGACGTGCTGATCCGTATTACGTCGGCGACCATGGCGTCCACATCCGCCGGGCGGAGGCGGATCTTCTTCCCGTCCACTTTCGCCTGTCGCAGCCGGGTGGGCACGCCGATTTCCTTGAGGAACTTCTCGAAGAGCGCGATGCCCCTGAGTGCCACGGCCTGGGGATCCTTGCCCTTGGCTCGCACGCCAAAGACCCGCTGGGCGAACTGGGCATACCGTTGGGTGTTGGCCGCCAGCGTGTGCTTCATCCAGGCCGGCATGAAGATCGACAGGCTCGCGCCGTGCGTGACGTTGAACCGGGCCGACAGCACGTGACCGAACTGGTGTATCGGCGCCCAGCCATAGCAGCCGGCGTAGGTCCAGCCGTTCCAGGCGACAATCGCCGACCACTGAAGATTGGCACGGGCGGCCAGATCGGAAGGGTCGGCCAGCGCTTTACGCACGTTCTCGATCGTGGTCAGGATCACGCCTTCGATCAGGCGGTCCTGGAGCGGCGTGTCGCCGACAGGGTTAACGTACGTTTCCAAGGCGTGGCTGATCGCATCGGCGGCGCCGCAGGCCGTCTGGTAGGCCGGTAGGGTGGCCGTCAGCGCCGGGTCGACGATGGAGACTTTGGGAAACAAACACCCGGCGAAGACGTACGATTTCTCGTGCGTGGCCTCGTTGGTGACGACCGCGCCGCAGTTCATTTCGCTGGCGGTGGCCGGCAGCGTGGGCACCATCAGCAGAGGCAAGGCCCTTTCCGGCGGGACGGCGGACACGTGATCGTGGCGCGTCACGATCATGTTCCACAGGTCGCCGCTATAGAGGACGCCGGCGGCGATCATCTTGGCGCTGTCCATGGCGCTGCCGCCGCCGACGGCGACCACCACGTCGCAGCCGGCCGCCTGGGCCGCCACCACGCCCGCCCGCACCTGGCTCATCAGCGGGTTGGCCGTCACCTCGAAAAACGGCGTCACCGTCATGCCCGCCTGCTGCATCTGCGCGGTCACGCCATCGAGCAGGGCCCGAAAGAAAGCGTGCTCCTTATACGATACCAGCAACGCCTTCTTGCCCAGCTTGGAGGCTTCCGAGCCGACGCGGCTGGATTCGCCGGGGCCGAAAATTACATGCACGGGATTGGCGTACTCGAAGTTATTCATGTGCTCCTCCAAGAAAAGTGTGTTGAGAATGGACCATGACGCGTGATGTCCCTGATCGCCATAATGTGTAACCGTCGCAGGCTTCTATTTTGCCATTATCAGGAAGATCCGTGGCCACGCAAGCGCTTTCCGGCCCTGGCGCGTGCCGACTAAATACTGGGCGTAAGAGATTCTTCTCCGTTGTCTGCGTCCCTTGGGGTGCAGTTCAGAGGACAGACGGGCGAGTTTCAGGCAAAAGAAGAGGGGCTCGCATTGCTGCAAATCCCTTTCTGATAAAACGTAGCGGGGGGCGCGTGTACCCCGTGTCGCAGGCGGGGTGGCCGCCGCTGCCGCTGCTGTGCGGGAGATGATCTGGGCGACACTCCGGGCCGACGTGACCCGCTACGGCAAGGGCAGCCCATCGGGGTCTCAGAATCAGTCCACGCCCGCCGAGAGCGCCACCCGGAAGCCGCGGAAGACGTCCCCGCGGTAGGTGGGAGCGCTTCCGAAGCGGTGCGCCGCGCGGCAGAACAGCGGGCCGCAGCGCCAATCCCCGCCGCGAAGCACGCGGCGGCTGTCGTCCGCTCCTGCGGGGTCCGTCACCGCGCCGCTGGGGTATTCGCCGTACCCGTCGTTGCACCACTCCCAAACGTTGCCGAGCATGTCGTACAGGCCCCAGGCGTTGGGCTTCTTCAGGCCGCCGGGGTGGGTGGCGTTGGACTCGCTGTTGCCGCCGTACCAAGCCGCCTCACCCAGTCCGGCCTCGCTCTGGCCGGTGCTGTACACGGTCGTCGTGCCCGCGCGGCAGGCGTACTCCCACTCGGCCTCCGTGGGAAGGCGGTACGGCTTGCCTTCTTTCTGGCCCAGTCTCTTGCAGAACGTCGCGGCGTCGTCCCACACGACCTCATCCACCGGCAGATCGTCGCCCTTGAAGCGGCTGGCGCTATCGCCCATCACCGCCTTCCACTGGGCCTGCGTGACCGTGTGGATTCCGATGTAGAAGCCTTGGGTCAGAGTCACCTTGTGCTGGGTTTCGTGCTCAGCCCGGCCGTCCTCCGTGGGGGGACTTCCCATCACGAACTCCCCCGGCGGAATGTAGGCCAGTGTCATGCCCATGGAGTTGGTGAACGTGTCGCCGAGCGTGGGTTGTTTCACAGCCGCCTTCTCTGGTGCGGGCTTTCCTGGTTCATGTCGAGGCACTTTCATGATCGGATCCTCGGATATCTCGGTAATGTCTAGCCTGCCCTCGAATCGGCGGCCGCCGCGAGCGGGGCCTGTCTTTGTGTTCCGTTTGGCGAGGCGTTCGGGTAGAGTGTATGTATGCCCGTTCCATGGAGTCAAGTCCGGCAGAATCCTTCTCGCGACGAGCGAACCGGCACTGGCGAGGTCAGGACGATGAATCTCAGCTATCGTATTTCGCTTTCGATCGTCTGCGGTTTCTTGCTGTTGGGCCGGTCTGACGCGCGGGGCGCGCCGCCGGGGCCGGTGATCAGCCGGCCGCAGATCGAGGCGGATTGGTTGCGCCAGGACGAGCTGCGGCCGTTCGGCGCTCCGGCGGCCCAGCCGCCGGCCGGCGTTTCCCCCCAGGACGATGCCGCCGGGGCGGTGGACGGCGTGAAGGACGGCAAATGGGGTTTTCACACCGAAAACGAGCCCGGCCCCTGGTGGCAGGTTGACCTGGGGGCGCCGGTGGCCATCGGTTCGGTTGTCCTATACAACCGTTGCGACGCCGCCGATCGCAGCACGAGGCTGGTGGTTCTGGTGTCCGATGACGCCAAGGCGTTCAAGCAGGTCTACCAGCACGACGGAACGGCTTTCAATGGCTACACGGACAAGAAGCCGCTGGCCGTGGACATGAAGGGAGTAACGGCGCGATACGTGCGCCTGCAACTTCCCGAAAAGAATTACTTTCACCTGGACGAGGTCGAGATATACGCCCCTTCCGGCAAGGAAAACGTCGCGTTGGGAAAACAGGCAACCCAATCGAGCACAAGCCAGTGGTCCTCTCCGCACAGGGCGGGGAAGGGGGCCGGCCGCGCGATTCCCAGCGGGCGGACAGGCAAGGTGATCGAACTCGGAATGAACCTGGCCAGGAGTCTCGCCCGCGAGGGCGTTGACGTGGCGCCGGAGGTCCGCGTGCTGGACCGGGTCGCGGATCAGTTGAGCAAGCAGCCGGGAACCGCCGCACCGGCCGATGCCGAAAGGAATCTCTACTTTGAGTCCCGGTGGGCGATCCGCCGGCTGGCGATGAAGAACCCGCTCCTGGATTTTGACACGATCCTTTTCGTCAAGCGTGCGCCCGGGCGATTCCCGCACATGTCGGATCAGTTCTACGGCTGGTGGTCCAGGCCTGGCGGGGGGGTACAGGGCTTCAAGAGCGAGAGTCCCAGCCTCACGTGCCTGACGACGAATTGGCCCGAAGGGAACTTCCTGAGACCGGACCTTTCCTTGGACGGAAAGAAGATTCTCTTTGCCTACTGCAAGTACTATCCGAATGTGGCGGACGTGCAGGACAAGGCCGCCAAAACCACGCTGCCCGAAGATGCCTTCTATCATGTCTTCGAGATGGGGCTCGACGGCAAGACGGTCCGGCAACTGACCCACGGACGATATGACGATTTTGACGCGCGGTATCTTCCCAGCGGCGACGTGGTGTTCCTGTCAACCCGCAAAGGCACGTTCGTGCAAACGACGACGGCCAATTCCGCGGCCACGACGAAAGCCGATCTCCCCGACAGCTACGTTCGCTGCGGCGGAGACCGGTACCGGCCCGTCCCGGTCTTCACCCTTCACGTGATGAATTCCCTCGGCGGCGCCCTTCGCCCGATTTCCGCGTTCGAGAATTTCGAATGGACCCCCTCGGTGGCGAACGACGGGAGAATCCTGTATACGCGATGGGACTACATTGACCGCTTCAACGGCCACTTCTTCAGCCTGTGGTCCACGAATCCCGATGGCACGAATCCGCAACTGGTCTACGGCAATTACACCACGCGCCCGCAAGTGAAGTTCGAGGCGAGAGCGATTCCGAATTCCCGGAAGATCGTCTGCACGGCCGGCGCGCATCATTCGAACGTGGGCGGCTCTCTGATCCTGCTGGACCGTTCCCGCGGCACCGAGGAAGGCGATCCCATCGTGCGTCTGACGCCCGAGGTGCCCTTCCCCGAAACCGAGTCGTGGGCCAACGCGTATTACGCCAATCCGTTTCCCCTCTCGGAGGAGCATTACCTGGTGGCCTGGAGCGACAGGAAACTGCCCCCCCATGGGCGATTTGACGATACCGGGCAGAACCCGGTGAATGCCACCGGGTTGTACCTCTACGACGCTTTCGGCAACCTGACGTTACTCTATCGCGACCCGGACATATCCTGCGAATCGCCGATTCCGGTTCGTTCCCGCCCCTCGCCGCCGGTGTACGCCGAGGACGTCAAGTGGGATGGCCCACAGGAAGGGGCCTTGGTGCTCCAGGACGTGTACCGGGGGCTCGGCGGCGTCGCGCGCGGGTCGATACTCCGCCTGCGGATCGTGGCTGTCCCGCCCAAGGTGCAGCCGAACATGAACACTCCGAGCATTGGGGTCTCCAGCGAGGATCCGGGCAAATACGTTCTCGGCACCGTTCCGGTCGAGGCGGACGGCTCGGCGTACTTCCGGATCCCCAGCGGCGTGCCCGTCTTCTTCCAGGCGGTGGACGCGAACGGATTGGCCGTGCAGACGATGCGAAGCCTGACCTACGTTCAGCCGGGGCAGACCCTGGGCTGTGTCGGCTGCCACGAGCTTCGCGAATCAGCCCCGTCCGGCGGCCGGTCCATGATGGCGGCGCGACGGCCGCCCTCCGGGCTCACGCCCGGACCGGAAGGTTCCTGGCCGCTTCGGTTCGATCGCCTCGTGCAGCCGGTCATGGACAAGTCCTGCACCTCCTGTCACAGGCCCGGCAGCGGCAACGAGAAGGCCTCCGGTCTGGATCTGGCAGGCGGGGCGTACGACAACCTCCTGCGATTCGCGAACAACGACATTCGGAACCTGGTGTTCGAGAGGGATCGGTCAATCACGGGAGACTGTCCGGCACGCAAGAGCAGGCTGATGTCGGTGCTCATGGAGGCCAAAGGGCACAACGGCGTGCGCCTGGACCGTGACAGCCGGGAACGGCTGGCGACGTGGTTGGACGTGTACGCCCAACGCCAGGGGCACTTCAGCGATCAGCAGGAGGGTGAACTCCGCGAATTGCGCCGGAAGTACGCGGCGCTTCTGAGCGAGGCGAGATAACGGTGCGACGCTTTGAGCGACAGAGGCATGACAGCGAGATACGATCATGGAGAACGTGATTCCCTGATGGGGCGGAGGGCACAGATATGCCCGGAAGACGGGTCCTATTCGCGACTGTGATGATGGCGACGTGTTGTGCCACGGCATGGCCGCAGCCGCCGAATCCCGTTCCCCCCGCCGTACCCAACGGGCCATTGTCCGCCGAAGCGGTTGGGCAGACCGGGTCGTTGCGGCGTGCCATCACGGACCTCCAGAGCACCTTCGGCCCCCGGTACCCTAAGGGCAAGGAGTACATCGCGCGGCTGGACGCCATTGGGCGGGGACTGTCGCAGGCCGGCGGGGGGCCCAAGGCGGCGTTGGAGGAGGAACTGGCCGCCCTTCGCCGCGAGGCGCTGACCGCCAACCCGCTGCTGGCGGGGCGTCGGATCCTCTTCGTGTCGCGTCCGCAGTATCGTGCCGTATATCACGCCATCGACACGCTCGCGCAGGTCGGCGAGGCCACCGAGGGCAGTCAGCCGCCCGGCGCCGCCCTGAAGACCATCGACCTGGCCAGCGGCACGGTGACCACCTTGCTGGATTCCCGGCAGGGGTTCATTCGGGATCCGGAAGTCAGTTTCGATGCCAAGACCATCCTCGTTTCCATGCGGCGGAACATGAAGGAGAACCTTCACCTCTTCGAGGCCCGGACCGATGGAACGGGCCTGCACCAACTGACCACCGATCCGGGCGTGAGCGACTTTGACGGGGCCTACCTGCCCGACGGCGGAATCGTGTTCTCCTCCACGCGCGAACCGAAGTTCAACATGTGCAGCCAGGACATCGGCGCGAACCTCTTTCGCATGGACGGTGACGGAGCCAATATCCTCCAGATTACCAAGAACACGCTGTTCGACAACCAGAGCACGGTCCTTCCGGATGGCCGAATCCTGTACTCGCGATGGGAGTACGTGGACCGCAATTTCGGCGACGCCCATGGCCTGTGGACCGTGAACCCGGACGGCACCAATCAGGCTGTCGTGTACAAGAACAACACCGCCTCTCCTCCGGCGGTGTATTACGGCAAGCCCATTCCCGGTACGCAGGAGTACGTGGGCATCCTCAGCACGCACCACGGCAACATGTGGGGGGCACTGGCGATCATCGATCCGCGGCGGGCAGTGGACGGCAAGGGTGCCATCCTTCGCACCTGGCCTGAGGCGGTGTTCAACACGCTGCGGGACGACGATGGCTTCAACTGCGACGAACTGAACGGAGTGACGCCCAAGTACGAAACGCCCCACGTGCTGTATGACCCCGAGGCCGGACGGTGGTCCAACAAGTACTTCCTGTGCTCGCGCACGGTCACGGCGTCCGGGCCTGCACCGCGCCCCGGTGAAATCCTCGGCGTGATGGGGATCTACCTGGTCGACGTCTTCGGCAACGAGGTCCTGCTCCATGCGGAATCGCCCGGATGCTTCGGCCCGGTGGTGCTGGCCCCGCGGCCTCGTGCCCCGGTAATCCCCGTCCGGAGGAGCTACGACAGCAGGGCCGGGTTGGTTTGCGTCGCCAACGTCTACGAGGGCACGCACATGAAGGGCGTCAAGCCCGGGGCCGTGAAAAAGCTTCGCATCGTCGAGTCGTCCGAGAAGCGAGGATGGTGCAACGGCAAGTGGAACGGGCAGGGGTTCATGGCCCCGGGGATGAACTGGATGGACTTCACGGCCAAACGGATCCTGGGGACCGTACCCGTCGAGAGCGACGGAAGCGCCTGCTTCGAGGTTCCCGCCGAGACGTTCATCTACTTCCAGTTGCTGGATGAGAACGACATGATGATTCAGTCGATGCGGAGCGGGACCGTTCTGCAGCCGGGCGAGAAGATCGGGTGCGTGGGCTGCCACGACAGCCGCCGGTCCGCCCCGCCGGTCCAGGCCAAGGCCAAGCCGCTGGCGATGGGCAGGGCGCCCAGCCGTATCGAGCCCTGGTACGGCCAGGCAGGAAGTTTCGATTACGTCACCGAGGTGCAGCCCGTCTTCGACAAGAACTGCGCGCGATGTCACGATTTCGGAAAGCCTGGCGGCGAGAAGCTGGTTCTGGCCGGCGACAAGGACCCGTTCTTCAACGCCTCCTACACCCAACTGTGGCGAAAGGGGTATATCCGCGCGATCGGGGCCGGGCCCGCCGGAATCCAACAGGCCTACTCCTGGGGCGCCAATGCCAGCAAGATCGTCCAGGTGATCCGGGCCGGGCACAACCAGGTCAAACTGGACAAGGAAAGTTTCAGCCGCCTCGCGACGTGGATCGATATCAACGCACCATACTACTCTACGTATTACTGCGCCTATCCGGACAACATCGCCGGACGCTGCCCGCTGGACAACGGCCAGTTGGGGCGGCTGGGGCAACTGACGGGCGTAGACTTCAACCAGCAGTCCTGCTTTGGTTCGAGCACCGGCCCGGTGGTGAGTTTCGACCGGCCGCCACTGAGCCCCTGCCTGGCCAAACTGGACAAGAACGGCCCGCCGTACCTGGAGGCACTGGCGATCATCCGGGCGGGCAAGGACATGTTGGCCAAACGCCCGCGTGCGGATATG
>JAPLNA010000336.1:24742-31599 GCA_026693065.1 Planctomycetota bacterium
CGTTCTACGTTTACAGGCGTCAAGTTGAACTTCGCAACCGCCAGGCGATCCGCGATGGAAAGAAGGTCTACGATCCGGGGGTGATCCCGGCGCCGGAGGCCACGGCCGCGGCGGCGCCGTAGGCGGAAGATAGCCTCTATGGGACAAGATCACATGAAGGCCACAGTGCACATCCATGTAACCGTGTTCGGTCTGCTGGCAGTGACGGGGCTTCTCCTGGGCGATGAAGCGGCCTTGCCACCTGTGAGGGTTCTGATTCTCACGGGCAACAACAACCACGACTGGAAGAAGACCACGCCCGAGCTAAAGGCCGCCTTGGAGACCGGCGGGCGCTTCAAGGTTGACGTCACGGAACATCCCGAGCGGCTCGCGGGCGAAGAGTTCGCCAGGTATGACGTGCTGGTGAGCAACTGGAACACGTTTGCAGGGGGGGCAGACAAAGAGCCCTGGAACGACAAGACAAAGCAGGCCTTCCTTGGTTTTGTTCGCGGCGGCAAGGGGTTCGTGGTGATTCACGCCGGCGGGAGCATGTTCTACGATTGGCCGGACTTCCAGAAACTCATCGGCGCCACCTGGGGCAAGGGCACGCATCACGGGCCGGGGCACGAATTCGAGGTTGCCTTCACGGATGCCGCAAGCCCCATCACGACAGGCCTCAAGCCCTTCAAGACGGCGGACGAACTCTGGGAAGACATGGTTGTCAACGGCGAGCGGACGGTGCTGGCGACGGCGGTGTCGCCCGCCGACAAGCCCGAGCCCGTGGCCTTCGTGACAAAGTATGGCGAGGGCAGATGCTTCAACCTGGTGCTGGGCCATGACGCCGCGGCGATGAAGAACGTGGGTTTTCGCGCATTGCTGGTTCGCGGCGTGGCGTGGGCGGCCACGGGGCAGATGACGGCGGCGGTACCCCCACCCGCCGATCCGGGCAAGACCGGATACGCGTGGCAGGAAGCGGAGGGGAAGTTGGCCCTGCTCAAAGGCGGCCACATTCTCTGGCAGTTCCATTGCAGGAAAGAAGAAGGAAAGCCCTACTTCCATCCGTTGTGCACGGGCGACGGCACGGTGTTGACGGCCCTGCGGCCTGGTGACCACCCCTGGCACCGCGGGGTCTGGTGGTCGTGGAAGTTGATCGACGGGCTGAATTACTGGGAAGAAGACCCAAAGACCGGCGTCAGCCAGGGCGTCAGCGAACTGGTAGGAGTGAATCTCCGGCCTGACAAGGATTACTCGGCGCGGATGGAACTGGAGATGTCCTACCATCCACCCGGAAAAACCGCCATACTGACGGAGAAGCGAGCGATACGGGTAGGCGCCCCGGCCAAGGACGGCGGTTACGCCATTGACTGGACCAGCACCTTCACGGCCGGCAAGGTGGAGGTCAAACTCGACCGCACGCCGATACCGGGCCAGGAAGGCGGCGCGGGTCACGGCGGATACGCCGGATTATCCGCCAGGATGTCGCCCGAGACTCGCCATTGGACGTTCGTGAATTCCGACGGTGATACCGAGCAGGACAGGATACACGGCCGCGAAGCCCGATGGGTTGATTTCAGCGGCACGAACCCGGCGGGCGCCGCGGGCGGACTGGCCTTCTTCGACCACCCGTCGAACCTGCGATACCCCAACTGCTGGTACGCCAACCAGGGCATGCCGTACTTCAGCCCGGCCATTCTGTTCAAGGAACCATACGTCCTGCCCGCGGGCAAGAGTCTGTCGTTGCGATACCTGATATACGTACACGGGCATGCCGACACGCCGGCCATCGAGAAGGCGTGGAAAGAGTTCAGCGGTTCATAGAGCGTGAAAGGGAGAATCCATGAAGATCGGATGCTTTGCACTCGTCGAGCCGTTCACCCCGATGGAGAGGCAGTTCGCCGCCATTCGCGAGATGGGCATAGACTACGCCGACATCACCGACAGCCACGACGGTGCGTCGCTGGGCGTGGAGTTCGGCTTTGCCGCTTCGGTGAGCCTCGACAGTAACCCGGCCAAGATCCGCCGCATGGCCGAGGGGCACAACATCACCCTGAGTACGGTCTGCGCGCATGCCAACCTGCTTGACCCCGCCAGTCCGGACGTCTACGGCACGATGCAGATCATCAAGGCCATCCGTCTGGCCTCGCTGCTGGGCATCAAGGAGGTGATCACCACCGAGGGCGATCCGAAGACCGGGTTCGGCCACACGCTCACCCCCGCCGAGCAGATATTCAGCATCCGCGAGAAGCTCCAGGCCCCGATAGAGTGGGCCAGGGAACTGGGGGTACACCTGTTGCTCGAGACTCACGGCCCGGTGACCGACTCGGTGGAACGAATGGGCGACCTGCTGGACGCCTTGGGCCATGAGGACGTCGTCGGTGTCTGCCTTGACACGGGCAACAGTTGGCTGGGCGGGGCAGAGCCGATCGAACACATCAGGACCTTCGGCCGGCGAATTCGGCACGTTCACTGGAAGGACATGCCGGCCCCGTGGCAGGAGAAGCGAGGCACGGTGTACGGCTGCGGGATGGCGGTGATCGCGCTGGGCGAGGGCGTCGTGGACCTGCCGCCGATCGTTGAGGAATTGAAGAGAATCGGATTTGACGGCGGGACGACCCTGGAGATAGCCGGGGCGGAGAACGTAAAGCGATCCGTCGAGCGCCTCCATGAATGGAGCCAAGCATGAACCCGAGACGAATGAAGATCACGGACAAGCGGCTTTCTCGCAGGTCGTTCTTGAAGAGCGCCGCGGCCGGTGTGGGGGCGGCCCTGGCCCTGCCGACCATCCTGCCCTCGACGGTGTTCGGGGCCCAGGCCCCGAGCAATCGCATTACGACGGGGCACATCGGCGTCGGCAACCAGGGCGGCGGCCTGCTGGGCAGTTTTGCCGGACAGGCCGGTTGCCAGGTTCTGGCCATCTGCGACCCTTACCAGAAGTGCAGGGAAGACCGCGCCGGCGCGATCAACAGCAGATACGGCAACCACTCCTGCAAGCCCTACCGGGACCTGCGCGAGATGCTCGCCCGCGACGACATCGACGCGGTGGTTATCGCCACGCCCGACCACTGGCACGTGATGGCGGCGGTGCTGGCGGCGGAGTCCGGCAAGGATATGTACGTCGAAAAACCCCTGGGCCTGAGCCTCAAACAGGACTTCGCCTGTCGGGACGCGGTACGCCGGTACGGGCGAGTATTCCAGTACGGTACGCAGCAGCGAAGCAGCCACCACATTCGCTTCGGGTGCGAACTGGTCCGCAACGGACGAATCGGCAAGCTGACCTCGGTGGAAGTGGTCAGTCCGGGCAGCGTAAGCGGGGGCTCCACCGCGCCGGCGCCCGTGCCCGAGGGATTCGACTACGATTTGTGGCTCGGCCCGGCCCCGGTGACTCCGTATACCAGGGACCGCTGCATCAGCTCGAGCCATTGGTACATCAGCGACTACGCCCTGGGGTTCATCGCCGGCTGGGGCGCTCATCCGCTGGACGTGATGGTCTGGGGCCTTGGCGACACGGCGGACGCCGTGCCCGTGGAATACGAAGGCAAGGGAACCTTCCCCGCCGAAGGACTGTTTGACACGGCTACCCAGTGGGACGTGCGGGGCAAGTTTGCCAACGGCGTGGACTTCCGTTTCCGGGGGCCCGGCGGCGACTGCACCACGTTCGTCGGAGACAAGGGCAAGGTCTCCATCAGTCGCGGGAGTCTCAGAACCGAGCCCGAGTCGCTGGTCAAGGAGGTGATCGCCCCGAACGAAATCAACCTTTATCGCAGCGGCTATCACCAGGGCAACTTCCTCGACTGCGTGCGGAGCCGAAAGCCCACCGTCAGCCCGGTGGAGGTGGCCGTCCTGTCGGACAGCGTTAGCCACCTGAGCGACATGGCCATCCGCACCGGCCGGAAGATGAAGTACGACCCAAAGAACGAGCAGATCCTGGACGACTCGCGGGCGGCGGCCCTGATGACGCGGGCCATGCGGGCCCCGTGGCAGGTCTGACGCCGGCCCCGAACTACCCCAAGAGGGACTCAGCAATGAAGAACATGGCCACAGTAGCACTCATCGCGCTGGCGGCGTCGGTGATGGCCGGCCCTGCCTCGGCGGCAGACAGTGATTGGGCCGCCCTGCCCGAATGGAAGTTTGAAGACGGACGGAAGACAACCTCCGTTATCGAGCAGGAAATACGCGTTGCCTCGCTGGAGCAATACCCTTCCATCGAGGCAAAGTTGCTTGGTGTGCTGACGGCCCCCAAGGCAACGGACGACAGCAGGGCCTTCGTCTGCCGGATGTTGCGGCAGGTCGGCTCGGCCAGGTGCGTGAGCGCCGTGGCGCCGCTGCTCACGGATGAGAAATGTTCTTACTTTGCCCGCCTTGCGCTGGAGGGGATGCAGGATCTCGCCGCCGGGACCGCCCTGCGCGAGGCGCTCGGCAAGGCCCATGGCAGCGTGAAGGTCGGCCTGATTGACTCCGTGGGGGCGCGGCGGGACCGTCAAGCCGTTGGGCAACTGGCCCAGCTGGTCAACGACGGTGACGCCGCCGTGGCCGCCGCCGCGATGGGCGCACTGGGAAAGATTGCCGATCCCGAGGCCGAAAGGGTCCTTGCCGGCGTCAAGGCGCCCGAACCCCTCGAGGCTTGTCTTGCCGATGCCCGCCTGTGCTGCGCCGACAGCATGCTGGCAGCCGGACAAGCGGACAAGGCAGCGGCGATCTACCGGCAGATCCTGGACACCCAGAAACGGCCCGCCGTTCGCCAGGCGGCGCTGCGAGGCGTGGTTATGGCCGAGGGTGGCAAATCCGTCCCCCTGCTGATGGAGGTGCTCAAGGGTAACGATGTGGCGCTCAAGCAGGTGGCCGGCGAACTTGGCGCCCTTGCCAGCGGCCAGGAGGCAACGAAACAACTCTCGGATGCTCTTGCCGCCTTGCCGCCACAGGGGCAGGCCGTAGTCATACGGACACTCGCTGTCCGGGGCGACAAGGTTGCCCTGGCGGGAATCGTCCCGCTGGTCAAGAGTTCCGACCCGGCGGTCAGCAAGGCCGCCATCGAGGCCGTCGGCATCCTGGGCGGCGTTGAGCAGGTTCCCCTGCTTCTGGAAGCGGGCGCCGTGGATGCCCTTGTAACGATAGCCGATCCTCGCGTGGACGAGACGCTGATGAAGCAGGCGGGCTCGGCAGGGGCCGGCCAGGCCCGGGTGATTATCGCCGTTCTTGCCCGGCGGCGCTGCACCGCCGCGGTGCCCACGTTCATGGAAATGGCCAAGTCCGCCGACCCGGCCACGAGTCGCGACGCCCTCAAGGCCGTCGGCGTGATGGGCCAGGCGGATCAACTCCAGCCCCTGGCTCAGATCATCAAGTCCGGTTCGCCTCCGGTTGCGTCCGGCGCCCTCAGGGCCTATGTGGCCGTGGCACTGAGGGAGAGCGATGCCGACGGGCGGGCACAGCCGCTGCTGGCGATCTATCCCGACGTCGGAGTCGAAACCCGGGCGATGATTCTTGGTTGCCTGAGCGGCCTGGGCGGCCCGAAGGCCCTGGAAACGGCAAGGGCCTCCGGGGCCGACAAGGACGAAAGAATCCAGGACGCCGCGGTCCGCGCGCTGTCGAACTGGCCCACCGCCGAGGCGGCCGCCGATGTACTGGAAATCGCCCGCCACGGCGCCAAGCCGGCCCACCAGATACTCGCCCTGCGCGGATATATCCGCATGGCCTCGCTGGCCGGCTCAGATAAGGCCATAGAAATGGTGGCGACGGCAGGGCCATTGGCCCAGCGGCCCGAAGAGAAGAAGCAGATTCTTGCCGCCCTGGGCAACATAGCGTCAGTCGAATCCTTCAAGATGGCAAGCGGCTACCTCAAGGATGACCGGGTGAAAGAGGAAGCCGCGGCCGCTTGCGTTTCAATTGCCGGACGCATCTACCCCAAGAACCCCCAGGACGTCCGGCCGGTGCTGGAGGACATAGTCAGGATGAACCTCTCCGGCCAGACCACCGCCAACGCCAGGAAGATCCTCGGGATGTAATGGGCATGCTCATTTCGGCGCCTCCCTCCTGGCCGGTTTCGGCTGCAGATCCTGCGGGCCCATCTCGTGGCGATTCTTCTGGGCATCCCAGATGTAGATGGTCGCGCCGCCTCTGCCCAGGAAGGTCAGGCGAATGGGGTGAGCGCCGGCCGTGAGTTCCACCGTTCCCTTGTCCGCCTTGGCGCGATCGATCATGAGTTTGCCGTCGATGAACAGCTCGCCCACAGCGCCCGCCTCGTACTGAAGCTCGTATTTCCCGGGCTGATCGACGTACCAGGTCGCCTCGCAAACCATCACATAGGGGCTCCAGCCGAAGTTGGGAAGGAAGAACGAGGGCAGTTCGTGGAGTTTCATGCTCGGCTGCGAACCGCTATAAATGGGCGTGAGCGGCGCGACATCAGGCACGGCCTTGGCATCCTTGGGCGCCTCATAGAGCGTAACCTTCACGCAGCGCGGCAGGTCCTTGTTTGGATTGTTCTCGAACCGAGTCTGTCGCGTATAGCCCACCGGCTCGGCGCCGACGTAGGCGCGGGCTCGCAGCCAGGTTTCCTCGTGAGCCTTGGGATTCCTGGGCGCGATCCGGATCGGCTCCTTATACACCGGCGATTCGAGCGTCGGCTCGGTGTTGTCCAGCGTGTAGTGAATCACCTGGTCCGGCGGAGGCGCGATGCTCGTCAGCGTGAGCGTCACGTGATCGTCATAGAGCGTGAATCCGCCGCGCTCGTGGATGAATTGCTCCATGTCCTGGATCGGCGCGCCCTCGAGCTGGGTCAGCCCATCGGCCTTCACCTGCACGGGCAGAATCAACTTCTCCAGAATGGCGTCGGTGGACTTGAAACGCCGGGAGAAATCGGCAAAGGTTCGGCCGTTATCGGGGTT
>JAPLNA010000337.1 GCA_026693065.1 Planctomycetota bacterium
GGCAAGGGCGACCTGGAGATCGCCCGCAACAGCTTCCAGGCCCGGAGCGAGGGGGCCTTCCATGGTTGGCAGCAGACGGCCGTGCAGGCGGCCTACCTGGGCTCTCCCGGCGCGGCGCGTTCGATGCTCGTTATGAACGCCTCCACGCATCACGCCAAGAGCCGCTTCCCGGCCTTCTGGGGTCCCAATTACGACTGGACGCCCGACCAGTGCCACGGCGGCAACATCCTCAACACGACGCAGACGATGCTGCTGCAGGCCGAGGGCAAGAGGATCCTGCTGCTGCCCGCGTGGCCCAGGGATTGGGATGTTGAGTTCAAACTTCACGCCCCGCGGAACACGACCGTCGAGGCCACCGTCAGGGGCGGCAAAGTCCAGACGCTCAAGGTCACGCCCGAAAGCCGGGCCAAGGATGTCGAGGTCATGGACCCCAGCGTGCAGCGCGACATCGGGCCGACGTCGGTGGAGTTTCTGCTTGCCGGCGGCGAGCAGGTCAAGACGGACGGCACGTGTATCCAGGCGACGCGCTTCGGCAACAACACCGAGGACATCACCGCCTTCGGCATCCGGTGGGCCAAGTGGCCCGGCACGCCGGCCGCCGCGTATCACAGAGAGTGGGGACGAGGTGGGTCGGGCGCCGTCGACGCCCATGGCAATACGTTCACCGGATCCGCGGAGGAACTGATGAAATGGGCCCTCGGCTGCAATTACGGCAGGACCTGGGGAACGTTCGCCGATCTGACTCCAGGGAAGCGTTATCGGGCGCAATTCATCGTCAATGGCGGCCAGGACATGGGCATTTCGGTCGCGGGGGCGTCATCGCCGCTGGCCACTCTGACAAAACCGGCTATCGTGACGTTTGAGTGGACCGCCGACAAGGCAAGCGAGCCCTGGTATGTTGGCGGAGGAGGCGGAAGCACGGTCGGCTTCTCGCTGTTTGAGGTCGAGGCCAAACCGGCCGCCACGGACAAAGGACGCCGAGGATGACGCCAAAGCAACCTGGAAGAAAACCGCCGTCCCCTGTGTTTGTGTCGGCGGCAATACGCGTATAATCTGGTTTCAACGAGTCCTGGTCACCAAGGAAAGGATCGCACATGAATCGCACGTGGGTTATCGGATCGATCGTGTCGGCATTGTTCCTGGCCCCTGTTTCCCTCCTGACGGCGGCCGACCCGGTCCCGGAGGCGGTCGTCAAACTCAAGGCCCTCCGCCAGGAAATCGAGGGCTTCGGCGGCTCGGGCTCGTTCCGTCAGGCCGACAATCTGATGAAACTCCCTCCCGCCGACCGGCAGGAGGTGCTGGACCTGCTGTTCTCGACGACGAAGGGCGCGGGGATTTCCATCATCCGCAACAACATCGGCGACGGCGGACTGACGGCCGAGGGAAAGGTCTGGGGCACCGACACCGACGGGCCCACCGCCACCATCGAGCCCAAGGAGGGCCAGTGGAGCTGGACGGGGGATGAGGCGCAGATCTGGCTGATGAAGGAGGCCGCCCAGCGGGGCTGCACCCGGTTCATCAGCGCCGCCTGGAGCCCCCCGGCCTGGATGAAGACCAACAACTCCGTCATCAACGGCGGCAACCTGAAGAAGGACAAGTACCGCGCCTACGCCGAGTATCTCGCCGAGTACGCCAACGGCTACAAGAAGAACCACGGCATCGACATTTACGCCGTCTCCCCGCAGAACGAGCCCACGTTCTCCGGCGGCTACTCCTGCTGCCAGTGGTCGGCCCAGGACTTCCTGGAGCTGACCAAGAACCACATCATCCCGGTGTGGAAGGACAAGAAAGTCGCCGCCAAGTACATGCTCGGCGAACACATGGCCTGGGATGAATCCTTCGCCGTCCCCAGCCTCAACGACGCCGAGGCCTGTGCGCGGGTGGACATCGTCGCCGCCCACGGGTACGGCTGGCCCCAGGGCTTCGGCGTCCTGCCCACCGCCAAGGCCAAGGGAAAGAAGATCTGGCAGACGGAAGTCTATAACAACGGCGACGACTCGAATAACCGCGAGGGCAAGGGCACGATCGGCAACGGCCTGTACTGGGCGGAATACATCCACAACCACATGACGGCCTCGGACACCAACGCGTGGCTGTACTGGTGGCTGATCGCCAAGTACAAGTTCGAGGGCTGCCTGATCACCGTGGGCGCCACCCCCGACCCCAGTGTCGACCCGAAGCAGGCGGTGTTCACCAGCGAGCTGATCACCCGCCAGACGCCCGGGCGGTCCGTCGACGTCGACATCGACATCACCAACGCCAAGAGGCTCTGCCTGGAGGTGGACCTGGGCGACGGGCGGTTCAACGGCGACCGGGCCGACTGGTTCGAGCCCCGCCTCGTCGGCCCCAAGGGCGAGCTGAAGCTTACCGACCTGACCTGGACCTTCGCCAACGCCGGCTGGAACACGCCGAAAGTCAACAAGACCGTCGGCGGCGAGCAGGACATCATCGTCAACGGCGTGAAGGCCGCCTACGGCATCGGCACGCACGCCCAGTCGCTGATCACGTACGACCTGCCCCCGGGGTACACACGGTTCAAGTGCAAGGCCGGGCTCGACGAACTGGTTCTCCGGGAGACCGACCCGGACGCCAGCAAGGTCAAGTTCCGGGTCTACACGAGGGATTCGACCGGCGGGGAGAAGGCCAAATCGTACATCGTGTACCCCCGCCTGTGGGTGGTGGGCAACTTCAGCCGTTTCGTCCGCCCGGGCTGGGTCCGCGTCGACGCGACGCCTTCCCCGGCCCCCGGCGTGCTGGTCAGTGCGTACAAGAACCCCGCCAGCGACGACTTCGCCGTCGTCATCATTAACAAGAACGACAAGGAGCAGACCGTCGCCGTCTCGCTGGAGGCGGCCACGAGCGGCCCGCTGACCCCCTACCGCACCTCCGCCACCGAGAGCCTCGACAAACTCTCCCCCATCGCTTTCGAGGGCGGCAAACTCACCACCAAACTACCCGCCCAGAGCGTCACCACGTTCGTCGGCAAGGCCAAGTGAATGGAAAGACGGAATCCCCATGAATCGCACATGGATTATCCTCTCGATCGTGTCGGTCGCGTGCCTGGCCCTGCCCCCGGCGGCGGGGGCGGCCGACGTGACCGTCAAATGGAACGCCCCGCGTCAGGAGATCGACGGCTTCGGCGGATCGGCCTGCTTCTGGCAGGCAGATAACCTGATGAAGCTGCCCGAGCCGGCGCGTACCGAGGTGCTGGACCTGCTGTTCTCCACGACCAAGGGCGTGGGCATTTCGATCATCCGCAACAACATCGGAGACGGCACGCCGAACCCTGACCCGAACGCCTGGGCGGGCAATCCCGCGACCATCGAGCCCAAGGAAGGCCAGTGGAGCTGGACAGGCGACGAGGGGCAGGTGTGGCTGATGAAGGAGGCCGCCCAGCGCGGCTGCACGCGTTTCATGAGCTCGGCCTGGAGCCCGCCGGCCTGGATGAAAACCAACGGCAGCACGATCAACGGCGGCAACCTCAAGAAGGACAAGTACCGCGCGTATGCCGAGTACCTCGCCGAGTACGTCCTGGGCTACAAGAAGCACCACGGCATCGACATCTATGCCGTCTCGCCCCAGAACGAGCCGACCTTTTCCGGCAACTACCCCTGCTGCCAGTGGTCGGCGGAGGATTTTCTCGACTTCACGAAGAACCACGTCGTCCCCGTGTGGAAGGAAAAGAACGTGCCCGCCAAGTACATGTTGGGCGAACACATGTTCTGGGATGAAAGTTTCGCCGTCCCGAGCCTCAACGACCCCGTCGCCTGCGGGCGGGTGGACATCGTCGCCGCCCACGGCTACGGGGCGCCCAACGGCTTCGGCGTGCTGCCCGTCGCGACGGCCAAGGGAAAGAGAATCTGGGAGACCGAAGTCTACAACAACGCCGCCAACTTCCCCGACGGCGGGAACTCCATCGACAACGCCCTGTACTGGGCCGAGTACATCCATAATCACATGACCGTCAGCCAGGCCAACGCCTGGCTGTGCTGGTGGCTGATGGCCCAAGCGAAGTTCGAGGGAACGCTGGTCGAGGTCGGGGCCGGCCCCACGGGGCCCACAGACCCCAAGCTGGCGGCCTTCACGAGCGACGTGATCACACGCCAGACGCCCAACCGGTCCATCGACATCGACGTGGACATCACCAACGCCAAGAAGCTCTACCTCGAAGTGGATGTGGCGGACGGCCGCTTCAACGGCGACCGGGCGGACTGGTTCGAGCCGCGGCTGGCCGGTCCCAAGGGCGAGTTGAAGCTCACGGAACTCAAGTGGACCTTTGCCAACTCCGGCTACATGACTCCGAAGATCAACAGGACCGTCAACAACGAGCAGGAGATCATCGTCAACGGCGTGAAGGCCGCCTATGGCATCGGCACGCACGCGCAGTCGATGATCGCGTATGACCTCCCGCCGGGTTACACGCACTTCAAGTGCAAAGCGGGGCTGGATGAACTCGTTCTCAAGGAGACCGACCCCGATGCCAGCAAGGTCAAGTTCCTCGTCTACACGCAGGATCCGACCGGCGGCAAGTGGAAACCGTACATCGTCTATCCGAGGCTTTTCGCCGTCGGGCAGTTCAGCCGTTTCGTCCGCCCGGGCTGGGTCCGGGTCGACGCGACGGCCGCCCCGGCCCCGGGCGTCTTCCTGAGCGCCTACAAGGACAAGGCCGGCGGCCGCTTCGCCATCGTGGCCATCAACAAGAACGATTCACCGCAGACCCTCTCGGTGGCCCTCGACGGCGCCCGCGCCGCGACGGCGACGCCCTATCGCACCTCCGCCAACGAAAGCCTGCAGAAGCTCGATGACGTGAAGTTCGCCGAGGGCAAACTGCCCGTGAGCCTCACCCCCAAGAGCGTAACCACCTTCGTCGGCGACGCGAAGTAGCCCCCGCCCGGCCGCGACAACGGCACGGCCCAAAGGAAAACCCATGACCCGCGAAAGACGGCATCCCCTCGTGATGGCGACGCTTCTGGTTTGTATGTCAACGGCCCTGGGAGCCGACGATCCGTCGCTCATTCCCTGGCCCAAGGAGATTCACGTGGACGGGGGGGCCCTGGCCGTCACGGAGAACACCCGGATTGTCGCCCAGAGCAAGGATCTGGCGCCGCTGGCGGGGGTCTTGTCAGAGGAGATCGCCCGCCTCACGGGCCTGCGGCTCAGGGTCGACGCCGGCACGCCCGCCAACGGCGATATCGGGTTGTCGATCGACCCGGCGCTCCGGAACGAGAAGCACAAGGTCGTCGTCTCCGATCGCGTCACGGTGCAGGGGGGCAACTACGTGGGCGTCGCGATGGGCACGGCGACCGTCCTCCAGGCCCTGCGGCCCGACGGCCGGACGTTCGCCCTGCCGCGAATGACGGTGGTGGACTGGCCCTTTGCCCAATACACGGGGACGATGCACGACATCGCCCGGCGGTTCAATTCCATCGAGGATCTCAAGCAGCTCGTCGTGCTGGCCCGGCTCTACAAGATGAAGTATGTCCACCTGCACATGACCGACGACCAGTTGTTCACCTTCCCCTCGACGAAGTTCGCCGCCAAGTTGCCGGGCGTCTACAAACTGGACGAATTGAAAGGACTCGTGAAGTTCGCCGACGATCGCGGCGTGACGATCGTGCCCGAGCTGGAACTGCCGGGTCATTCCGGGGCGCTTCGCGGGGCGCTGCCCGACCTCGTGGGCGGCCCGGACGTCGTGGACTTCTTCCGCAAAGACTCGCTGCCCACCCTGGAAACGCTCATCGGCGAAATGTGCGACGTCTTCAAGAGCTCCCCCTACTTCCACATGGGCTCCGACGAGTGCCAGTGGGGCGGGTTCGAGAACCAGGAGCACGTGGCCGCCGACCGTAAACGCACGGGGCGAAACACTCCGCAGCAGTACGCCTGGTTCATGAACCAGGTCAACGCCATGGTCAAGAAGCAGGGCAAGAGAACCATCTGCTGGGAAGGGTTCGAGCCCGGCTACGAACCCGACAGGGACATCATCGTGATGGCGTGGGATGGGCGGGTCTATCCGCCGGCCAAGTTGATCGCCGCCGGCTATTCGATCATCAACGTGCCGTGGTGGCCGCAGATGTCGTCCCCGGCCCGGGATAATTACGAATGGAACCTGTGGCAGGCCGGGTCTCAGGACCGCAAGCCCGACGAGCTCAAGCGGACCGATCCGGTGCTCGGCGGAGAGATGGTGCTCTGGGAGTGCCCCGGGCACGCGATCATGCCCAACCACAGGGCCAAGGCCGTCGCCCGCCACGAGCGAATTCACAGCCCCGACGCGGGCAGGACCTACGAAGACTTCGCCCGCCGTTTCGCCTCCACCGATCGCATTCTTGACCTGCTGGTTCACGGTTTCACGATGGAGGCCCAGGGACTGCAGGACCACTGCGAACGCGTTTTCGAGAAGTCCCTGACGCTCACGGTCGTGCCGTCTCCGGCGATCAAGGATCTGGTCGTCCGCTACACGAAGGAGCCGTGGACGGACCCGGTCGCCAACTCGCCGGTCGTCACCGGCCCGGTGACGTTCGAGGCGGGTACGTGGTTCACGACGCGGGCATTCGACTCGGCCGGCAAGCCCGTCGGTTTCCCTCGCCTGATGTGGTATAGCTGCCAGCCGATCACGGGCGTACCGCAGGCCACCTTCCTGCCGGAGGAACGCTGGCGCGACCGCCGGTTCCGCGAGCCCTTCGACGTCGTGCTGAAGTCGGCCGTCCCCGGCGAGATCCGCTACACGCTCGACGGAACCCCGCCCGACCCGGCCAAGTCGCCGGTGTACGCCAAGCCGGTCAGGATCGAAGCGGGGCGGTCGGCGTGGCTTCAAGCGGCCCTCTTCGTCGAGGGCAAACGCAAGGGCGACGTGTGGGGGCAGGGATACACCTGGGTGGACTTCGAGAAGAACCTGACGACCGGCCGCCCGGTGAAGTACTCCAACGGCAAGGGATGGATCGCCGACTCCCCGGTGGTAGACGGCCTGGTCAGCAGGGACGTCTACATGGGCGCCCCCACCCCCATGTGGGTCGAGGTGGATCTGGGCAAGCCCTTTCGGATCGGCGAGGTCCGCCTCTACACCTGGTGGGGCGACGGGCGGGTCTACCAGCACGTGATCGAGGTCTCCACGGATGAGACGACGTGGAAGACCGTGGCCGACGCCTCCAAGAACAGCGGGCCCTCCGGCGACCAGGGCTACCGCCACGCGATAGAACCCGTTTCGGCCCGGTACGTGCGCGCCACCATCACGCAGAACAGCGCGAATGACGCCGGGCACATTTCGGAACTGCGCGTGTACGAGGCGAAGTAACCTCGCCGAACGCGCCTCCGGCGGGGTGGGGCCTTACTTGGGCGCCCAGGCGCGGACTTCGGCCACGTGCAGCCCGACGTTGGCGGTGTTGGCGATCATCGTGACCTTGATGTAGCGGGCTTTCCGGGCGGGGAATTCGTGCGCGTAGCCCTTCTCCGTCGCCGCGACGGTGTTCTGCGAACCGTCACCCACCTTCGTCCACTCCTTGCCGTCGGAGGACAGTTCGATCGTGTACTTGTACGACCGCCCGTCACCCCAGAACGTGTAGAGCGCCACCTTGCCCAGCAGCGTCTCCTTTTCCAGATCGACCGTGAGCCACTTGGGCCCGGGCGAGAACCCCACGTGCTGGTCGCGGTTGACGATCCCGTCGGTGGCCAGGGCGCGGGTCTTGGCGGAGATCTCCAGTTCGGTCGTCACCGGCTTGCCGAACGTGAGGTTGTCCGGGTCGTAGTCGATCTTGCCGAAGCCCTGTTTCCACGTCGCCCCCAGCGGCTTGCCGTCGGCGGCGAAGCAGCGGATCTGCACCTCGCCGCTGTCGGTCAGCACGATGGGCTTGTCGCAGGCCGGGGAGTCTTTCGTCACCGCGCCCCCGACCTGATACCGCACCGTCCCACCGCTTTGGTTGCCGCTGACGGCGATCGTGGCGGTCTTGTTGAACCGCCAGTCGCCCGCGCCCATCGAGCCGCTCACGTTGACGGTGAAGGGCTCCCAGTGATACTCCCGCCACAGCCCGTTACCGATGGGCTTGCCCGCCGCGTCGAACAGCGCCGCCCGCAGCATCAGCTTCTCGCCCTCGGGTTTCTCGATGCGGACGGGCCCGGAGGCCGCCGGCGAGGCGTTCGTCGGGGGCTTGTCGTCCAGCGTGTAACGGACCGTCGCGCCGGGCACCCGCGAAACGAGAGTGATCTCGAGCGGCCCCGAGAACGTCGAGATGGGCAGGATGTAGCCGGCGTTCCGGGTCAGCCATTCGTAGGTCGAGCCGCTGGCCCCCTTCTCCTGGAGCTCGATGCCGGCCGTCAGCACGTCGAGCCGGGAATCCAGCACCGCGAGGCTACGCGCGAAATCCTCGTACGACCGCGTGGCGTCGGGGCTGTAGGTCCGCTCCTGGCGCGGGGGGACGCGATACCGCAGCCACGGCATGGCCGAGGGGCCCTCCCCTTCCCAGAAGATCATCTGCGAGCCGATCGCGAGCGGCCCGGGCTTGACGTCGTCGTCGTAGACGTGCCAGGCGAAGTTGTCCTTCACGTTCCAGAAGATGCACGGCGTCCAGGTGACCTGGATGACCGGCCGGCCCTCCTTGATGAGGGCGGGCGTGGGCCCGTGGTCCAGGTCGATCCGCCAGGCCATCACGATGACGTCCTTGTCCGGCGGCAGCGGGCAGTCCTGCCACACGATCGTCCGCTTGCCGTGGGCCTTGATGACCTTGTTGAGCCGCTGGATGTGGAACCGGTAAATGTCGTCGGCGTTCTTGAGCCCGTGCTTCGCCATGTAGTCCTTCGCGGTGGGCTGGTTGACGAGCTGGCCGTACCCGGCCTCGTCGCAGCCGATGTGAAAATACGGCGAGCTCTTGAACACGTCGCACATCTCGCCGATGAGGGCATCCAGGGCCTCGTACATCTTCTCGTTGGTCTGGTCGAGAATCCCCGGCCCGCCGAACACATCCGGCATGTCGGCCATCATCGACCCGGTGTGGAAGACGGTCTCCAGTTCGGGCACGATGGCCACGCCGCGATCATCCGCGTAGCGAAGCAATTCCTCGAGCTGTTCGCGGGGATAGACCTCCGGGGCCGGGCCGCCGAACGCCCCGCGCCGGTTCGTGCCCAACTTGGGGAACAACTTCGAGGGGAACGTGAACGACTCCATGTCGTTCAGGTGCAGGTGGAAGTACCGGACCTTGTACAGGCGGCAGAGGTTGATGCAGTCCCTGAGGACCTCCAGCGTGTTCCGCCGCCGGGCCACGTCCAGCATCGCCCCCGGATACGACGCGGGCGAGTAGTCGGTGATCGCCACGCGCGGGAATCGCACCCCCTTCTCACCATAGGCGATCAACTGGAGTAGCGTCGCCGTGCCCTGGGCGGTGGCGGCGTAGTCCTCGCCTCGGACGGCCACGGTCTTGTCCACGTCCACGGCGTGAGAGAAATACCTTCCCTCGGCCGCCAGCGACCGGTCGATGGCGAGCACGATATCGCCATCGCCCCCCTTGCCCTCCTCGACCGCCAGGCGCAGGCCGGTGAGGCGGAAGAGTTCTTCCGTGAGGACCCGCCCGAGGGGCAGGAGCTCTTTCGAGGTCGCGACGATCTTCGCGGAGGGTTTCACGGCCAGCTCGCCGCCGCCTTCCTTGACGGTCTTGGGCCAGGGGATGAGGGTCAGCCCGCTCGTCTGGGCGGCGCAACAGGCCGTCAGCAGTCCCACTACGCACGTCGACACCAGCCACGTCATGATCGTCTTCATCGTCCGCTCCTTGTCGGGGGGTTTTCCTCGATGGGTATCCGTCACTTTCCGGCCGGCGCGGCCGGCTTGGTAACGCAATACACCGCCAGCTTTCGGATCAGCGGCTCGGCTAGCGACTGCGTCACCCGCAGCCGCACCTTGGACACCTGCACGTCGTCGAACCGGGCGATTCGTTTGTGCCCGACGCACGTGCCCTTCGTCAGTTCCTTCCACGCCCCGCCCGCGAAGCCCTCCACCACGAACTGGCGGATCCGCTCGCCCTCGGCGATCTGCTCCATGAGGATGACGTGGTTGATCGTCGTCGGCGAGTCGAGTTTCAGTTCCACCTCGTTGCCCTGGCCGGTCGTCTCGGCGACGCTCTTGCCGAACCGCCGCCGGATCTCGTTGCCGAACTCGACGTACCGCTTCATCTCCCGCTCGGGGATCAGCCCCGTCGGGTCGGGCGTCGAGTTGAGCAGCAGGTTGGCGTTGCAGCCGACCGACAGATAGTATCGCGTCATCAACTCGTCCAGGCTGCGCATCTCCGAGCCGGAATACATCCAGTGGAACGTCAGCGGAGCGTCGGCCTCGGCGGGCATGTAGTCCTTGCCGTTGGGGTCGCCGCCGTTCTGGTCAGCGGGGAAGACGGCCGTCGCCCAGCAGGGGTATCCCGCGTGCCCGCTCTCGTTGCCCACGCAGCGGATCTTCTGCCTCGGGTTGCCCGAGCCGCCCATGAGCATCGCCTTGGGCTGGAGCTTCAGCGCCAGCGGCATCACGTCAAAGCCCGCCTGCACCGGGTCGGGCAGCCCGCCGTCGATCCAGATCTCCACCAGCGGGCCGTAATTGCCCTACGACGTACTCCTTCACCACGTCGCACGTCCCGTTCTTGTAGGGCGACTGCTTCATGCCGAAGGGGTAGGCCTCGCTCTGCCACAGCATGAACCCCGTGCCGTGCGTGGCCGTCAGCACGCAATACTTGGCCCCGAAGGCCTTGGCCGCCTGCATCCACTGGTCGGTGTCCAGCTTGGTGGGGTTGAACACGTCGGGCTTGGGTTTGTGGTCGTAGTCGCGATGGTCCCAGGGGATGTCCCAGTGGATGAACATGCCCAGTTCCATGTCCTGCCAGGCCACCTGCTCGGGCGTGGGTTTTACCAGGGACACGGGCGCGGGGGCCGGCGCGGGCTGGTCCGCCAGGGCCCAACACGCCGCCGACACCACGACCGCCATGGCCACCAACTCCCACGCCCCCACGACATGCCGAGGATCGATTCGCATCATCTTCTACACCTTTCCGGGGAGAGGGGCCCGCGTCACTTGCCGGCCGGCGCGGTCGCCGGGCCCTGCGCGAACGGAGGGGCGATCGTCACGTCCTTGGCCCGCGAGGCCGGCGTGACGTTCAGATGCACGGCCCTGCCCTCGCGAACGGTCGCTTCCACCACCGTTCGGCCGGGAGCGTGGAGCTTGAAGTCCACGTTCCATTCCTTGGGCCAGGCCGGCAGGAGTGTGATCTTGCCCCCGTCGGTCTGCAGGAGCATGTACTGAAGGGCCATCATGCCCGTGCCGCCGTTGTCCATGTCGGGCACCCAGTCGTTGGCCGGGGGCCAGAACGCGGGGAACCGCTGCGGGGCCGACGAGACCGAGAAACAATCCCGCACCGCCGCCTGCGACGTCCCCGCGTCGCCCACCAGCGCCGCTTGCACGCCGTTGTTGTACCAGCACCCGTTGGACCCGTTGGCCCGCCGGGCGAACGAGTCCTGCGCCAACGCCAGCTCCGGCTTGCCCACCCCGTACAGGCGGTAGGGGAAGATCGCGTACAGCTCCGGGTTCTCGCAGTTCTTGTTGTTCCCGAACGTTTCGGCCGGCTGGAGGAGCTTCTTGCCATCCCGCTCGACCATCGGGATCGGCGGCAGGTCGGCCAGCGTCTTCTTCCACATCGTGCGCTGGGCCTCCGTCGTGAGGTCGCCCGGCAGCGCGAGCAGCCTGGCCAGGACGTACCGCAGGCCCGCGATCTCGGGCAGCGGGTTGACCGCCGTGTGCCACGTCTCCAACGCCGCCGCCGGCTCGAAGCGGATCTTCCCCCCCACGCGCGGATAATGATGCTCGTAGAACGTCGTGATCGCCTCGGCGAAGGGCAGCAGCGTCGCCTTCGCGAAGGCCTGGTCCTGCGTGTACTCGTAGCGGTCGAGCATCATGGCCGTCATCTCGATGCCGCTGGACCAGTAGTACTTGACGTACGGGTTGGCGGCCACGACGTTCCCCGTGCCGTTCCACGCCCCCCAGTCCATGATGCAGTACGTGCCCCAGAAGTGCATCGTCTCGCCGCAGTAGGCCCCCTCGTGGTTGAAGTACGCCTTCGTCCGCTGCTTGAGCAGAGGCAGCGCGCGGGAGTACATCCGGAAGAACGGCTCCATCAGGTCGAAGTCCCCCGTCGCCAGCAGGGGCCAGTCCAGCCACCGATTGTTCTGGAACCAGTACCCGCTGCCCCACTTGCGATAGTCGGGCGTCGAGCCGGCCTGGCCATTGACGGTGAAGGTCGCGCCGTTGAACTTGGGCGGCATGGCCCCGCGGCTGCAACAGCCCAGCATGTACCGGTTCTGCTCATACCCCCGCGTGACAGTCTGGGCCTGGGCGTTGCCCGAGACGGCCACCCAGCTCCGCCCCCAGAACGCCTCCCACCACGCCGCGTGCGCCTTGCGAGCGGCCGCCGCGTCGGCCTGCTGCGCCTGGGCCGACAGATCCCGCGCCTCCTTGAGCCACCCCTGCGCCGCCGCCGGCTGGGATGTCAGCACGGCGATCGCGATCGTCCGCTTCGCCACCGGGGCCGCGGACTTCAGCGTCCGGTCATCCGCCGCCGCCATCCCCGTCCCGGTCATCACCGCCCCGAACGTCCGGTTCAGCAGCGGGTCGGGGCAGGTCTGTTCCACCTTCTCCAGATGCTCGG
This sequence comes from Planctomycetota bacterium, assembly GCA_026693065.1. Taxonomy (GTDB): domain Bacteria; phylum Planctomycetota; class Phycisphaerae; order SM23-33; family SM23-33; genus JAPLNA01. Next base: position 12,660 of record JAPLNA010000337.1, read on the forward strand.
CCTGGAGATATCGTTTGTAGATCGAGTAGGTGTTGCGGTGATACCAGATCACCTCAGGCCCCTTGCCTGCGGGCACGACCGTGTCGGCCAGGTCGACCAATTGCAGGCCCGAATCGCCCAGGGCCATGTCGGAATACTCGCCCGGGAACTCGTTGTTCTCCATCGCGTGCGGGTGGTCCTGCGTCCGCCAGATCTCCGTCTGGGCCGTGCAGTCCCGGGCCGCTTCGCCCTCGAGCTCCACGCGAATCACCGGCCGGTTGGCGTCCACCCACACCCGCACCGTCAGGGCGTCTTTGCCCGCCCCGCACACGACGGTCATCTCCCCCCGCCGCATGTCCAGCGTCTGCACGAACGGCTTGACCGGCATCGCCGGCGAGAGCTTCACCCTCACGCGCCCGATCTTCAACAGCCGCCCGATCTCGTTCCAGCTATCGGTCTTGCCGATCAGCATCACCAGGTCGCCCGCCGGCTCGACCCACGCGTTGACCGAGATATCCCCGTTCCCCAGCGGCATGGACCCCAGTGAGTTCTCACTCGGGCTCTCCCACACCACCGGGGCCGGGTATTGCACGTTCTGGGCCCCTTTGGCCGCCTCCGCGCATCCGCCGGCCGGGAACCCAGCCGCCAAAGCACACACCGCCGCGCCAACCCACATCATCTTCTTCATGGCCTCGCCTTTCCAAATCAGCCAGCCGAATGATCCGACATGCGCCACGTGGTTTCCGCACCCCAATCCTATGCCCCCCTGCCGGCCCCGTCAATGCCGGGCCTTGACCTCCGCCAGATCATAAAGCCCCCCGCACCGCGGGGGGACGTTGTACGGACGACCATGCCTGGCGGCAGAACGACCGACTTTCATCGTTGCAGGATCACGTGCAGAGTCAGTTGGCCATTCATCTGAAACAGCGACTTGTCATTCAATGTTACACGGAACTCGGCAACTTGCGGGCCGCCTTGCTTGCAAAGCAACGGCATGGGCCGGTCGGCGCAGTCCTTGTACCAGTGCGGTGTGGGCGGCTCATAGTCGTACCGTATCCAGCTAACCCGTTGCAGGGCCTCACGACCTTCCTCTTTGGCGACCTCAAGGATCATCGCCACATCCTGCACGCCGTCCGGAGCCCACAGGTCTCGCCCCATCCATATCTCGACAACATGCCCTTGCTTGTGTCTCGATTGAATGCGCAATCCGCCATCCCGCTCGCCATCGACTTTTTCCAAGGCGGTATCCGGCCAAGCCTTCCAGAGGAACAGGTCGTACCGCTGTTCCAGTTTCTTCCCGTCATATTCGGACTCGGCGTTGACGCGCGCGGCGTGAGGCATGGCGGCAAAAGCGGGCGTCGTGGTCAGTAACACGCCCTGGCCTTGCTCCTCGGCCGCGCATCCACCGGTCGGCAACCCAGACGCCAAGGCACACGCCGCCACGCCAACCCACATCGCCTTCTTCATGGCCTCGCCTTTCCAGATCGGCCAGCCGAATGACCCGCCATGCTCCGCAGAGTTTCCACGCCCGATCCTATGCCCCGCCGCCCCGGCCCGTCAATGGCGTAGCAACCGGGAAACATGGGGAGAGCGTGCGGACGCTCTCCCCAAACCCCTCTGCCCGGCCCACACACCCCCCCCCGCGGAACCGGAAGGGGAAGTCGTGCGCAGACCGGGTGTGCCGTTGTTCCGGCCTGTGTGGGCCGGGGAAGGGGGTCCGGGGGAATCCGCCTTCGGCGGACCGGTTCCTCCGCGTCCCGGGTTGTGGTTGGGATCTGGTGAATACGATGCGTATCTTTGCCTTGGAGATAGAGAGGTGCTCGCGAATCCGGGGGGATCCGGGTTATCTTCATGTGATGCTGGTTCATTTCTTCTGGTACGGCCTGAACTGACAGCCCGTGATTCGACAGAACTCCGTTAGTCTTTCCTCGGTCACGGTGGCGGCGGCGAGCCAGGGATCATGGCAGCTGACGTCGTACATGGCCAACACTTCCTGATCGTCGCGATAGGCCTTGATGTGATCGGCGATTTCGGGACTCGCCAGTGTGGGCGCGAAGGCCGAAAGCGCGTTCATCGTCTCAGGGCCAATCGCCAGGTGGAAGACCTCGGGTTTGGGCCAGATCGTGTCCAAGGCTATCTCCGGCACGCTGGGGGGCTGATGGCCCCGAAGGAATTCCTGAACTTCCTCTGCGATACTGCCACCCTCCAAGACCAGGAAGGTTCCCTCGGGGAGAAGATGCGGCAGATTCCGGATGAACGCCCCAAGGTCTCGCGGAGGGGTGACTTCCCAGGCCGGTTGAAGCAGTCGGCGGACCGTAGTCATACGTCACTCGTCCTTATCCTGACTCCGCCACGAGGTCTTCCGCCTCGTGCTACTTGGCCGGCCGGCTCATGGCGCTGGCGTTCTGGCCGGCCTGGGAAACCAGCACAACGTCCCCAGCCTTCGTGAAGTCAAAGTCTATAATCTTCTTGATCATTAGGCTCCCCAAGGCACATCTCCCCAAGGGCTCGGCGTCGCCATTGACTATGGGGGGGAGGTTCTCCACATACAGCAAGTGGACCGACAAATAGACGCTCGCCAGCCCACCAGTTCGTCCGGTTCTTTCTGCAATCTTGCCCAGATCCTGTTTTCGTGCGAGGACCAAATCCGTTTCATAGGTATACTTCACCATCGGCGAATACGAATCCGACTCTTTCATGCCGTACACCAGAACGTATTCCTCCGGATCCCCATGCCCCACGCTCGTTTGGATTCTTCCCCAATCCCCCAATTCGACCACCAAAGGGTCCGTGATGCCCTTCGGAAGTAGTTGCAGCTCCGCGTAGTACCCTACCCCGTGGGGCCGAAGTGCCAGCAGAACAGGACAATCCGACTCGTTGCGAAAGACGACCTTCCCGCACAGGTCCCCGGCCGCATTCCTGTAGATGTTGGCGACGGTCGCCTCGAACTGCACGCGTTTGTTGCCGTCGTTCGACCCCGAACGAATCGTCTCCTGCGGTTGGCATCCGCCACAAAAGAGACCCAGCCCGGCCGCCGCCAACAGCGTGAACAATCCGATAGAGTTCTTCCCGCTCATCGACTCCATCCTTTCCTGCCCACGCCGGCCGTGCTTGCCATGACAGTATTGTACCACACGGCTGATGGGGCGACCAGGGATCGGCAGCCCGGAGAGCGTCACGTCGCTGTCGTTGCCTGGTACGACAAGCGACTCACGGCCCACACCACCGGCAGTGGGTGCGGCCGGGAAACCACAAGCGGCGCAGCCGAAATAATTCTGAAAATAATTCGGCGCGTGGCGGGGCAAGGAGTTACGGACGGCGAGGGGGCGAATTGGGGCGAAAAAGGTTGTGAAATCGCCTTTTAATATGAATGGCAGGATGCGCGCGGGGAGCGGAGAGTAGCCCGTAGCCGGTAGCCGGTGGGGAGCGGCCTTCGGCCGCGGGAGAGAACCACGATGACCTTGGGGAGGAGAGCGGGCGGTCGGTTTTCTTGCCTGGCTACCGGCGACGGGCTACGGGCTACCGCGCCGGCCGCCGGCCGGGGGAGGTGTCCGCGAAGTGCCCGTGAGGTGTCCCTGAGGTGTCCCTGAGGTGTCCTTCAGGTGTCCTTCAGGTGTCCTTGAGGTGTCCGCCAAGTGCCCGAAATCGAGGGGGCGCCGGAAGATGGGGAATCTCAACTCACGACGTGGGAAGGTGTTGTGGAACACGGGGGGACAACGGCGCGATTTTCGGGACACCTCGCGAGGGGAACCGACGAGATGGGGGTGACGGAGCGACCAACGACGCCAAAACGCAAGCGACCGGGGATACCGGGGGAGAAACCCACGAGAAGGGAGGGAGGAAGGGAGGGAGGGAGGACTCACCGCAGAGGACGCGGAGAACGCAGAGGAACAGATTACAGATTACGGATCACAGATTACGGATTACGGGTTACGGATTACGGGTTACGGATTACGGGTTACGGATTACGGGTTACTAGCACTACAGCGCAAATGAGGCTCAAGAGATTCGGGGGTCCAGGCCGATGGTTCTTGTGAGCCAGCTGGTCCTGGAGACAAACATGAATACCAAACAACTGGCGTCCCTCCAAGAGGGACTCGCGGAATTCCTGCGCACC
>JAPLNA010000338.1 GCA_026693065.1 Planctomycetota bacterium
CATTGTGCTGACGATCAACCCGGCCCTCCGGGCCGACGCGGATATCTGGACGGTTCACGGGCAGGACGTGGTCCAGGTGCGGGACTACGCCCACACGATCGCCGTGACCGACCGGGTTACGATCGAGGGGTGGGACTACCGTGCGGTGTGCGAGGGCACGGCGACGCTGCTGCAGGCCATCGCGATCGAGGGCGAGAAGGTCTCTGTGCCCAAGATGACCGTCAAGGACTGGCCGTATTCGGACTACGGTTCGATCATGATCGACTGCGCCCGCCAGCAACAGCCGGTGTACATTCTGAAGGTGGCCGTCGAGACGTGCCGGATGTTCAAGATCCGCTACCTGCATCTGCACCTGCACGACGACAACGCCTACACGTTCCCCTCGAAGGCGTACCCGGAGGCCAACACCAAGGGCGGGCTGCCGCCGTATAAGCTCGAAGATCTCAATGACCTGGTCGCCTACGCCGACGCCCGCGGCGTCACGTGCGTGCCCGAGATCGAGGGCCCCGGCCACTGCACCAGCCTGCTGGACGGCATGGGCGGCAAACTCGGGGCCGTCGGAAACCGAACCCTCGACGTCCTCAACCCGAACATCTACCCGATCCTGGACACGCTGACACGCTGGTGGGGGAGATCTGCGAGGTCTTCAAGAGTTCGCCGTACTTCCACATGGGCGGAGACGAAGTCGAGCCGGCCTGGTATCTGGGCAACGCGCACGTCAAGAAGTACATGAAGGAGCACAACCTGACGGGGGAAAGCACCATCTGGCTGCCGTACGGGCAGAATGCCGCCCGGATCGTCAAGAAGCACGGGAAGAAGGCGATCATGTGGGACGGCAGGCCCCTGGGCGTGCCGCTGGACCGCGAACTGGCCAAAGACATCATTCTTTACGCCTGGTTCCCCGGGGCCGGGGGGCGGGTGGCGCAGAACATGGGGTACACGACGATCACCGTGCCGTGGGATAGCCCGCCCTTCCCCGAGTTCAGCATGTTCACGGGCAACGGAGACGTGCTGACGCCCAAGGACAAGGTGCTGGGCCATTGCCGCCCGATGTGGGAGATGGACCAGGTGGCCCTGGCGCTGAACTACCTGCCCGGGGCGCCGGAGCGGCAGGAGCGGACGTGGGGGCCCGACAACGTGATCGAAGAAGATTATCACCAGAACCGGATGGCCCGGCAGAACGCCCGGCTCTTCATGATCGCCCGGCCGGTGTCGTTCCGCTACGAGGGCGCCATCAAGGACCGGCTCTTCAGCGATCCGATTACGGTCAGCATGAGCACGGTCGTTCCCGGTATGCAGATCCGTTACCGACTGGACGGCAAGGAGCCGACCCTGGAGTCTCCTTTGTATGAGAAGCCGTTCAAGGTGGCCGAGAGCCTGCGTATCCGAGCGGCGCTCTTTGACAAAGACGGAAAGAGGCCCGGGAATACCACCGTCGGAGACGGCTATCAGTACGTCAATCGCCAGACGAACCTGACGACGGGCAAACCGGTTACCGCGTCTCATCCGTATCAGCGAGAGGACAAGCCGGAGATGGCCGTGGACGGGGAAGTCCGGCTGGACCGGTACTGGGCATGCGGCACCACGCCGAGCTGGCTGCAGATCGACTTGCAGAGCGTTCACACGTTGGACCGGGTCCGGGTGTTTCCGTTTTGGGACGACGTGCGGTACTACCAGTACACGATCGAGCTTTCCACGGATGGCAAAGCCTGGAAGAAGGTCGCGGACGCCAGCGGTAACACGGAGCCGGAGAGCGAAAAAGGCAGGCTTCACAAGTTCGATCCGGCCCCGGCCCGGTACATCCGCGTCAACATGCTCAAGAACAGCGACAATTACGCCGCCCACCTGGTTGAGGTGTGGGCGTGGGAGGCCGGCAAGTGAAAGGACGCCCGATGCGAGTGAGCCCCCGGAGATATCTGGTCGCGGCCTTGGCCGCCGTTTGCTGCGCAACTGTTCCGGCCGCCCGGGCCGGGGAGGGAGAAGGAGCGACAATGAGCCCCGCGAAAAGCCCGTCCGCGACAAGCGGCATCCCGGAAGAGGCCCCTCTGTACCTGCTGACGTATGACCACGCCGTCGGGTATCCGCAGATTCAGGGGGAGGCCCGCAAGACCGCCGCCCAACTGGAGGCCAACCCGGAATGGAAGAGCGGCGGGCAGATCGAGGGTTATACCTGGGACTGGCTGGCCAAGAATGACCCGGCCTTCCTCGCCGAGGCCCACGGGTGGATCAGGAAGTACCCCGGGCGGTGGGTCCCGGCCGGGGGGTCGTACGGACAGCCGTATTTCACGTTCATCTCCGAGGAGTCCGGCATCCGCCAGATGTTCTACGGCACGCGGGCGATCAAGGAACGCCTGGGCTATGACAACGACATCTACGTTTACAGCGAGCACGAGGTCATGCCGCAGATGCCGCAGGTGCTGGCGGGGATGGGGTATCGCGGGGCGGTTTTGCGGACGCACATGCAGTACGGCGGGGACGGCCCGGCCTGCGACGCCGACTGGGTGCAGTGGACCGGCCCGGACGGCTCGGCGATCCCGGCGGTGCCGGCCTACAGCGGGATCGAGCAGTGCCTGGGCAACATGTGGCTGATGACGGGGTTTGGGGGTTGGTGGAACGGGTCGAAACTGGAGGCCTTCCAGGCCGAGATGCTCGGCCGCGGCGTGCGGCATCCGATCATCAGCCGCTGCTACGACTGGGGCACCCGCCCCAACGTACGCCTGAGGCGGGGGGTAAAGGAACACCCCAC
>JAPLNA010000339.1:0-1822 GCA_026693065.1 Planctomycetota bacterium
TCATCTGCGACACCCTTCCCCTAATCCTTCCAAGCTTAGGAAAAAAACATATTCCGCTCTTCCAATCCTTGGGAAAATTCCGCACGAAGGAAACCGTCGCCGCTACAATGCCGCTTCGCCTTCCCTCATGCGGCAATCCGCACGCTTCAGTTCGCTTTGACCTTGGCGCGCGCCGCGTATTTGGTGTGCAGCAGTTCGTGCGACTTGTGGCCGAGCGGATGACCGAGGAATTCGGCGTAGCGTTTTTGTACGGCCGGGTTCTCATGGGGTTTACGCGGGTCGCGGTGTTCGTCCTCGGCATAGATGGCGGCGATGCGCGCCTTGCGCGTATCGTGGCCGGTCATGCGAGGTTGGCCGCCGCCGCCGATGCAGCCGCCGGGGCAGGTCATCACTTCGATAAAATGATAGTTGGCTTCGCCCTTCTTGATCCGCTCGATCACCTTGCGTGCGTTGCCCAAGCCGTGGGCGACGGCGACGTTCAACGTCGCACCGCGCAGGAACTCCCATTCGGGGACGGTGTCCTTGATCGGGATGGAGGCTTCCTTAACGCCGTCGAGACCCTCGATGGGCTTGACGTGGAGGTTGTCGAACGGGAACGCCTGACCGGTGACGATCTCGTAGGCGGTGCGGAGCGCCGCCTCCATAACGCCGCCGGTGTTGGCGAAGATATCCGCAGCGCCGGTGGACTCGCCGAGCGGCGAATCCATCGTGCCCTCCGGCAGCGAGCGGAAATCAATGCCGGCCTGTGTGATCATGCGACCGAGTTCGCGCGTGGTCAGGACCACATCCACATCGCTGACACCGCTGGAGTTCATCTCCGGGCGCTTAGCCTCGGCCTTCTTGGCGGTGCAGGGCATGATGGACACCATGAAGATGTCCTCCGGCTTCTTGCCGACCTTCTTGGCGTAGTGGCTCTTGACCACGGCGCCCATCATCTGTTGCGGCGACTTGCACGTGGAGAGGTTCGGCAGGATTTCGGGATAGAAATATTCGGCGAAACGAATCCAACCCGGCGAGCAACTCGTGAACATCGGCAGGTGGGCTTCCTTTTTCTCGACGAGCGCCTTTTTCAGACGCGTGAGCAACTCCGTACCTTCCTCCATGATGGTAAGATCGGCGGCGAAGTTCGTGTCGAACACACCCTGGAAGCCAATGCGGCGGAGCGCAGAAACCATCTTGCCTTTGACGCGCGTGCCCGGCGGATAGCCGAAGCACTCGCCGAGCGCGGCGCGGATCGCGGGCGCGGTCTGGACGACGACGTGTTTGTTCGGATCGCCCAGCGCGGCCCAGACTTCGTCAACCTGATCGTTCTCGGTGATCGCTCCGACGGGACACACCGCGCCACACTGGCCGCATTGTACGCAGGCGACGCTATCGAGATCCTTGTTGAACGCCGGGCCGACGACGGTCTTGAAGCCGCGGTTCTGAGGGAAAAGCGCGGTGACACCCTGCACTTCGTTGCAGATGGTGACGCAGCGACGGCACAGGATGCACTTGGCGGTGTTGCGCCGGAGCGCCGTCGTGCTGACGTCCAGTGCGCGCTGGCTGCGCTCGCCCTCGTAGCGATTCTCCTTCACGCCGATCTCATGGGCGACCGCCTGCAGTTCGCAGTCTTCACTGCGATTACAGGTTGTGCAGTCGCCGTCGTGCTCCGAAAGCAGCAGTTCGATGACCGTCTTGCGCCCCTCGCGAACGCGCAGTGTATTGGTGCGGACTTTCATGCCGTCGTGAATCGGCATGACACACGAGGCGGCGAGGTCGCGTGCGCCCTCGATCTCGACGAGGCAGATGCGGCACGCGCCGATCGCCTGCACGTCCTTCA
>JAPLNA010000339.1:1867-9759 GCA_026693065.1 Planctomycetota bacterium
ATGTGCACGCCGGCGGTGCTGGCAGCGTCCAAAATCGTCGTCCCTTCCGCAACCTCAACTTCAATTCCATCAATCGTTACTTTGGGCATCGGAGTGCTCCTCAATAAGTGGCACAGGTTTTTCCGTAATCGCAGCGCAGGCAACGTTTGGCTTGGCGCACAGCGACGGGTTCGGTCCACGGCATTTCAACTTCGTCGAAGTTGTTGCGGCGGCGCTCGACGGCGATCAGCGGCAGCTTGTCACGCGTGTACGGTTCAGGATCGGCGTTGGGGTCGAACGCGGTCACGGCCGCTGGTGCGGCACGCCAGAAGGCGTGCTTCGCGCCGGTCATGAATTCGTCCATGCCCACAGCGGCTTTCTCGCCCGCGGCGACCGCCTCGATGACCGAGGAAGGACCGGTGACCACGTCGCCGCCGGCGAACAGCCACGGCAGCGAGGTCCGAAGGCTGGCCATGTCGACCTCGACGGCGCCGGCCTTGGACAGGGCCAGCGCCCGGGCCGCCCCGGCCGTGGGCACCTGCCCGATCGCCGGAAGCACCATGTCGCAGGCCACGACGAACTCGCTGCCGGGGATGGGGGCGGGCCTGGGCCTGCCCGAATCGTCGGCGGCCCCGAGGGCCATGCGAACCATCTCGATGCCCGTGACCTTCCCGCCCTGTCCGACGACGCGGACGGGGGCGACCAGTTCGTGCAGCTCGACGCCCTCGTGGAGGGCTTCCTCGACTTCCTCGGCGTAGGCGGGCATGTCCTGCCGGCGGCGGCGGTAGAGGATGGTTACTTTCTTCGCTCCCAGGCGGAGGGCGCTGCGGGCGGCGTCGACGGCGGCGTTGCCCCCGCCGATGACCACCACGTTTTGCCCCACGCGGGGGTTTTGCCCGAGCCCACGGGCGCGGAGCAGATCGAGGCTGTCGCCGACGCCGTCGAGGCCCTCGCCCTCGACGCCCAGGGCGCGGGACTGTTGGGCGCCGGTGGCCAGGAACACCATCTTGAACCCCTGTGCCCGCAGGGCCTCGACGCTCTCGACGGGGCTGCTCGTGCGGAGTTCGACGCCGTGGCGGAGGATGAAGTCGATGTCGGCCTGGAGGACGGCCTTGGGCAGGCGGTACTCGGGGATGCCCAACGCCAGCATGCCCCCGGCGACGGGCTGGCTCTCGAAGACGACGGAGGGCCTGCCCAGGAGGGCCAGGAAGTAGGCGCAACTGAGCCCCGCGGGCCCGGCCCCGACGACGGCGACGTCGGCCCGCCCGGCGACGGGGGCCACCAGGGGGCGCCCGCTCTCGCTCGCGTGGTCGGAGGCGTAGCGCTTCAGGGCGCGGATGGCCAGCGGGGAGTCCAGGTCGCCCCGGCGGCAGCGGCTTTCGCACGGGTGGTCGCACACCCGCCCGCAGACCGACACGAACGGGTTGCGGCGGCGGATGACGTTGACGGCCTCCTCCAGCCGCCCCTCGGCGATGAGCCCGAGGTACTGCGGCACATTCACCTGGGCCGGGCAGGCGTGAGAGCACGGCGAGGCCACCAGCGCCTCGCACGCCGACGCGCGGCACCGCTTCAGACGGATGTGCTCCTCGTATTCGTGGCGGAAGTATTGCAGCGTGGTCAGCACGGGGTTGGGGGCGGTCTGCCCGAGCCCGCAGAGCGAGCCGGCCTTGACGTCCTTGGCGAGGGCCTCGAGGGCCTCGATGTCGCCCTCTCGCCCCTGGCCCCGGCAGATGCGGGTGAGGATCTCGTACATGTGCTGCGTGCCCACCCGGCAGGGCACGCACTTGCCGCACGATTCCTGCCGGACGAAGTCCAGGAAAAACCTCGCCGTGTCCACCATGCACGTCCGCTCGTCCATGACGATCAGCCCGCCCGAGCCCATGATGGCGCCGACGGCCTTGACGGATTCGTAGTCGATGGGCAGGTCGAGGAACTTCGCCGGCACGCAGCCGCCGGAGGGTCCGCCCATCTGGGCGGCCTTGAACGCCCGCCCTCCGGGGATGCCCCCGCCGATGTCGAACACCATCTCGCGCAACGTGACGCCCATGGGCACCTCGACCAGCCCGGTGTTTTTTACCTTGCCGGCCAGGGCGAAGATCTTCGTCCCGCGCCCGCCCTCGGTGCCCATCGCCGCGTACCAGCCCTTGCCCTTCTCGATGATCAGCGGCACGTTGCCGAACGTCTCGACGTTGTTGATGCTCGTGGGCTTGCCCAGGTATCCCTTCTGCACCGGGAAGGGCGGGCGGGAGCGAGGCATGCCCCGCTGGCCCTCCAGCGAGGCGATCAGGGCGCTCTCTTCTCCGCAGACGAACGCCCCGGCCCCCATCCGGACCTCGATATCGAAGTCGAACCCCGAGCCGAGAATGTTCTTGCCCAGCAGCCCGCACTCGCGCGCCTGGCGGATCGCCAGTTGGGAATGCTCGACGGCGATAGGGTACTCCGCCCGGACGTAGATGAACCCGTGCGAGGCCCCGATGGCGTAGGCGGCGAGGATCATGCCCTCGATCACCTGGTGGGGGGCCCCCCGGGTCGCCCTCGTCGGCGTTGCAGACGACGTATTTTTCCGTCCCGGGCGACTTGCGGCACCCGGCCCACTTGACTCCCGTGGGGAACCCCGCCCGGCCTCGCCCGCGAAGGCCCGCCCCCGTGATCTCCTCGATCACCTGCTCGGGCTTCATCGTCGTCAGCGCCTTGCCCAGGGCCGCGTACGAACCGTGGGCCGCCGCGTCGTCGATCCGTCGCGGGTCCAGCCGCCCGCACGTCCGGAACACCTCCCGGCGCTGGCGGCGGTAGAAGGGCACGTCGCTCATCTTCACGGCGACCTGCCCGTCGGTCTTCTCGCCCAGCCGCTCGACCGGGCGGCCGTTCCGCAACGTCGTCTCGACGATCTCGGGCACGTCCTCGGGTTTGACGGGCCCGTAGAGGAAATCGCCCGGCTCGATCAGCACCAGCGGCGCGCGGGCGCACTGCCCGTGACAGCCGACCTCGACGACCTGGACCTGCTCGCCCAGGCCCGCCGCGGCCACCGCACGCGTGAAGGCCCCGCTCAACTCCACCGCGCCCAGCGCCCGGCAACCCGTCGAGCAGACCAGCACGCGCCAGCGATTCCGCTCCCTTGCCGCGGCCGCCGATGCCCGAAAGGCCTCCAGGTCGGCGACGCTCCGAAGTGTCGTATAGGATGTGACTGTCACTTTGGGGAATACCTCCCGAGGATCGCCTTGATCTTTTCGGGCGTCAGCAGCCCGTAGTAGTCGGAGCCGACCATCATGGCCGGGGCGAGGAAACACGTGCCCAGGCAGGCCACCGTTTCGAACGTGAAGAGGTTGTCGGCGGTGGTCTCGCCCTCGCCGATGCCCAGGTGGCGGGCGATGGCCTCGGAGACCACCCGCCCCCCGCGAACGTGGCAGGCCGTCCCCCGGCAGGACCGGATCGTGTGCCGCCCGTGCGGCTTCAGGTGGAACTGCGAGTAGAAGGTCACCACGCCGAACATCCGGCTGGTCGGGATGCCCGTCCGTTGGCTGAGCTGGGCCAGGACGGCCGACGGAAGGTAGCCATAGACCTCCTGGATTTCCTGGAGAAGGGGGATCAGATCGGTGTCTCTGACCCGCCCGGCCCGTTCGAGTATGCCCTGGAGGGGGGCCAGGTCAACCGGTTCCTTTTCTACATCCGTCATGCGCCTCTCCCGTCAGTACTATTCCTATCGGAACAGTGCGGCAAACCGAACTGACCGCTCCTGCCGCTCATACACAGGGACGTCTCTGCCCGCCGGTCCGCCCATTGTACGCGGACCGTCCAAACCAAATCAACGACGGCCGCAATCCCCCGGATCCCCCCGCAGCTTCGCCAGCCCGTGACCCAGGGCCGGAAGGATCGCCCCAAGGTTCTCCCGCGCCCCCCGGAGCGGGCCGGGCAGTGTCACGATCAGCGTGCTCCCGCGGACGCCCGAGCGCCCCCGCGAGAGCATCGCGTGGGGGGTGGCGGCCATCGAGGCCGACCGCATCGCCTCGTCCAGTCCGGGGGTGAACCGCTCGATGACCGCCGCGGCGGCCTCGGGCGTCACGTCCCGCGGGGCCAGCCCCGTCCCGCCCACCGTCAGCACCAGGTCGATCGAGTGCCCGTCGCAGTAATGCCGCAACCTCGCGGCGATCTGGTCGGCCTCGTCGGGCAGCACCTCCAGCCGATACAGATTGGCCCCCAACGCCTCGCACGCCAGCTCGGCCGCCGCGGGCCCCGCGGTGTCTTGCGCCTCGCCGCGGCTGCAACGGTCGCTGATCGTCAGCACGACGAGCTGGAACGTCTTCCGCGGCACGGCCTCCAAGACTTCGACGGCGTCGCCCGGGCGAACGGTTCCGCCGGCCAGCACGCGGGCGAACAGGCCCGCGCGGGGCATGATGCAGTCGCCCGTGATCTGCCCGATCCGGCAGGCGGTGTGGCAGACCTTGCCGATCTGCGTGACCGACAGCGTCACGCCCGCCCCCAGCCTCAGCCGGCTGCCCAGCCCCAGGCCCGACAGGTCCACCCCGCTGACGACGAGATTCTCCGCGAAGTCGCCCGGTGCGATGTCGGGCAGTTTCTCGCGGGCGGCGGCCACGTCGGCGGCCGACAACAGGCTCACCTGGCGATGGCCGACCCCGGCGTGACAATCGCCGACGAGCCCGTGGTCTTCACGGAACTCGGCCTGTGGGGCCTGCGGCTTGGGTTGGCCCTTGGCCTGGCCCAGGCAGAGCCATTCAACGCGGCCCATCGGCGTCACCCTCCCGCGCCCAGCGCCCGCTCTTGCCTCCGGTCTTTTCCAGCAGACGCACAGGCCCGATCTCCACTCCCTTGCCGGCGGACTTCACCATGTCGTACACCGTCAGTGCCGCCACCGCCGCCGCCGTCATCGCTTCCATCTCCACGCCGGTCTTCCCCTGACAGGACGCCCTGGCGACGATCCGCACGCGAACCCCCGCCAAGGCGATTTCCACGTCGATATCGTCCAGCGGCAGCGGGTGGCACAGCGGAATCAACTCCCCCGTCCGCTTGGCCGCCAGAATCCCCGCCAGCCGGGCCGTCTCCAGCACGTTGCCCTTGCTCACCCCGCCGGCCCGTCGCAACGCCCGCGCCACCGCCGCCCCGACGTTCACCCATGCCTCGGCCGTCGCGCGGCGGGCGGTGGGGGCCTTCTCCGACACATCCACCATGCGGGCGGCCCCGCCGGGGGCAACGTGACTCAATCGTTTTCGTGCCGCCATCTCGCTATCCTCCCACCTTCGTCATCCACCGGCCGCTGGTGAAACTGTCGTCGTGGCGTTTTTGTCCCATCACGACGTCCACGGCCGCCAGCAGATACTTCTCCATCGTTGCCCCGCCGGCGCGGAGGATGGCCTTGACGTCCCGCCCGCCTCCGTGGGCCAGGCAGCCGATCACGTGCCCGTCGGCGGTCAGTCGCAGCCGGTTGCAGTCGGAGCAGAAGGGCTGGCTGCACGAGCTGATTATCCCGATTCGCCCGACCGTGCCGTCGGCGCCGAGGGCCTCGTACATCCGGGCCGACCCGCCCGCCGGGCGTGCCAGCGGCGTCAGCGAAAACTCCCGCGACAGCCGCGCCAGCGCGTCGGCGGCACAGAAGAACCGCCCCTGGTGCCCGGCCGCGGCGGCCCCCAGGGGCATCAACTCGATGAACCTCGCCTCCACTCCGCGTGCCAGCGCGAAACGGACAATCTCGCACACCTGCTCGTCGTTCACGCCGGCCAGTAGCGTCGTATTGAGCTTGACCGGCAGGCCTTCCCCCAGGGCCGCGTCGATGCCCGACAGCGTGGCCGACAAGGTCCCGCCGCCCGTGAAGGCCGCGAACGAGTCAGGGTTCAGGGAGCAGAGGCTGACGTTGATGCGTTTCAACCCGGCCCGGCGCAGCGGGCGGGCGTTGGGGGCCAGGCGTTGGGCGTTGGTCGTCATCGTCAGGTCGGCGAGGCCCTCGCCGGCGAGCATCGCCACCAGCGACGCCACGTCCCGCCGCTGCAAGGGCTCTCCGCCCGTCAGGTGCACCTTCGCCAACCCCCGGGCCGAGCGAAGAACCCGGACGAACGCGAGGATCTCCTCGTAGCGAAGGATGTCGCCCGGCGAGAAATGCTCAAACCCCTCCGGCGGGGTGCAGTGGGCACACCGCAACGTGCAACGGTCCGTCACGGACACCCGCAACGAGATGGGCGCGGGGCGGTTCACCACGCGGGCCTCCAGGAATGGAATTCGACGATCTGCCCGGCCGCGATCTCCGTCACGCCGGCGGCGCGGACGGCCCGGGGGACGAAGTCGTAGGTTCCGACGGACACCCCGCCGGTGACGAGCACGACCTGGGCGGCCTTCATCGCCCGCCGCCTGGCCGCGAGACCGCGCGGGCTTGAGCAGCGGCAGGTGCGTGCTCGGGGCGCAGGCCTCGCTCGGCGCCCCCCCCAGGGCCCGCAGGCAGGGCAGCACCAACTCGAAGAACCCCGCCATCGCCCCCAGCGGGTTGCCCGGCAGGCCGAAAATGTGCCGCCCCCGCGCCCCCGTCGCGTACAGTTGCGGCTGCCCGGGCTTCATGTCCACGCCGTGGAATCGCACGCGTCCGCCGGCGGCGCGGACGGCCCGGGGGACGAAGTCGTAGGTTCCGACGGACACCCCGCCGGTGACGAGCACGACCTGGGCGGCCTTCATCGCCCGCCGCAACGCCCCCGTGATCGCCTCCAGGTCGTCGCTCACCAGCGTTGGGCCGATCGTCGGCACGCCCAGCCGATGCAACACCGCCGCCATCGCCGGGCCGTTTGAGTTCCGCAATTGGTGCGGCGCCACCCGATCGCTCACGTTCCGGACTTCGCTGCCGGTGCAGAGGATCGCCACGGTGGGCCTGGGGTAGACCCTCGGCCTGGCCAGGCCGGCCATCGCGCAGACGCCGATCTCGGCGGGCCCGAGCAGGCCGCGGGCCTCCAGCAGCACCGCCCCGCGCCGCGCCTCCTCCCCGCGCCGGCGGATGTTCTCGCCAGGGGCCGGTTCAATCAGGAACGTCACCCGGTCGCCGCGCCGGCGGGTCTGCTCGACGGGCACGACGGCGTCGGCCCGGCGGGGGATGCACGAGCCGGTCAACACCGCCACGCACGTCCCGGGCCGCACGGCGATATCGGGCTTGTGCCCCGCCGCCACCTCGCCGATGCACGCCAACTCCGTCGGCGGGTCGGCCAGGTCGGCGGCGATCACCGCGTACCCGTCCATGGCCGACCGGTCGCGGGGGGGTTGGTCGCGGTCGCTGCGGACGCTTTGCGCCAGCCGGCATCCGGCGGCCCCCTCCAACCCCACGCGGCGGGCACGGAGCGGCTTCACCTGGCGAAGAATGATCGCCAGCGCCTGAGGCGGCGCGATGCGCGCGGCACGACGGATTGTCGATGGATTTGTCATCGATCCGGTCTTCGACTATACTATCACGTCGTGGTGCCTCCTCCGAGAACAATCAAAGGCGCCGGCCTCCCGGGCCGCCCCGTTGCGGGCGGCGAAGGATCTGTCTCATGACGACGCACGGCATTATAGCCCCGCCCCTCCGCCGCGATGACCTCCTCGGGGCCGTGCTCACCGGCGGGGCCAGCCGACGCATGGGCTCGCCCAAGTGCGACCTCGTCGTCTCGGGCGTTCGCGTGCTGGAACGGCTGTGCGGGCTTCTGTCGGCCCGCACGGGCGGGGTCATCCTGGCCGGCGGGCGGCCCGACCCCGCGGGCCTGTCGCGAGACTGGCCCTGCGTTCCCGACGCTTTCCCGGGCCTGGGGCCCTTAGGCGGCATCGCCACCGCCCTGCGACACGCCCCTGGCGTCGGCGTCCTCGTCGTCGCCTGCGACATGGTCGCCCTGGGCGGCGAGGTCCTCGATCACCTGCTCGCCGGGCGAAACCCCCAGGCCGCCGCCACCGTGCTG
>JAPLNA010000340.1 GCA_026693065.1 Planctomycetota bacterium
AGCCCGCCCTGGTCATCGACCCGCAGGGCGCTGCCGTGGCGTTGAGCGGATGGACCCGAGCCGAGGCGGACGTTACCGTTGTCTCGCCCGCCGTCACCGACGGGCAGGACCCGGTCACGCGGGATGTCTCCCTGGCGGGCCTGGCCGTTCGCCGCGTGCGGCCGTGGGTACGACAGGGCGAGGTCGCCCCGGCCGGCGTGGAACTGGCCCGCGGGGGGACGGGGGCGTTGATCCTTCGGAGCGACCCGGCCGCCGTGGGCGCCGCCGGCGAGCCCAGGAGAGTCTACCTGGCATTCGACGTCGGGGCCGAGAACGCCCACTTCGACCGCCCGGAGATGCTGCCGATCCTGCTGGCCAACGCCGTCGGATGGCTGCTGGGGGACAGGCCTCCGACGGTGTCGTACGAGGCCCTCACGCCCGCCCAGGCCGGCGCGGGCGTGTGGCGTGCGGACGGGTGGGTCCGTGCTGACGGCCAACCGGCCCGCGCGGGAGTGTGGCCCGCCCCGGGCCTGTACGTCGATCGCGAACAGAAATGCCACGCGGTGAACCTCACGGGCCTGCGGGCCCTGCCGACGCCGGAGGCCCCGCTGGATGCCGTCGCCCGAGCGGCACTGCCCGAGCCTCAGCCCTCGCGGCGGGACGTGCCCCTCTGGCCCGCACTCGTGCTGGCGGCGATGGCGCTCTGGCTGGGCGGCTGGGCGGCCAGGACAGCCTAGAATGCCTGGGAGATCGCCGATGGACGCCCCGAAGGAAGCGATGTTGTACGAGGCCCTCGACGGCCAGCGCGTGCGGTGCCAACTGTGCGGGCACGGCTGCGAGATCGTCGCGGGGAAGTATGGCCTCTGCCGCGTGCGGCAGAACGTCGCCGGCGTGCTGCGGAGCCTCAACTACGCCGCCGTCATCGCCGCCAACGTCGAATCGCCGCCCCCGGCTGCAACTTCCAGTGCGAGTTCTGCCAGAACTGGCAGATCTCCCAGTCGCCCCGGGACGGGCGGATCGAGGGCGAGCCGGTCAGCCCCGAGCAGATCGTCGCCGCCGCCCAACGCGGCCGTTGCCCCTCCATCAGCTATACCTACACCGAGCCGACGGTGTTCTTCGAGCTGGCCTACGAGACGGCACGGCGGGCGCATGAGCAGGGCATTCGCAACGTGTTCGTCTCGAACGGGTTTCTCACCCCCAAGGCGGTCGAAACGATCGCACCGTACCTCGACGCGATCAACGTCGACCTGAAGGCCTTCCGGGACGAGACGTACCGAGCGGTGATGAAGGCCCGGCTGGCCCCCGTGCTCGAGTGCCTCCAGGCCCTGACGGCCGCCAAGGTCTGGGTGGAGGTGACCACGCTCGTCGTGCCCGGCATGAACGACTCGCCGGAGGAACTGCGAGACATCGCCGCGTTCATCTCCGAGCAACTGGGCCCGCACGTGCCCTGGCACGTCAGCCGTTTCCACGGCGACTACCGCATGGCTGATCGCCCCGCCACGCCCGTGGCCACTCTCCAGACGGCCTGCCGCATCGCCGCGGAAGAAGGCCTCCAGTACGTCTACAGCGGCAACCTGGCTCACGGCGCCAGCGAGAACACCCACTGCCCCAAGTGCCGCGAGCTCCTGATCGAGCGCGCGGGGTTTTCCATCCGCACGAATCGCATCGTCGGCGGGAAATGTCCGGATTGCGGTCAAGTAGGTCTCCGGCGTCAGGAGGAAAACAACAAACGAACCCGCCTACGGCGGGCAGGATCGAAAAGATGATCCTGCCCGCCGTAGGCGGGTTCGTCTGTTGTTTTGTGTCCCCGCCGGGAGTTTTTCCCTGGCGGCGCGAGTTCCATGTTCCCGGCCCCGTTTCTACAACACCTCGTCGCCGAATTCCCGCAACTTTGCCAGCGCCTGCTTCTCGAGCTGGCGGACGCGTTCGCGGGTCAGGCCCACGAGCTTGCCGATCTCCTTGAACGTCCGCTGCGGGCCTTCGTACCCGTCCAGGCCGTACCGGAACATCAGGATCTTCCGCTCCCGCTCGTCGAGCTTCTCCAGCAGCGAGGCGGCGATAGGGGCGTCCGAGGCGTCGAGCATCTGCTGGTCGGGGGCCTCGCCGTCCGTGTCGACGATCATCTCGTGCATGGCCTGGGCGGTCTCGCCGGACATCTGACTGGGGGCGTTGACGGCCTTGAGCCCGTCGCGAATGATGTACGCCTTCTTGCGGCTGATGTGGAGCTTCTTGGCCATCTCCTCGACGGTCGGCGGACGACCGAGTTGGGCCTCCATCTCGCGCGACCCCTGCCGCCAGCGGCTGATCAGCTTGACCAGATACGCCGGAATGCTGATGGGCTGGCCCGCGTTGATCAGGGCGCGACGGATCGACTGCTTGATCCACCAGGCCGCGTACGTGCTGAAACGAACCCCCGCGTCCGGGTTGAATTCCTCCACCGCCCGCATGAGCCCCAGGTTGCCCTCGGCGACAACGTCGCCCAGCGTCATGCCCGGGTTGGTGTACTTCTTGGCGATGTTGACCACCAGGCGAAGATTGGCCTGGATCATCTGCTCGCGGGCGACCGGGTCGCAGTGTTCCCGGATTCGCCGGGCCAACTGCTTCTCCTCCAAGGCCGTCAGCAACGGCGTGCTCTTGATGTTCTCCAGATACCAGCCGAGCCCGGCACTCGTCGTCGTGGGCATGTCTTGCGCCTCCGTTGAACTGTCCTTCCGATACAACCGTTCAACAGTGTTTTCGGCTCCATAGGGGGTCGACTTGACTAAGGCCCCGCGGCGGGATCGGGGGTCGGCGGCAGACGCGAGTAAGAGACGGGGATTAGGGGATTCTCGGATTGGGGGATTGAAGAAAGGGATGAAAGAAGCAGGAAGAGATCGCCGACGTTCGTCCACGATGCGTGGCCGTCCTCTCTGGTTCCCTGTTTCATTCCTTTCCCATCCCCTAATCGGGTAATCCCCTAATCCGCGTCTCCCTGCCCCTCTCGCCAGGAAGGGCTCGACAAACCAGCTTTTTTGTTGACGGAACGGAAGAAATACAGCAGGAAAGAGAGATGAACGAAGTGCGAATGGAATGGACGGACGGGCCCGGCAGGGCCGCGGAGATATGGGTCGACGGCACGCTGCTGCACGTGTGCGACAACGTTTCCACCCCCGATCGCCGCTGCCCGGCCGGCGTGTTGGAGAACGTGCTCCTGACGTATGTGACGGACGGGGAGGCCTCCTGGGCCGATTCGATCCGCGACAACGTCACCGGGCGCAAGCGGCTCGAGCCGATTCGCGGCTGGTCGTACCTGGGCAGCGGGCGGATCGTGTCGGTGATGCCGGTGGTGATCGACTTCGGGCTCCTGACGATGCCCGACCCTCGCTGGTCGACGGACAATTCACTGATCGGGCGTGACGTGCAGGTGGTGATCGACCGGCTGGAACTTCGCCCGGCGTACGCGGCGGACTGGCCGCGGGGGTAAGGGCCCGTTGTGGTGCAGGCATCTTGCCTGCATCCCTGAGGCCCGGGATGCAGGCAAGATGCCCGCACCACAATGAAAAGCAAGCCGCCGCCCGTGCGGGGCGGCGGCCTGAGGTTGCGGAGGGTGCGTGGGGGGTTACTTTTCTTCTTCCGGCGCGGGCGATGCGGGGGCGTCGGCGTCCTTGGCCTCGTCCTTGTTGCGGAAGGTCTGGAGGAGCTGGTTGCCTATCTCGCCCAGGAGTCCGCCCTCGCCGGCCAGCCCGCCGCGGCGCTGGACGGGGCTGGAGGTGGGTTCGCCGGTGTCGGTGGCCTCTTCGGCGGCCCACTGGGCGCGTTTCAGGCTCAGCCCGATCTTGCGCTCTTCCGTGTCCACCCGGAGGATCTTGACCTCGACCTCCTGGCCGATCGTCACCACGTCATGCGGGTTGTCGACCTTGTGGTCGGCCAGCTCGGAGATGTGCAGCAGGCCTTCGAGTTGGTCTTCCAGCTCGACGAACACGCCGAAGTTGGTGATCTTGGTGACCTTGCCGCGGACGATCTGACCGGGCAGGTAGTGGTCGGGGATGATCCGCAGCCACGGGTCTTCGGAGAGCTGCTTCAGGCCCAGCGAGACGCGCATCTTCTCTTCGTCGACGGCCAGCACCACGCACTGGAGCTGCTCGCCCTTCTTGAGGACCTCGCTGGGGTGCCCGACCTTCTTCGTCCACGACAGGTCCGACACGTGCAGCATGCCGTCGATGCCCTCGTCGATCTCGACGAACGCCCCGAAGTTGGTCATGTTGCGGACGGTGCCGGTGATGACCGTGCCCGGCGGGTACTTTTCCTTCACGACGGTCCAGGGGTTGAGCTCGGCCTGCTTCATGCCGAGGGAGATTTCCTGCTTTTCCTTGTCGATGTCGAGAACGACGACTTCGACTTCGTCGCCCAGCTTGACGATTTCGCTGGGGTGGTTGATGCGGCGGGTCCAACTCATCTCGGAGATGTGGACCAGCCCCTCGAGCCCTTCCTCGAGCTTCACGAACGCCCCGTACGTCATCACGTTGACGACCGAGCCCTTGCACCGCGTGCCCACCGGGAACCGCTGCTCGACGGCTTCCCACGGGCTGGCCGTCTTCTGCTTCAGGCCCAGGGCGATCTTTTCCTTCTCGCGGTCGATCTTCAGGATCACGACCTCGATTTCCTGATCGATCTGCACCATCTCCGTCGGGTGCCCGATGCGGCCCCAACTCATGTCGGTGATGTGCAGCAGCCCGTCGAGCCCGCCCAGGTCGACGAACGCGCCGAAGTCGGCGATGTTCTTGACGATGCCCTTGCGGACCTGGCCTTCGACGATCTCGCCCAGCAGGCGGGTCTTGGCCTCGCCGC
>JAPLNA010000341.1:0-6271 GCA_026693065.1 Planctomycetota bacterium
CGGTCGAGCCCGACCATGTCCAGCAGCATGCCGACGCGGCGGCGGCGTTGGCGGCGGCCTTGGTGAAAGAGCTGCCCGTAGTAGTCCAGCGTCTCGACGGCGTTCAGGAACGGGTAGAGGTACGATTCCTCCGGCAGGAAGCCGATGCGGGCCTTCACCCGAACGTCCGTGGGCCTGTGCCCCAGCACCGCCACTCGCCCCCGCGTGGGGAACAGCAGCCCCAGGAGCATCTTGAGCGTCGTGCTCTTGCCCGACCCGTTGGGCCCCAACAGCCCGAAGACCTCCCCCGGGGCCACCGACAGGTTCAGGTCCGCGACGGCCACCACCTTGTCACGCAGCCAGAAGTCCTTGAAGATCTTCGTCAGCCCCACCGTTTCGATGACGTTGGGCGTGTCGGTCTGGATCATGATCATCCTCCGCCCTGGGGCTGTTCGGGGGCGCCCATCTTGTCCTTGAGGGCCTTTTCCCGCTGGGCGCGGAGGGCGGCGATGGCCTTGTGGATCCGCTCGACCGTGTCGGCGTCTTCGCTGGTCTGCAGCACCACCTTCTGCTTGCCCGAATGCAGCACGACCTTCTCCACCGTGGGCGAAGCGAACATCTTCTCCAGCGTGCTGGCCAGTTCCAGCTCCAGCAGGGTCGAGCCCATCGTCTTGTAGTGAGGCAGGAGTTTCTTGTAGCGTTCGACCCAGGTTTCGGTTTCCTGGACGATGCGGGCTTCCTCCGCCCGGGCCAGGGCGACGAGCTGCCCGGCCTGCCCGCCGATCTCGTTGCTCTCGAGTTTCTGCCCGATGAGTTCCATGAGGGCGGCGGCCTCCTTGTCCTGCCCGGCCTGGGCGGCGCGGTCGTACTGCGCGATCAGGTTGTAGGGCTTGTCCGTCTTGCCGTCGGCCGGCTGGGTCGCCGCGGGCCTGTCCGGGTCGCCCAGCAGGATGCGGTAGTTGGCGCCGGCGGCCTTGTTGAGGGCCTGGGAGGCCTCGTAGGCGGCCTCGGCCCGGGCGGTGTGGGCCTTGCTCTCGGCCGTCCGAACCGCCTCGTAGGACTTCAGCACGCCCAGGGGCAGCGTGACGAGCTTGGGGTTGAGGGTCAAGATCTCCACGCCGGCCTGCATTTCATTCAGGCGGGCCTGGGCGGCGTAGCGGACGGCGGCGGCGAAGGTCGCCCCGGCCTGGGGCTGGCCCCGCTTGCCCGAGACGGTGGTCTCCTTCATCAGCATGATGGCGTCGGCCGTCCACTTCGAGGCCGTCAGGACCGCCGCACGCCGGATCGCCGCCCGCACGAACTCCTCGTACCCCTTCACGTTCGTCTCGGCGGCCAGGGCGTCGGAGACGGCGTAGGTGACGTCGAACCGCACGTGGATCAGGTTGCGGTCGCCGGTAAGCAGGGCCCCGTCGCGGGTGGGGTCGAGCCCGTCGGTCGGGATGGGCCGCTTATCCAACGGCGTGTCGCGGAGCTCGGCCGTCTCGAACATCCAGAAGTCGTCCATCGAGATCGACTGCGTGCCGCTGGGCACGGAGACGATCCGTCCGATCGGGAAGGGCCAGGTGTACGTCAGCCCCGGGCCCGAGGGAACCCCCTCGATCTGTCCGAACACCGTCTTGAGCCCCCGATGGTTCGGGTCGATCGACTTGACGCCCGTCAGCCCGAACCCGGCGAACACCAGCACCATGATGCCCGTCAGCACGCGGAAACTCACGCGGAGGGCGTCGGCGAGGCTCTTGCCGGCAATGTCGAACTCGCCCGCGCCCCCGCCCGCTCCGGCGGGTTCGTCATGCTCGTGGTCGTGATCGTGATCGTGGTCGTGAGCCATAGTCATCTGCTCCGGGGCCGCCCTGCCGGACGGCCGGTGGGTAGTTCATTTCTCCGGCGCCGGGGCGGGCTTCGTAGCCGGCCCCTGGCCCGGCAGCGACGCCCGCTCGTAGAGCATCTTCAGCGAGTCGATCATCGAGGAGTCCACGTAGATCACCGAGTTTTCGCGGAAGGCCCGTTCGATCATCCGGAGTTTCCGCAGGAATTCGGCCAGCTCGGGCTTCTCGCGGAACTGCTCGTACAGCGAGGCCGACCGCTGGAACCCCAGCGTACGGATCTGCTGCGCCCGCCCTTCGGCGAAGGCCAGCACCACGTCGGCGTCCAGCTTGGCCTGGGTGATGATGTTCTTCTTGGCCGTCTCGCCCTCATTAATGATGCCGGTGGCCTTGGCGTCTCGTTCGGCCTTCTGGCTGTTGATGACTTCCTTGGTGACGTCCTGGCTGAAGCCCAGGGCCTGGATGCCGACGGTGGTGACCTGGATGCCGTTGGCGGCGGCCTCGGGCGCCAGCCGCGACAGGATCTCCCGCTCGACGTCCTCCTGGGCGTCGGCCTCGGCGGGCGCGCCGGGGGTGTCCACCCGCACGCGGATGAGCTTGGTCAGCGGCACGGCGGCGATCACCTCGACGCCCTTCTGGTCGAGCAGGCTGCGGAGCAACGTCTGCCCCTTGGCCTCGGTCTCCAGCTTGTTCAGGAACGTCGCCGGGTCCTTGATCCGCCAGGTGCAGTTGAGCGTGACGATAATGTGCCCGCTGCCGGTCATCGCCACTTCCTTGGGCTCGTTGACCAGGACGCGCAGCCGCGCGTCGTACCGCACGACGGACTGGATGGGCGCGGGGGCCTTGAACCGCAGCCCCGCCCCGCCCTCCCCCCCGTTATACGCCGGCCCGGGCTTGCCGAACGTCTTCACGATCGTCAGCTCGTTGTACTCCGTGACGTACGTGCACATGTACAGCAGCAACGCCGCCACGACCAGTAAACCCAGTGCCAGGATTCCGAATGTCTTCATCGCATGGTCCTCGTCATTGTCGTCTCGGTCAGGGCGCCTCACTTGGAGGCGGGGCTGTCAGCCCCGAAAGAAGGACTGATGATCGATCGCTGGCTGCGCTCGTAGTTCAGCCACGACTCGATCCGGTCGGGGTCGACCCCGATCACGTACTTGAAGGCGTGGGTGAGGATTCTCTCCCACGTCGAGCAGAGCCTGTCGGTCAGGTAGACTCTCCGGACGGCGGGGTCGGCGTAGGGGAGGCTTTCCCGGGCGAACTCCCGGGCCAGGGCGCCCTCGCCGACCTCCTTGCGCCAGCGGAACGCGCGGGCGTCGGCGAGTTTGGTGGCGGCCTCTCCGGCGGCCTCGGCGAGGCGGTCGCGGGCCTGGTCGGCCCCCTGAGCGGCCAGGGCCTCCAGATCGATCGCCTTGCCCGACTGCCGGTCGCTCACCAGGGCCCGCAGTTCCTCGCGGAGTTTCACGTTGGCCTCGAGCACCATCTGGGCCAGGGCCTCGTCCTCACGCCGCCCCATCCGGGCGGCCTGGGCCTTCTCCTGCTCGAAGATCACGACGTCCTGATCCACCAGGGCCAACTGTTTGGCGATGAGGGCCTCGAACGCCCGGGCGTCCGGGCTCTGGGGCAGTTGCCCCAGCAGGTCGGCCTTGCGGATCGCCAGCGCCCGCGGGCCTCGTGAAGGGCGGCCTGGGCCTTGCTTTCGGCCCCGAGCACCGCCTCGTAGGACTGCGCCGTCGACTCGGGCGGGTGGATCGCCGGGAAGCCCACCCCCACGATCTCGGCGCCCAGGGCGCGGGCGTCGACGGCCCGCTGAATCCGCCGGCGAAGCTCATCGGCCGTCGCGTCCAGCCCGCCGACGCCCTGGCGGTCGTTGATCTGGTCGTCGAAGAACGGCGTCGTCGAGCAGAACCGCAGCACCTCGCGGTTGGCCAGCGACTCCAGCAACGCGTGCCCGTCGACCGTCTCGAACCCGAACTGGTAGACGTCCTTGATCCGGTAGCGCACGCTGACGACGATCTTCGCCACGGCCATCGTCACCGGCTCGGTGCCTTGAGACTCTTTGGCGCCCGTCCTGCGCCGGCGAAGCGGCACGAGGAAATCCCGCTCCTGCCGCCCGTCCACCCCGTGCGACTTCTGCCACAGCTTGACCCGATGCTGCCCGGCCTGGAGGGGCTCCTCCGCGTCGGGGGGGGGCTCGCCGTCGAGGTTCTTCTCCCCGGCGGCCCGGACGCCCAGCAGCACCTCCGTCACACCGGCGACGTCGAAGAGCCTGACCGTCTCGAAGGGCCAGGGCAGTTTCGTTCGCAGCCCGGGCCCGAGCGTCGCCCGGGCCTTGTCCACCTGCCCCCACCGCATGACGACGGCCTCGTGCCCGGCCGGCACGTACACCAGGGCGCTCATGCCCACCAGCGCCACCCCCCCGGCCAGCAGCAGAGGCCCGAACGCCGTCGCCACCAGGCGGTAGAACCACGTCTTGGAGACCTCGAAACCGAACTGGTAGTTGAGCGTCTCGGCGATGGAGTATCCGACGCGTTGCGGTTCGGCCAGCAGGGCCAACAGGCGGGAGTCGTAGCTGAGATGGTCTTCCTGCCCCGGGACGCGCGGGCGGTAGAGGTCCAGCAGGAGATTGACGATCAGTTCGGCCGCCAGCACGAGTTGCACGAGAACGGCGGCGTAGCTGACCAGCAGGTCGGGCAGGCGAAGCTGTTCCCAGCCGGCCAGCACGAACGAAACCGTCTGGCCCCCCAGCAGCAGGGCCGACATCAGAAGGTACGACCCGCCCGGGCGGAGCGTCCGCCACGTCGCGCGGGCGGACATGCCGGTGGCGTAGCGGCTCAGCAGGAAGCCCGCGAACCCGGCCAGGAGAACGAACATCGCCGCCTGCTGCCCGTTCTTGGGCTCGACGAGGGGTTGCTTGCCCAGCCAGCCCAGGACGATCAGGCCCAGGACGAGGTGATAGGCCGCCCAGAGCACGGTGAAGATCGGCGTGCCCCAGCGGTCGAAGGCCGCCAGCCGCCGGGCGGCGGGCCGGCCCTCGATGTCCGATCCGCCCTCGAAGATCGTCGTCGTCCGCACCTGCGAGGCCGCCAGTTCCGCCAGCTCGTGTTCTTCCTGCTTGGCCAACTGGCGGCAGTAGAAGCGGACGGCGATCATCAGCCACAGGGGCAGCCCGCCGCCCAGGAAGACGACCAGGGGGACGGTGCTGGTGGCCTCGGTCAGGTGGGAGATGCCCACGACCAGGCCCAGGAAGGCCACGTGGACCACCGCCCCGACCAGGGCAACGTTCTTCGCTCGTTTCTGTTCCGTCATGAGTCTATCCTTGCCCGCGCCGCCGCCGGCGCGCTAGAATCGCCCGCTCGAACCGAACCCCGGAACCTTCGCGCCGCCCCCGACGTACTACCGGCGAGGGCAGCGCCCGAGGCAATGCCATGACCCGACTGTGGTCCATAGCCAAGAACACGTTTCTTCAGACCATTCGCCAGCCCATCTTCGGCGTGCTGGTGCTGGTGACTCTCGCCGTCGTCATGCTGGCCTTCGTCCTGCCCGGCTGGAGCATGTCGACGAAGGGCAAACACCAGGAAACCGACCAGAGGATGATGGAAAGCCAGGGCCTGGGCACGCTGCTGATCTCCGGACTGCTGATCGCCTCGTTCTCGGCCGCCGCCGCCGTCAGCCGCGAAATCGACGACCGCACCGCGCAGACCGTCATCTGCAAGCCCGTCCCCCGCGTCACCTTCGTGCTGGGAAAATTCGCCGGCGTGGCCGGGGCGACCAGCATGGCCTTCTACCTGGCCCTGCTGGTGTTCCTGATGACCGTGCGGCACCGGACCGTCACCAACGCCTCGGACGTGCTGGACTGGCCCGTCCTCATCCTGGGGGGCACGGCCCTGCTGGGCACGCTCCTGCTGGCCGGGGCGGGGAATCTCGTTTTCGGCTGGTCCTTCATTTCCGCCCTGATCTGGTCGGCCGCCGGTCTTCTCACCCTCGCCGCCGCGGGCGTCGCGGTGATCGGAAAGGGGTGGCAGTTCGTCCCCTTCGGCGAGGGCCTGGCCCACCCGGCCCTGCTGTCGGCGGTGCTGCTGGCCTGGCTGGAGGTCCAATTCCTCGTCGCCGTCGCCGTCGCCGTCAGCACCCGACTGAGCCAGGCCTTGACGCTCCTGGTCTGCTTCGGCGTGTACGTGGTCGGGGTGCTGCACCCGTTCTTCTTCGGCCCGGAGGCCGACCCGGACCCGCTGGCCCAGGCCGTCGGGTTCTTCCTGCCCAACCTCACCTACTTCGATCCGCAGAACATGCTCAACGCCGACCAGCCGATGACCGCCCCGCTCGTGGGGCTGACCGGGGCGTACTGGCTGGCCCTGACGGTGGGCACGTTGGGGATCGGGGCGGCCCTGTTCGAGACGCGCCAGCTCGAGAGCCAGACGGCCTCCGTCGGCATGCCCCCCCTCGTGGCCATGCTCGCCTGGCTG
>JAPLNA010000341.1:6329-12199 GCA_026693065.1 Planctomycetota bacterium
GGCCTGACCGGCGTGATCGCCCTGAGACTCCTCGCCGGGCTCCTCCGCCACGCGGGCCCCTCCCAGGCGGCCCTGGGCGCCGGCACGCTGGCCGCCGCCGTCGGCGCCTGGGGCTTCTGGACCGCCTTCGGACGCGGAAAACGCTGGGCCTACCTGCTGGCCATGCCCGTCGTCGCCCTGATCGGAGCGGTGCTGGCCTGCGCCCTCTTCGTGCCCCCCCTGGCCGAGCCCTTCGCCAACGCCGGCATCAACGCAGACCTCGCGCTGGCAGGCCTGGCCATCTCGGCCGCCGTCGCCGTCATATTGGTCCTGCCAGGCACGCGTCATCATTTCTCGTCCGTAACCCACTGAATTCTTCTTCCGGGCCGCTCAGCCGCCCGCCGGGGCCACGCGCTCCAGCGCCGCCCGCCGCGCCGGTTCCTCGCCCACAGGCTTGGTCGTCTTAAGCCCCTCGCCGAACCGCACCAGCCGGGCGCTGTTGAAGATCACCACCGTCGCCCCCACCGCGTGCAGGATCGCCCCGACGATCGGCGTCAGGATGCCCAGACCCGCCAGCACCATGAACGTCACCACGAACACCACCCCGAAGATCAGGTTCTGGTGAATCACCGCCGTCGTCCGGCGGCTCAGGCGAACCAGAAACGCCAGGCGGTTCAGGTCGTTGTTCATCAGGGCGATGTTGGCCGAGTTGATCGCCACGTCGCTTCCGGCGGCCCCCATCGCGATCGACAGGTCCCCCGCGGCCAGGGCCGGGGCGTCGTTCACCCCGTCGCCCACTACCGCCACCTTATGACCCCGGGCCTTCATGTCCGCCACCAGATCGAGTTTGTCCTGGGGAAGCACCTCGGCCTGCACCTCGGTGCAGCCCATCTCGCGGGCGACCCGCCGGGCGACCGACCAGCGGTCGCCGGTGACCATGACCAGTTCGCGAATCCCCGCGGCCCGGAGGTCGTCCATGGCCGCCCGGGCGTCGGCGCGGGTGCGGTCTTCCAGCCCGATCCACCCGAGCACGGCCGCGTCGCGGGCGACGAACAGCGTGCTCAGCCCCTCGGGCTCGGCGAAGTCGGGTCCGCTGAGGGCCTCGAACGAGACCCCCTGCTCCTCCAGCCAGGCCCGGCGGCCGACGCGGACAACCGCGCCGCCCACCTTCGCCCGCACGCCGCGCCCGGGGGTTTCCTGGAACTCCGTCGCGGCGGCCGGGGCGAGCCCCGCCTTGTTCGCGACGACCATCACTGCCCGGGCCACCGGGTGCTTGGAGAGGTTTTCCACCGCCGCGGCGGCGGCCAGCAGGTCCGCCCCGTCCACCCCGGGGGCGGGCTTCATCCGCGTCACGCTCAACTGCCCCGTCGTCAGCGTGCCGGTCTTGTCGAACACGAACGCCGTCAGGTCCCGCGCCGCCTCGATCGTCGAAACGTCCTTGACCAGGATGCCCAACCGGGCCGCACACGACAACGCCGCCACCATCGCCGTCGGCACCGCCAGCACCAGGGCGCACGGGCAGGCGACGACGAGCATGGTGATCGCCCGGGCCATCGCGTCGCCGGTGTTGTGCGTCAGGTAGAGCACGACGGCCGTTATCATCAGGATCGTCGGGGTGTAGAACCCCGCGTACTGGTCGATCAGCCGCATCATGGGAATGCGGGTCTTCTCCGCCCGCAGGATCAGCTTTCGCACCTGCCCCAGCGTGGTGTCCTCGCCGGCGCGGGTGACGCGGACCTCCATCACGCCCTCCATGTTGTTCGTGCCGGAGAACACCTCGTCGCCGACGGCCTTGTCCACCGGCATGCTCTCGCCGGTGACGTTGGCCTGATTGACCGAACTGCCTCCCGCGACGACCTGCCCGTCGGCGGGGATGTTGTCGCCCGGGCGGACGCGGACGACGTCGCCGGGGGCCAACTGGCCCGCGTCGACTTCCTCTTCCGCCCCCTCCCGCAGCCGGTGGGCCTTCTTGGGCGCCAGCCGCACCAGGTGCTCGATGCTCGCCCGAGCCCCCAGGGCCGTCCGAGTCTCGATCAGGTTCGCCAGCAGCAGGAAGAACGCCACCACGCCGGCGGTCTTGGGCTCCCCCGCCGCCAGGGCGGCGATCACCGCCAACGCCACCAGCCCGTCCATGTGCGCGTGGCCGTGAAAGAGGTGCTTGGCAGCGTGAATGATGATGGGGATGCCCAGCAGGAGCGCCCCGGCCAGGGCGAGCAGACGGCTGTGGAACTCCTCCTGGCCGCTCTGGCCGCCGAAGAGGGCCTCGGCGGCGTAGGAGGCCATCACCAGCACGCCGCCCAGAAGGATGCCGACGATCAACAAACTCGCACGGCCGGTCTCGGCTTCCACCGAGTGCTTAATCAAATCGTGAGCCATCTCTCACTCCCAGAATCCAGGCATAGTCAGACCGAGGGCGCGGACGCCCCTCGCAACTCTCTACGCGGCCGGGGTATGCCCGGTTCGCCGGCATGTTGGAAATTTTCTCTCATCCCGCGCGTCGCCCTCACATGCGCCCACGGGCCGGTCGGTGGGGGCACACCCGGCAATGGGCGAGGGTGACCTGACGGCAGGACCGCGAGATTCGCTTGCAGCGGGCGGTCAGCAGGCCGACGTAGTGGTCTCGCAGGCCCGGTCCCGTCAGGCCCAACTTCGCCGCCGCCTGGGCCAGCGCCCGGGGGGATGGGCCTTCGATCTCCGCGAACCATCCCAGCAGGGGCAGTTCGTCCACCTCCACGCTGCACGGGCCCAGGCGGAAACTGCTCCGCCGCTTCTCGATCCGCACCATCGGCACAAACCCGAGGGCCTCCAGCAGTTGGGCCAGGGCGGCCGGGTCTTCCACGCGCGTCTGGATCTCGCGGCGGATCTTCACCCGGCTGCGGCGGTCGGCCGGGCCCTTGTACGTCAACTGACTCCCCGCCTCCCCCGCCGGCACGCCGGGCCCGGGGCGGAGCGTCCGGCGGCGCCGCAGCCGCAGCCCGCTATCGCCGGCCAGCAACGCCAGCTCACGCGTGTCGAAGTAGTCATCGCAAATGACCGCCCTGCCCAGGAAGACCGCCCCGGCGCGACGCAGCGTCTCGCGGAACGCTCGCGGATGGGCCAGCCGGTATTTGACTTCGATCTCTTTGGCCACGTCGGCATTATGTCCGCCCCGCCCGCCGCCCACCAGCAAGAAACTCTTGCCTCGGGCAAAAAAACCTCTTGCCAAAGCGTTTTCCCCCCGGTACACTTCTCGACTCGCCCGACTTGCCAGGCGGCAGGGGCGGAGTGCAAAGACGGTTTTCGAGGTGAGTGATGCATTACCCGCACAGAATATCCCATCGTAAACGAGCCCGCAAATCCGGCTTCCGCGCCCGCATGCGCACCAAAGCCGGCCGCGACACCATCAACCGCAAACGCCGCCGCGGCCGCGCCGTCCAGGTGGTTTGACGACAGTAACCGGTAGCCCGTAGCCGGTAGCCGGTAGTCTTTATCCAGTCCCCCACGCCCGCGCCCGTCGCGGGCGTTTTCTTATTTCCCCCCTCACCGCAACGTCGGCATCTCCGTCACCCGCAGGTTCGCGCACCCGTACGGGATCAGCGTCAGCGTCTCCACCGGCTGCTCGGTCTTCACCGGCGAGACCGGCGGGACGTCCGCCGCGTGACGGACCAGCACCCACTCGGGCGCCTGCCGCCCGCGAACCGTCGCGACCACCGGCGCGCCATCCGGCGTGAACGGCCGTTCGCCGACCGGCGATTCCGCGAACGTCACGTCCTTCTCGAGGGTCTCCTCCGACACGTCGATGGCGTAATTCCACGGCGTCGTCGGATACACCTCGCAACTGGGATGCTCCGGATTGCCGCCGAAGGGCTTCCACAACTCGCCCATCGTCAGCGAATACACCAGCGGCCCGCGACTGATGCTCGCGGCGTTGTTGAACCGCCGTTCCAACCTCGCCTTCATCGGGAACTTCAGCTCGATCTTCCGCGTCCCGGACCACTCCCCTTCCACGCGGTGCATGCCCCCGCCGCTTGCGGCTCGGCGGTCCACCGTCGCCCCTTCACACCACCCTGGAATCCGCAGGTCGATCGCGAACGTCGCCGGCCTGTCCGTCTTCACCGTCACCGTGACGGTATCCCGGAAGGGATACTCCGTCTCCACCTCGACGGCGACCTTCGCCTCGCCCACGTTCGTCTGGAACTCGCACGGCCCCCACGCCACCGCCGCCAGCCCCGCCGCCGTCTTCATCCACAAATGGCTCACAAACTTGGGCCACCCCTGGTGCATGTTCGCCGTGCAGCAGCCGTAGTTGGTCTCCACGCCGTAACAGCTCGCGTCGGTGTTGTTCGTCGTGAACGGGCGGTCCGGGTGGTTCCGGCAGATCACCTGGTTGGGCATGTGGTCGTACTGCCTCGTCCACATGTCCGCCGAGAACGGCGCCGGCAGGGCGTTGTAGGCGATCCGCTCCAGCCGGTCCGCCAGCGACGGATCGCCCAGCACCGACAGCAGCACCTCCAGCGAGTACATGTACTCGACCACCGCGCACGTCTCGGTCCCCTGCGAGGGGCTCCGCCCGGCGTAATGCTCGTCCCCGCTGAATATCCCCGTCGCCTGGCCGTGATATCGGTCGAGCTTCTCGATCATGTCGAACACGGCGTTCCGCTCGGCCTCCTCGCCGCACTGGCGATACCACACCCCCGACGACTTGACCGCCATCGCGTTGTTCACCACGTGCGTGGTCTGGTCCCACGCCTCCGTCATCCGGGCGAAATACTTGAAGCACTCGAAGTGGGCCCGCCAGGCGTACCCCTGCGCGTGCGCCAACGCCCCCAGGTCCAGTAGCCACTGCCCCGGCCGGCGGTCGTACATCCACTCGACCGTCACCGACAGATCCCCCCATCGGCTCTTGCCCCACTCGAACATCGGGCGCGCCTTCAAGTGAACCGCCATCGCCTTCAGACATTTCTCGATCGCGTCGAGGATCCTCGCCTCGCCCGTGATCTCGTGCCATTGCGTGAGCACCTTGAGCATGATGAACACCGGCCACGGGTCCCGCTGGTTGGCCGGCTTGACCCGGTCGGGCCCCAGCCACCCGTCCTCGCCCGCGTGCTCGAGGATGTAGTCGATGTACCGCTTCGCGACGGCCAGCAGCCTCTCATCGGCCAACTGCGCCGCCAGCGGCGCCAGCCCGTCCAGCCAGTACGGCGCCCGCTCCCACGCCTCGGCCTTCCCGCCGATCCACCCGCTGTCCTTCACGTCCGCCCAGAACTCCTGCAAATGCCCGCTCAGCCCGTCGGCCTGAATCCTCAACTGCCTCTTAAGCCACCCCCGCGGCCGGATCGTCCCAGCCCCCAGCGGGGTCATCGCCAACGGCCTCAACGTCGTTCCCATTCCATCGCTCATATCCAATCGCTCCTGTTCCCCCTGCCGCCCTGGCCGCGTCCCTTTCCCGCTTCCGCCAGACCGCGTGCGCGGGGTTCATCTCGATAAGCAGGTTTCCGATTATGCGACGCTCGGGTTTTGGAAGCAAGCAGACTTGTCGACGCCTCCGATTCCCGGTGTGGCAGAACTTTCCGGCAGAAATCGTGGTGAGGGCCTCTGGCCGGGAAAGAACCCTATTCGGTTGTCAAAGAGCCGTCCTTCCCCTCGTCAGGCCTCGACGACGGGCCGCTGTTGGTCCCGGGCCCAAGGTCCGGCCCGGAACACCCTCGAAACGGAAGGGCCTTCCTCTGCGAACGCCCAGCCGCTCCCGGGGTACCATCCCATCGGTGCAACCTCGCTCAACCAACGCCGGTCTCGGGCGGGTAGGCTTGAAGGCATACCTTAGGCCTTGGCGCCCGCCACGAGCCATCCCCTGTTTTCCGCCGCCGGGTGTGTTGCTGACGCCGGCGGCCTCGTTGGCCTCGCGCTTACTC
>JAPLNA010000342.1 GCA_026693065.1 Planctomycetota bacterium
CCCGCGAAGAGGAAGGGCCGATGAGATTACTCGGGCCAGCCGTGTTGGCCGATCAGGGGGACGAAGCGGCAGTCGCAGAGCTTGCGGCGGTCGAAGCGGTCGCCGCGGCGGGTGAGCAGGACCAGTTCCTGCACCTCGCGTCCGCCGACGGGCGCGACCAGCCGTCCGCCCTCGGCGAGTTGGTCCAGCCAGGCCCGGGGGACATCGGGCCCGGCGGCGCCGCAGCAGATGGCCTCGAACGGGGCGGCCTCGGGCCAGCCCAGCGTGCCGTCCCCCGTCCGCCACCGCACGTTCGTCACGCCCAGCCGTGCGAGGATATCCCCGGCCCGGACGCTCAGGGCCTCGATCCGCTCGATCGCGTACACCTCCCGCGCGAGCCTGGCCAGCAGGGCCGTCTGATACCCGCTGCCCGCCCCCACGTCCAGCACGCGCTCGGGCCCCTTGAGCGCCAGGGCCTCGAGGGTCATCGCGACTATGTACGGCTGGGAAACGGTCTGGCCCTCGCCGATGGGGAGGGGGTGATCCTCATACGCCTCGTGCTGCCTTTCGGGCGGCACAAAGGCCTCCCGCGGCACGTCGTAAAACGCCGCGAGCAGGCGCCCGTCGCGGATGCCGCGGCCGCGCAGTTGCTCTTCCACCATGCGGCGGCGGGCGGCGGCGAGATTGTCGGGGGAGGGGACCATGGTCCACAGATTACACGGATTACACGGATTTCAGAAGAACCGGGAAAACGATTCTCAACTGCGGGCGAAAGAGATGCCGCGGATCTCGCCGGTTTCGATCGCCCCGACCTTGCCGTCGGGGCAGGGGGCCACCGCGGTGTAGAAATGATGGAGCCGTCCCGCGTGAGCGATCACGCCGGGCTTGTGGGCGTAGCGGCTGTCGATGTGGCCGACGGGGCCCACGTCGATGAGCACCTCGTCGATCTTCGTCCAGGTCAGCAAGTCGCGGGAGATCGCGGCCGTCTCGCGGGTGACGCATTGGGCGTCGAGGGTGTAGTAGAACATCACCCAGTCGGCCCCGTCGTGGAGCACGCAGGGGTCGGAGGCGAAGATCTCGTCGATGCTGCCGGCGGGCCCGTTGGGGATCAGCGGACGGTCTCCGTGCCGCGTCCAGTGGACCAGGTCCTTCGAGGTCGCCAGCCCCGTCTGTTCCCGCCAGCCGCCCTCATCGCGGTCCTTGGCGTTGTAGAAGAGGTAGAACACGCCCGCGTGCTCGAGGATCCATGCCTTGTACAGCCCGCCGCCGTCCCACGCCCCGACCGGCCCGGGGCGGAGCACCGGCTCGCCCACCGTCCAGTGCCGCAGGTCTTCGCTGAAGCAAAGCCCGATGACGGCCGGGCCGTTCTCGCAGCCGGGGTTCGGGTAGGCGTGGTACGCCCCCACGTATCGCCCGTCGATCTTCCTCGCCTGCCCGGGGCCGTAGAGGGCGTTGTCACGAAGGATGCAGGTGAGGGCGGCGTTGTATTGGGTGACCGAGCCGGCGGGCCCGCGGTCGAGGATCAGCCCCTCCTTCGTCCAGTGCACCAGGTCGCTCGAACCGGCCAGGCCCGTGCGATACCCGATCGTGTCGTAGCCGACGAAGGTCATGTAATACCGCCCGGCGTCGCTGAAGAGGAAGGGGCAGTCGACGAAATGGCTGTCGAACTCGCCCGGCTGCCACGAGGGCTCGAGCACGAGGGCGTTGTGTTTGTGCGGCGTGCGGATGCGGGAGCGGATGTCGGTCATGGTCTCTTATCCTTCGGGGGTGTTTCGGATTTCGAATTTGGCCCGCGGGCTCGTCACCTCACCGGCCTGGTCTCTGTAACTGTTCCAGGGCGCGGGCCGTCAGGTCTATCACCCCCCGGGCCTCATCGTCGCGGTCGCGGTGCCAGAGGGTCAGCAGGAATTTTTCCAGGGCCGCGGGGGTGAGTTCACGTTCGCTGCCCGGCAGGGCGGCC
>JAPLNA010000343.1 GCA_026693065.1 Planctomycetota bacterium
GATCACCACAATCAGGATCTCGACGAGCGTGAAGCCGTTTCGTGTGCTCATGCCGCCAACCTCTTTCTTCGCCGGCTCGGGAGCCGGCCCCTCCGGCAACCGGGGCACCGGCCGTTCCGGGGCCCGTCGCCTTGGGCTGCCAATGCCCCACCGACCGGCCAGGCCGGCGCGGAGGGCACATCAACAACCTACGATACATTCCCGCGCCGGGCCAATCGGTCTTTGGCGCGGAGGGGGATGGGAGGTCCTGTGGCGAGGCGGGGGCCGATCGGTGTGCGCGGCAGGGAGACGGGGATTATGGGATTCAGGGACGAGATAGAAAAGGGATTGGGAAAGGATATGGGAATGAAAACGGACTCGATCGCTGGACGGATGGGGTGAGAAACCAACTACCGGATGCGAACCTCGCGCCCGGTCCGCTGGGACTCGTAGACCGCGTCGAGCATCTGCATCAGTTGCACGCCCTGCTCGGCTGTCGCCAGGGGCTGGCGGCGGTTCTGGATGCTGACGGCGAAATGGCGAACCTCGTCGCCGTACCAGTCGTTGCCGGCCGGCTGGGGCATCAGGTCGGCCAGCACGCCGTCGGTCTCCGTGAAGATCTTCAGCGGGTGCATCTCCGCCCCGCCCTTGGTGCCGGCCAGTTGCTGAATGCTCCCGCCGGCCTGGTTGAGCGACCAACTGCACTCGAGGATCAGCGTGGCGTCGTTGACGAACCGCACCATCGCGAAGGCCGAGTCTTCCACGTTGTAGTGAACGCTCGGGGGCACGAGGTGGGCGAACTTGGTATACGAGGCCCCGCAGACGCTCTTGGGCTTGGGGGCGCCCATGAGCCACCAGGCCAGGTCGAGGGCGTGTACGCCGATGTCGATGAGCGAACCGCCGCCGGCCCGCTTCTTGTCGACGAACCACGCCTTGGCGCCGATGGGGATGCCGCGGCGGCGATGGTACACCGTCCGGCCCCAGTAGATGTCGCCCAGCATGCCGTCGTTGATGCATCGCTTGAGGTACTGGGCCGCCGACGTGAACCGCAGCACCACGGCGTACATGAGCGTCTTGCCCATCTTCCTGGCCATGTCGGCCATCTGGCGGGCTTCCTTGGC
Organism: Planctomycetota bacterium; assembly: GCA_026693065.1. Lineage (GTDB taxonomy): Bacteria > Planctomycetota > Phycisphaerae > SM23-33 > SM23-33 > JAPLNA01. The sequence continues at coordinate 1,101 of JAPLNA010000343.1, forward strand.
GCTCCGCGCCGGGGGCTTCTCGCAGATCACGTGCTTGCCCGCCCGCAGCGAGTCCAGCGTGGCCGGGGCGTGCAGGTCGTTGGGGATGCACACGTCCACGGCGTCCAGGCCGTCCATCTGGAGCATCTTGTGATAGTTCGTGAAGGTCTTCTTGATGCCGAACTCCTGGGCCTTGCTGGCCAGCAGGTCGCTCTGGAGGTCGCACAGGGCGACGACCTCGGCCTCGGCCGCCGCGGTGGCGCGATAGCCCTTGAGATGCTCCGTGCCCGCGAACCCAAGCCCGATCACGCCGACGCGTACACGTTTTGCCATGGCCGATATCCTTTCTTCCAAATCGTTTCGGTTTACGGTCTCGACCGGTAGGGGAGGGATTCGAACCCACGGTACCCTTTCGGGCACACCGGTTTTCAAGACCGGCTCCTTAAACCGCTCGGACACCCTACCTCGCGCCGCTTCGACGTGGGATTCTGCCCGAGTTCTCGCGGGAGTTCCAGTATTTTTGCCGCACGCGCCCGGCGCCTTTCGTCCGCGGCGCCGCAGGCAACCCTTGCCGCCGGCGGGGATGGAGGGCATTATAGGGGGGTGTTCCTGTGTGACGTTGGCGTTGTCGGGCTGGGCGGAGCGTGGCCCCGAGGGTCCCCCGCCGGCTGAGAGAGGGCATGATGAAGATACTCCGGCTCCTGCGAGACCTGTTCCATCAGGAAACGCTCATCCTGGTCCTGCTGCTGGCGGTCGCCGTCGGCGGGCTGTGCTTCGTCACCGTCGCCGACAAGGTCGAGGACCGCGACTCGCAGGCCTTCGACGAATTCGTGCTGCGTTCGCTTCGCCGGGACAGCGACCTGAGGATCCCGATCGGCCCGTCGTGGGTGGCCGCGGCGGCGAGGGATATCAGCGCGCTGGGCGGCGCTACGGTGCTGACGCTCGTGACCCTCGGGACGGCCGGGTTCCTCTACTGCATGGGCAAGCGCCGGGCGATGTGGCTGCTGGCGGGGGCGACCGTCGGGGGCAGCGTGATCATCGTCGGGCTCAAGGAGCTGTTCGCCCGGGTCAGGCCCTCGGTGGTGGCCCACCTGGAGGTCGTTACCTCCCCCAGCTTTCCCAGTGGGCATTCCATGCTCTCCACCGTCGTCTACCTCACCCTCGGGGCCATGACTGCCCGGGCCCTGGCCCCGTTGTCCGCCCGCGTCTGCGTGGTGGCGGCCTGGGTGGTCCTGGCCCTGCTGGTGGGCATCAGCCGCGCGTTCCTGGGAGTGCACTATCCCACCGACATCCTGGGGGGCTGGGCGGCCGGGCTGGCCTGGGCCATCCTCTGCTGGCTGGTCGTCGCCGCCCTCCCGCGATCCGAACCCCCGATCCGCGTTGACCCGCCGGGCAAACCGTCCACCCCCAAGCCCCCAAGGACACACTCATGAGAACCCTCGAACATCTGTTCAAGAACAACCGCGACTGGGTCGCTCGGATGCAGAAGGGGCAGCCGGGGTTCTTTGCTGATTTGGCGCGGCAGCAGTCGCCGAGGTATCTGTGGATCGGCTGCAGCGACAGTCGCGTGCCCGCCAACGAAATCGTCGGGCTGCGGCCGGGCGAACTGTTCGTCCACCGTAACGTCGCCAACGTCGTCGTCCACACCGACTTCAACTGCCTCTCGGTCATCCAATACGCCATCGAGGTGCTCGGCGTCCGCGACGTCATCGTGTGCGGGCACTATGGGTGCGGGGGGGTGGCGACGGCGGTGGGCCGACCGGGCAACGGGCTGATCGACAACTGGCTCCGCCACGTCCGGGACGTATACACGCGGCACCGCCACGGGCTCGACGCCGTGAGCGGTTCCGACGCGATGCTCGACCGCCTGTGCGAACTGAACGTGATCGAGCAGGTCCGCACCGTCTGCGGCACGACGATCCTCCAGGACGCCTGGGGGCGTGGGCAGAGCGTGTCGGTGCACGGGTGGGTGTACAACATCCAGGACGGCCTGCTCCGCGACCTGGGCCCGTGCATCACCGGCCCGGACGAGGTCGAGAGCCTCTGCGACGCCGCCGCCCAAAACGCCCTGGCCGGGCAGGGCTAGGGGAGCTCAGTGCGGCTGGGTGGCCGGCTGGGTGGTCGCGGCCTGCCACTGGGCCCGGTGGGCCTCCAGCGGGGCCAGGGCCTTCTTGAGCTGGGCCTGGCCTTTGGCGTCCAACGCCCCGGCCAGGGAGTCTAACCGGGTCAGCGCGGCCAGATCCCAGCCCAGTTCCAGGTGCAGCAGATAGCCGTCGGGCCCGAGGATCGTCAGCGTGCAGGTAGGCGTGTTGCTGATGATGGGCTTGGTCAGGGGCAGGTCGTAGCGCACGGCCTGGTTGAGGCAGCCGCTGTCGGCCAGGGCCTCCACCAGCCGCCGGGCCTCCCCGGCTGACAGGCGGATGACCGGCTTGTCGCCCTTGAACTGCGCGTTGGGCGAGGCCAGGTAGACGTCCGTGAAAGCCTTGTCGTTGACGTCCACGAAGCTGACACCCACCGCCATGTGTGCGGTAGCGGCCCGCATGTCCGCCAGGCGTTCGCCCAGCACGGAGGGCACGATCGTGACGGTGAACTGGATGTTCTTGACCGGCCCCGCGCCGGTGCCGGCGAACTGAAGGGCCACCGTGCCGGGCGCCGTCGTCCGATAGCTGAAGACGTACGTTTCCTTGACGACCTTACCGTCCCGCGAGGTGCGGTCGACGCGGTTCTCGAGAACGGTCAGGGGCCCCAGCGGCGAGGGCACGCGGGACCACCGCCCTTTGCCCGAAACATCCCCGGGCAGGTGCACGAGGATCTTCCCGCCCTGGGCGACCTCGACGGCCTTGCCGTCATCGGCCACCCCCAACGCCGCCAGCGCCGACGTCGTCTCCGTCCGCGCCGGCGGAGCCTTCTCCGCGGGCCCGCCGACCGCCGGCATCGGCGCTAATACCAGAGCCGTCAGGACCCAGGTGAGGCCTTTCATTTGCGGCCTCCTTTGGCGGCCTTATGGAGCTTCGTCTTGAGCGCCTTGCCCGCGCGGTTGACCTCGGCGACGGGGACCGTGCCCTTCTTCCAGTCGGCCAGGGGCAGCAGGGGCCAGCGGCCGGGGGAGATCGGGTCGATCGTGACGGCCTGTTTCTTGGCGCGGTTGATCCGCAGCCGCGGCATGCTCATTGTCAGGGCGAAGATCGCCGTGTTCCGTGGATACCAGACCAGGTTGTTGGTCAGGCTGGTTTCGGTGAAGCAGTTGGGCTTCTCCGCCCCGGGGCCGTTGGCGAAGAGCTGCTGCGCCCAGTACCGCTCGCAGTTGGCGAGCATGTCCTCGCCGAGGTAACCGGCCGCACAGTCGCGCCAGACGTTCATCGAGACCCACATGTGCGTCGTGTCCATGCTCGAGTGGGCGCAGCCGTAACGGGTCATGCTCTTGCGGCAGGAGTTGAGGACGTCCTGGCGGAGTCGGTCGGCGGACAGGCCCGGGGGCAGGTCGTCGACCATCATCAGCGGCAGCAGCCCGTTGGTGGTGTAGAGGCTGTAGGCGTCCCAGCCGGGGAGGGTTTTGTAGGGCAGGGGCTTGTGCGTCCAGCAGTCGATGAGCCCCTTGGCGGACTTGTCCAGGCAGACGCCCCAGTGGTCGCCCAGCCAGCCGGCGTTGAGGGTTCGCACGGCCTGGGCGACCGCCTTGGTGCACGTGGCGGCGTAGGCCTTGTCGCCGGCGGCCTCGAACATGCGAGCGGCGGCGTGAAGGGCGCCCAGACGCTTGATGCCCAGGTACACGTTGTCCCGCCCGTACTGGACGGCCGGCGTGGCGTCGTCGATGGTGTTGGCCGTCCCGCGGTCGGGGAACCCGTTGCCCGTCGAGTCGGCCCAGAGCAGGTAGTCCACCATGCTCCGGTTGAACGCGAGGTACTTGGCGTATAGCTCGGGCCTGTCCCACCACCGCCCATGGGCGTACAGCAGCAACAGCCAGTTGGAGTTTTCCTCCACGGGCATGAGGTGGGGGTAGCTCTGCCCGTTGGCCGACCAGCCCGCGCCCATGTCGTGGTGTAGGGTTCGCCCGGCCTCCGCCGGGTCGGTGTGGTGCGTCCACTCCTCGAACACCAGCTCGAGCAGTTCGGGCCAGCAGGCGAAGTAGAACATCGCCTCGTTGTACGTCACGTCCACCGTCGAGTTGAACCAGCACGAGCCTTCCCAGACGCTGAACCACTCCTTTGGCTTCTCGCCCACGCACCAGAGCGTGCACATGAGGTAGCTCTGGAAGCTGGTGGCCGAGAGTTCCTGCGCGGCCAGCGGCAGCGAGCTGTCGGACCAGAGGGCGTCGAACTTGGCGGACTTCTCGCACAGGGCCTTGGCGTTCTTGACGACGAAGTCCGCGACCTCGTCGGAGCTCGCCCACATCGCGGCGTACTTCATCCGCATCGGCTCGCCCAGCCGCTCGAAGAGCCCATCGCCGCAGTAGCCCACCAGGGCCGCCGACAGTTCGAGCGTCTTGTTCTCACTGAGGTCATAGGCGGCCTCGAGCATGCCGTTCCGCACAACCCACTCGCCCGCGATCGGGACGAGCTGATCGAGGGACTTTCCCGCCACGCTCACGCGCCGGCTGGTGGGGGAGTAATCCCGCTCGGCCCCGCCCTCGCCGGTCTTGATCTCCATGCCCACGTGCACGCCATACTCGACCCGCACGCGCCCGCCCTGCTCTGTAACGACGGCATCGGGCATCTTGAGTCCAAACCGCAGCACGCCCTTGCGGGTCAGCGTGGCCGGGAAGCTCGTCCACCGCACGCGGTCCAGGTGTTCCAGGCGGAACTTCACCACGTACGCCGGGACGAGACTGGTCTTGTGGTCCTGCGGCCAGAACGGCGCGA
>JAPLNA010000344.1:0-5461 GCA_026693065.1 Planctomycetota bacterium
GACGACAACCTCCGGGTGCGTCCCGGCCAGCGGAATCACGCTGCCCACGCCCAGGGCGTCCGGGGCGGCCAGGAAGTACACGTGAAGCACGTGGCTCTGAAGCTGCTCGGCCATGCACATCAGTTGCCGCATCGCGTAGCTCTCGGGCGTGAGCTTCGTGCCGAACGCGTCGTCGGTGGCCTGGATGGACGCCAGCGTGTGCCCCACCGAGCAGATGCCGCAGATGCGGCAGGTCAGCAGGCTCGTGTCGCGCCAGTTGAGCCCGACGATCATGCTCTCGAAGACGCGGGGCGTCTCGACGATGTCGAGCTGGCAGGTCTCGACCTTGCCGTCGCGGGCGCGGACCACGATGTTGCCGTGGCCTTCCACGCGGGTGAGGTGGTGAACGTTGATATCGAGGTTCTTGGCCATGGCGTAAGGCTACTCCTTGGCGACGTCGTAGACGCCGTTGAACAGGCGGAATTCGTCGAGGACGTTCTGGATCGTCAGTCCCTTTTCATCCAGGATTTCCTTGGCGGCCTTGTTGTTCGGGTCGCTGATGAGCCCGCGGCAAGCGTAGCATCGCCCGCCGTAGCTGGGGCACCAGGCCTTGCACCCGGCCCGGGCGACCACGCCCATGCAGTACTGCCCCTTGTGGTACAGGCAGACGTTCTCCCGGAGCTTGCACTCCACGCACACGGGATAGTCGGGGATCTGCGGCGTCCGCCCGGCCAGCACGCTCTTGACGAGCTCCAGGAATTCTTCCGTCGGGATCGGGCAACCGTGCACCTTCGCGTCGTCCTTCACGACCGCGTCGATGGGCCGGGCCGCGGAGGTCTCGTACCACCCGGCGGCCTCGCCGTACACGGTCTTCATCGACGCCTCGATGCCGCGGAAGTTCTTCAGCACGTTCAGCCCGCCGGTGCAGGCGCAGGCGCCCAGGGCGACGAGGATCTTCGCCCGCTGGCGGATTTCCTGCAGCCGCGGAATGTCGCTGTCCCGCGTGATGGCGCCTTCGATGAAGGCGATGTCGTAGTCCTCGCTCTTCTCGTCGATCGCCTCGCGGAAGTTGACGATGTCCACGGCGGCCAGGATGCCGAGGATCTCGTCCTCGCAGTTGAGAACCTGCAACTGGCAGCCCTCGCAACTGGTGAAGTCGTGAAACGCCACTCTCGGTTTTGCCATCGGTTATCTCCGGGAAACCAGGTACTACGTACTAAATACCTTCGCGCAGTCGGATGACGTCGGCGTAGCTGAAGATGGGGCCTTCCTGGCAGACGTAGACGTTGCGGATCTGGCAGTGCCCGCACATGCCCAGCCCGCACTTCATGCGGCGTTCGAGCGAGCAGTGAATGTTGGTCTTGCCCAGCCCCCGGCCCAGGGCCTCCAGCACGGCGAACTTGAACATGATCGGCGGGCCGATGATGAACGCCGCCGTCCGGGCCGGGTCGCTCTTGGCCACCTGGCGGAACAGCGTCGTGATCACGCCGGTGCGCCCCTTCCAGTCGGCGTCGGGGCGGTCGACGGTGACGAAGAACTCGGCGTCTTTCCGTTCGGCCCACACGGCCAGGTCATCCCGGAAGAGCAGGTCCTTGGGAGTTCGCCCGCCGTAGAGGATCGTCACTCGCCCGAACTGGCCGCGGCGGGTGAGGGCGTCGAGGATGAAGCTGCGGCAGGGCGCCAGCCCGAGCCCGCCGGCGACGAACAGCAGGTCCTTGCCCGCCACCGTGTCCATGTCGAACCCGTTGCCGAACGGGCCTCGAAGGGCCAGCGTGTCGCCGACGTTCAGGGCGTGCATCGCCCTCGTCACGTCGCCGACGGCGCGGACGCACATCTCCAGGTCGTCCCGCTGACCCGGGGCCGAGCAGATCGAGATCGGCGCCCCGCCGATCCCGAAGAGGCTCACTTCCATGAACTGGCCCGCGAGGTACTTGACGCCCTGGGCGTCCGGGAACGTGAAGCGGAACCACGTCTCGCCGTCGGTGAGTTTCCGTTTCTCGACGATCTTCGCGGCCCGGGGCAGGTAGGCCGATACGAGCGGAGGATTTTCTTTCAGTGCCTGTGTCATCGGTAGAACCCTCGTGTCCGCCGGGGAGGTCAGGCCCCCACCTGGTCGGCAATCTGCTGGAAGGCCTCGAGGATGGAAATCTTCGCGACGCAATGGGTGATGCACCGCCCGCAGCCGACACAGCCGGTGCGCCCGGTGCGTTCGAAGATGTACTTACCCTTGCGGAACATGCGGTGGCGGAGGCGGCTGGGACGTTCCTCGCGGAAGTTCTCGCCCCCGGCGACGACGGCGAAGCCCTCCAGTTGGCAGGAGTCCCAGATTCGCTCGCGCGTGCCGCTGTGGGCGTCCATGGACAGCTTGTCCAGCACGTCGAAGCAGTAGCACGTCGGGCAGACGTTCGTGCAGGTGCCGCAACTGAAGCAGCGGCGGGCCGCGGCTTCCCAGATCAGCGAGTCGTAGGAGACGTCCAGCAGTTCGGGCAGGTAGCGGGTGTCGTAGGGGAGCTTGCGGGTGAAGTGGGCGGCCTTGGCGGCATCGTAGGCCCGCTTGCCCTTGTGGTCGCCCGCGCCCGCGGGGGTGAACATGTCGTCGTCGGCCAGGGCCTCCCCGGCGCCCGTGCTGATCTCGACGTAGTACCGGTCGCCCAGGTCCGTCAGGAACAGGTCGTACCCGCCCGCCGGCGGATCGATGGCGTTCATGTCGGCGGCGAACTGGTTCTCGTTGGCCGGGGCCTTGACGTTCAGCCCGATCAGCGTGGTCGCCCCCCGCTTGGCCAGGTAGTACGCATCGCGGGCGCCCTTGGAGAAGGCCGCGTCCAGCGTGGCGATGGCGTGCAGGTCGTAGGGGTGTACGCCCAGGATGGCGGTGGGCTGGCTCTTGACCTCGGCCCGGACGCCCTCGGGCCCCTTGTCCTTGAAGGTCAACAGCGTTTCCCGCTGGGGCATGAAGAGCTTCTTCGGGGGCAGGATGGAGATGTCGTAATCCATGCGGATTCGTGAGACTTCATCCGGCCCGGCGATTTCGGCGAAGGCGAATTGGGGCCCCTTGGCGACCGGGGCAAAGACTCTGCCTCCGCCCAGCAGCCGGGCGACGAAGTCGGCGAATCGATCCTTAGACAGCACTTTGGGCAGCATCGAAAGTTCCTTTCTTTCGCTGTGACACCACTAACAGTCGGCCGTTTTCGGGTCGTTGTGAAATCGCACGTCAGCTTTGATACCCGTATCTTCTACAGCTTTCCCTACCGCTACGCTAGCATTTTCTCCAAGAACTGCCTCCCCCGCCCCCTCAGCAGATCCGGGGCAGGTCTTCGCCGTAGGGCATCTGAACCACACGCCGCCCGCCGATCGCGGTGACCATCTCCACCATCGGCACGTCGGCGCCGCGGCCGACCTCGCCGATCACCGCCGCCTGGGCCGCGATCTCGAACGCGGCCAGCAGACCCAGGGCCTCGCCCGCGGCCTCCGGCGATACGATGGCAACCAGTTTGCCCTCGTTGGCCGCCGACAGCAGGTCCAGCCCGAGCATCTACGCCGCCGCCCGGGCCGTTCGGTTAACCGGAATCGCCCGCTCGTCGATGACAATCTCCCGCCCGGTCGCCTCGGCCAGGTCGGCCAGGACGGCCGCCAACCCGCCGCGCGTCGGATCGCGCATGAACTTCACGCCCTCGCCCAGCCGCTCCAGCAGCGCGGCGGTCAGTTCGTGAATCGCCGCGCAGTCGCTGACCAAGTCCGACGCGATGCTCAGCCCCTCGCGCTGGGTCATGATCGTCAGACTATGCTCGCCCAGCGGGCCCGAGAGCAGCACCTTGTCGCCGGCGGCAATGCGGTCGAACCCCAGTCGCACGCGGTCGGCAATCCGCCCGATGCCGGCGGTGTTAATGATGAGCCCGTCGCAGGCCTCGCGATCGACGACCTTCGTGTCGCCGGTGACGATGGGCACTCCGGCCCGTTGGGCCGCCCGCCCCGCCGAGGCCATCAACCGCCGCAGCCGTTCGATCTCGAACCCCTCCTGGATCACCAGGCCCAGGCTCAGGGCGATAGGCGCGGCGCCCACGACGGCCAGGTCGTTGACTGTGCCGCAGACGGCCAGCTTGCCGATGTCGCCCCCGGGAAACTCCAGCGGGCGGACGACGTAGCTGTCGGTGGTGAACGCCAACCGCCCCGCGCCCTCGATCTCGGCCGCGTCGGTCAGCGGGCCGGCGGGCGCGCCGCCCAAGGCCGGCAGGATCACCTCGCGGATCAGCTCCGCCGTCATCTGCCCGCCGCCGCCGTGGGCCATCTGGATGTGTCCGCTGGGGGTCATCGCGTTCGCTCCTTCATCGGCCCGGGCGTCGCGGGGGCTTTCATCTTTCGTACTTGAAGGTGGCGGCGCAGGCCCCCTCGCTGGAGACCATGCACGGGCCCACCGGCGTTCGCGGGGTGCACGTGCGGGCGAAGAGCCCGCACTGGCGGGGCAAGGCCCGCCCGCTGATGACGTCGCCGCATCGGCAGCCGGGCAATTCGTAGCTTTCCATTTCGGGCAGGAAGAACCGCCGGGCGGCGTCGAACTGGGCCCATTCCTCCCGGAAGGCCAGCCCGCTGCCGGGGATCACCCCGATCGCCCGCCAGGGCGCGTCGCACGGGGCGAACACTTCTTCCAGCAGGCGCCGGGCCGCCGGGTTGCCGCCCGGCGAGACGCTCGGATACACGTTCCCGCCCCGGGAGTGTCCCTCGACCAGTTGCGTTAGAATCGCCTCGATGCCCAGCAGGACCTGCTCGGGGTCGAACCCAGCCACGACGCACGGGCGCCCGTGCTCGCGGGCGATGGGCTCGTACGCCTGCCAACCGAGGATCACGCTCACGTGCCCGGGGCACAGGAAGCCGTCGATGCGAACGTCCGGCGCGGCCAGCAGGGCCCGCATGGCGGGCAGGACGGTTTTGTGGGCGACCAGGACGGAGAAGTTCGTGACCCCTCCGGCGCGGGCGGCCTTGACGGCCAGGGCCGTCCCCGGCGCTGTCGTCTCGAACCCCACGCCCAGGAACACCACCTGCCTCGCCGGATTCTTGCGGGCGATGTCGACGGCGTTCTCGGCGGAGTAGACGATCTCGACTTCGGCCCCCGCGCCCCGGGCCTCGCCCAGCGAACCCAACCGCCCCGGCACGCGAACCATGTCGCCGTACGTGGCGACCACCGGCTTCTCACCCGCTCGCCCGAGGTCGAGATATTCCGCTTGATCGATATACGCCTGGTCGGTCACGCACCCCGGGGCCCCGGGCCCGCTGCCCAGCCGCAGCGGCTCGGGGAACAGCCCCCGCCGCCCCCCGCGGGCGATCGCCATCGTGTGCGTGCCGCAGATCTCCATGATCTGCACGAGCGCCTGCTTCCGCGCGAGCAGCCCGCACAGCCGGCCAATGCTGTCCACCCGCGAGTCAGTCACGATCGTCCTCCGCCAGCCGGAGGGCCCGCTCGCCCATCTGCTTGAGCAGGTCGTAGGTG
>JAPLNA010000344.1:5513-7822 GCA_026693065.1 Planctomycetota bacterium
CTCGGCCTCGTCGAGACGGGTTATCGCGTAGCCGGCGTGCACGAGCACCCAGTCGCCCACGCGGGCCTCGGGCACGAGCACGAGCGAGACGTTCGCGCGGTTGCCGTCCAGCTCGACGGTTCCTCGCCCGTCCGCCATCGTTTCAATCCGAGCGGGCACTGCCAGACACATCGTTGGGCTCCCGTTTACGTTTCCATTGCCCCGCGGCCACCACCGCCTGGCCCAGGGCCACCCCCCCGTCGTTGCACGGCACGAGCCGGTGCATGAGGACCTCGAAGCCCTCGTCGGTGAGTCCTTTGCACACGCCGGCCGTCAGCACGCGGTTGGCGAAGCACCCGCCCGACAGGGCCGCCACGTTCACCCCCGTGCCTTCCCGCGCCCGCACGGCCGCGGCCACGAGGAACCCGCTGACGGTATTGTGAAACTTCGCCGCGACGCGCCCGGGCGAAACGCCCGCGATCAGGTCGGCCGTCAGTTGTCGCACCATCGGCCTCAGGTCGATCAGGAACGGCGAGCCGGCGGACAGCTCGAACGGATAGCTTTGCATTATACCCGCCTCGACGGCGGCCTCGAGCGCCATCGGGGCCTGCCCTTCGTACGTGTTGGCCCAGGCCAGCCCGCACAGCCAGCTCACCGCGTCGAACCATCGCCCCAGGCTGCTGGAGGGAATCGTCGCGACGGGCGAGGCGAGCAGCGTCTCGGCCTGGGCGAGGGAGTCTTCGTCGACCGGGGCGTGGGTGGGCGGCAGGTGGCGGCGCCAGTCGGGGCCGAAGGCCTCCCACAGGGCCCCCGCCGCCGGACGCCACGTCTGCCTCGCCGCCGCGTCGCCCCCGATCAGCGGGGTGTACCGCAGGTGGCCCAGGCGGCGATACTCTGCCAGATCGGCGAGAAGCACCTCGCCGCCCCAGCCGGCCCCGTCGTCGCCATAGCCGACGCCGTCGCACGCCAGCCCGATGGCCGGGCCCGGGCGGGCGTTCTCGGCCAGGCAGGCGGCGATATGGGCGTGGTGGTGCTGCACGCGGACGACCGGGCAGGCCGGCCGCCCGGGCAAGAGCCCGCGATGCCGGCGCAGGGCGTATTCCGTCGAGAGGTACTGCGGGTGCAGGTCGGCGGCGATCAGGCCGGGCGAGACGTCGAACAGTTCCTCCATGCCCGCGACGGAGTCCATGAAGTGGCGGTAGACGCGGGCGTCTTTCAAATCGCCCACGTGCTCGCCCAGCACAGCGCTCCCGCGCGCCAGCAGGGCCGGGGCGCTCTTGAGCTCGCCCCCCACCGCCAGCACAGCGGGGCCGTCCGTACCGAGGGCCTCCTCCAGTCCGTCCAGCCGCACCGGCATGGGGGCAAACCCCCGCGCCCGCCGCAGCACGCACAGCCGCCCATCCCGGTGCAATTGCACCACGCTGTCGTCGATCGCGTGGCGGATCCGCCGGTCGTGCAGCAGTACCGCGTCGGCGATCTGCGTCAGTCGCGTCATCGCCTCGTCGTTGTCGGCGATGATCGGTTCGTCGGAGACATTCCCGCTGGTCATCACCAGCGGACCCAGTCCCGTCGCAAACAAAAGATGGTGTAGCGGCGTATAGGGCAACATCACCCCGACGCTACGCCGGGGGCGAGGGCCGCTTGCGGCTTCGCGGGTGTCAGCACAATCGGTCGAATCGCCCCCGTCAGCAATTCCTCCGCTTCTCCCGTCAGTTCCGCGATCTGTCTCGCCCCCGCCAGATCGGCGACCATGACGGCGAACGGCTTGTCGTCCCGGTGTTTTCTCCGCCGCAACCGCTCCACGACGTCTTCCCGATCCGCCCGGCAGGCGAGGTGGAACCCGCCGAGCCCTTTGACGGCGACGATCTGCCCCACCCGCAACATTCCCGCGGCCGCCGCGACCGGGTCGGCCCCGCCGACGTCTTCCCCGTTCGCGTCGAGCAATCGCACGTGGGGCCCGCAGACAGGGCATGCGATCGGCTGGGCGTGGAATCGCCGGTCGGCCGGGTCGGCGTACTGGGCGGCGCACAGCGGGCACATGGCGAAGTCCCGCATCGTCGTGTTGGGGCGGTCGTAGGGGATGCGTTCGACGATCGTGTACCGCGGGCCGCAGTTCGTACAGTTGATGAACGGGTAGCGGTATCGCGGATCGGCCGGGTTGGCGAGTTCTCGGAGGCAGTCGGGGCAGGTGGCGGCGTCGACGGTGACCTGGGCGTCGGCGATTTCGCCGGCGGCGGAGGGGCGGATCTCGAAGGCCGCCTCGCCCGCCAGCGCGGGAATGTTGCGGGTGGGGCAGATCGTCGCCGTCAAAGGGCTCGGCGGGTTCCACC
>JAPLNA010000345.1:0-3619 GCA_026693065.1 Planctomycetota bacterium
CACCAGCTTGAGGATGACGCCCAGGGTCATGTCCCTCAGGCTGGTGACGGTCTGGAGCATCGCCGCCAGCACGCCGATGATCAACGCCACCGCCAGCACGGGCGTGGAGATCAGCAGGGCGATCTCCAGCGTCCGCTTGCCGACGTAAAGGACCAGTTGTTCGTGCATGGAGGGGCCCTAATTGAAACTTGTAACAAGGGTCTTGGCGAGGATCCGCCACCCGTCGGCAAGAACGAACAGGACGATCTCGAACGGGAGGCTGATCATGGCCGGGGGAAGCATCATCATGCCGGCGCTCAGGAGGATGCCCGAGATCACCAGGTCGATCAGGAGGAAGGGCACGAACAGGAGCACGCCCATCTCGAAGGCGGTGCGGAACTCGCTGATGGAGAACGCCGGGATCAGCACGTGCGCGGGAATGTCCTCGACCGTCCGCGGGGCGGGCACCTGGCCCATGTCCAGGAACATCGCCAGGTCGTTCTTGTGCGTCTGGCGGAACATGAACTCCTTGAGCTGATCGTTGGCGGCGGAGACGGCCTGGCCGAAGTTGATCGTGTCGGCCATGTAGGGGGCGATCGCCTTTTCCTGGATCTTCTCGAACGTGGGGGCCATCGTGAAGAGCGTCAGGAACAGCGCCAGCCCGATGATCGCCAGCGTCGGGGGGATGCTCTGGGTGGTCAGGGCGCGGCGGACGAACGCCAGCACGATCACGATGCGGCAGAAGGCCGTCATCATGATCAGGATGCTCGGGAGGAGGGCCATGATCGTGAAGACCACGGCCAGTTTGATGGGAGCGGCCCAGTCGCCCTTGCCCCCGGGGCCGCTGGTGGCCTTGTCGACCAGGCTGATGACCTCGCCGACGCTGGGAACGTTGGTGGCCGGACGGCTGGCGGGCTGACTGGCCGGACGCGACGCGGCCGGGCCCGCCGTCGTGCCCCCCGGCTGGGCCCGTGCGGGGGCCCCCGCGGCCAGGATCGCCACGACCGCCAGCAGTACCGGCCACTTGGCCGCGTTATGCGTGGGGCTGTTCATGCGTGGGGCAGGCCTCCGTTACGTCCGCGACCAGGGTGATGCGTTCGGGCGTCGCCGCCAACAGGAACTTTCGAGAGCCCGCCTGCACCAGCAGCACGTTCTGCCGCGAGCCCACCCGGGCCGACTCCAGCAGTGTCACCTGCCGCCGCCCGAGGGCCCCCATCCGCCCGCCCAGGTGGCGGCGGAAAACGAACCACCCGACCGCGATCAGCGCGATCACCACCGCCAGGGAGCCGAGCATTCGCCAGAACATTCCCGCCGCCGGCGAATCCGTGGGGGAGATCAGCGGCGGGGTTTTTCGTTCGAGGTCCAGGAGCGAGGGGATCTTGCCAGCGGGTTCCGGGGGGGTGGTTTCGGCCGGCTGGGTTTGCGCCGCCGGGGCCGCCGGGGCGGTCGCGGGCGTCGGCGTCGGAGAGGCCGCTGCGCGAGGCCCGGAGGGTTTGAACAAGAGCGGACGGGTCAGACCCGTCACGATCACGATCGCCCCCACCACAAGCCACCATCGCTTGCCGCCGAGGCTCTGGCCGGAGAACAGTCTGTGCAGAGTATCCATGTGCAAGGATGGTTGCACACGGCGTGCCGAGGATTAAGTGACGGTCACTCCAACCGTTACAGACTGAATGACCGCTCGTCCGGGAGAAAAACTAGGCGCGGCGTCGAAATACTCGACACGGGCGCCCCCCGTCAGTTGGGCGCCGAGGCCTTGGGCGGGGAGAGGATCTCCTTGATTCGAACCCCCAACTGCTCGCCTACCACCACCAGATGCCCCGTGGCGAACTTCACCCCGCGAAGGTACAGGTCCACCGGCTCGCCCTTGCGGCGGTCGAGCTTGAGGACCGACCCGGCCCCCAGGCCCAGCAGGTCGCGAACCAGGATCTCCGCCCGCCCCAGTTCCACCGTGACGCCCATCCGTGCGTCCAAGAGGATCTCGATCTGCCCGGGCGAGCCCGGAACGATCCCCGCGGGGGCCTGCGCCAGCTCGGCCTCGCTCACGGCGGTGGCGACGCCCGCAGCGTCTGGGGATGGGCCCGGCTGATCTTGCGTTTCATCGACCATGGTCTACCCTTTCTTATCCGATGCGTCTTTGCCGGCCTTCGGGGCGGCCACCCGGCCGAGGATGCGAAGCCCGTAGTGGCCCTCGCAATCCACAGGCAGTCCCTCGAACAACGGCTTGCCATCGATCACCAGGCTCGCCGGATCGCACGTACGGCTGCCCAGCACGAGCACGTCGCCTTCCTGAAGGTCGATGAGGTCGCGGACGGGCACGCTGGTGGCCGGCAACTGAACCGGCGCGCCAACCACCCCGACCTCGGCGTACTGTCGCATCCACTTGCGGGTCTCTTCGGGGGGCCTGGTCGCTACCGGCTTGCCCCCGCCGCACGCCGCCAGCAGAATCCCGCCTTGGATCGTTATGACCAGGTCGGCCTCCGGACGCGAGAGGTCCATCTTGAACGCCATCCGCCCGTACTCCCGCACGGGCTCGTCCGTCGGGATCCGCGGCGGGCTCGCCAGCGAACCCCTGCTCTTGAGCCCCCCGCCTCCCCGCTTGCCGACGGCCTGGACGAACGCCTGGGCCACCAGGTCCACCGCCTCCAGCAGCACGCCGGCCTCGACGGCCGTCAGTTCCGTCGCCCCGGCGGCCTCCGGCGCGGGCGATCCCCCCAACAGCCCCGCCATCAGATGCCTAGCCCCCGCGCAGGTCAGTTCGATCGTCCCGATCGTCCGGTCGCGTTCGTCGGTGAGTTCCACGCCGTAGCCCCCCTGCCCCTGCGCGGCGGCCAACTGGGCGGCGTACATCTCCCGGAACCCCGCCCCGGCGAGTGCCACCTGCCCTTGCACCAGCGACCGCAACGCCTGGGACATTCCCGCGCCCAGGGCCTCGACGAACTCGCCCAGGCTCACCGCCTCGGTCGAGCCGAAGGAACAAGGCGAATCCCAGTCGTACTCGGCGACGGTCTCGTCGGGCGAGGCCGGCCCGCCGCTACGGGCCATCGCCTCCAGCAGCGTCCGCACGACCGGGTCCTGGGTTGTCGGGGCGGGGGCGATCATTGAACCTGGAACTCCTCGAACAGAACCCGCGAGATCCGCGGCTTCTGGTTGGGGAACAAATGCTCGTTGACCATGTCGAGAATCTCTCGCTGGATGCGGTTGAGGTTGGTCGCCCCCCGCACCTCCTCCATGCTCAGGTTGCTCAGGTACGTCACCAACCAGTTCTTGATCTCTTCCTTCCGCTTGGCGACCAGGTCGCTGACGGCCGACTGGTTCTCCTTCGTCACCCCCAGGATGATCACCACGTGGATGTACCGCTGCATCTTCGGTTCGTTGAGGTTGGCGATGATCGCCGGCAGCTTGACCGAGGCCATCTCTTCCTCGTGCTCGCCGGCGGGCTTGGTGGCGGGGGCGTCCTTGGTCGTCGCCGACCCGCCGCCGTTGGCGAGTTTGGCCGCGAACATCCCCCCGCCGGCGCCCACGGCGATCGTCACCAGAAGCATCACGCCGAACACCATGAGGTTCTTCTTGGCCCCCCCTTCCAGTGGGGCGGCCTTCTCTGCCGTCTGCTCTGTCGTTTCGTCAGCCATGTCGTTGG
>JAPLNA010000345.1:3644-22118 GCA_026693065.1 Planctomycetota bacterium
GTTGGTTCCTGGTCCGCCCGGTCCTTGGGGCCGGGGGAGGGTTGTCTATCGCCTCAGTTCATTGTTTGGCCAGCACGGCCACGAGCAGGTAGGTGGCCCCGGCCCGCCCGCCGAAAGCCTGTCGCCAGCGGGCGCCTTTGCCGGCGCCCCAGGCGTTGACCTGCCAGCCTCGCTGGCGGATGTCATCGGTCAGTGCGTCGCGGAGCACCTGGGCGGCCCCCGCCGCCCGACGGGCCGACTGCAACCGCCGCTCGCGCCCCTCCGGCTCCTCGGCGGCCAGGCCCACCACCAGAATCTCCGCGCCCTTGGCCGAAACGTCCTGCTTCAACGTGCCGGCCAGCTTCCGCAGATATTCCCGCCCCTCCGCTGACAACTCCGTCTGCCCGGGCGCGAACGACACGGGGGTGAGGGTGCGGCCCAGCAGTCTGGCCGACGGGTCCCAACTGGCCACGTCCATGTCCTTGGTCATCCGGTCGAAGATCCGCCTCAGTTCGTCCCCTTCGGCGTCGATGACCCGCTGGTGGTTGGGCGTATCCTGCTCTTCCATCGAGTGCGACGGCTTTTCTTCCTTCCCCGCCGCCGGCGGGTGATAGCGATCGACCAGCCAGCCCAGCTGGGCAGGCCGAAGTTTTTGATCGCCCGCTTGAAGGAGCCCTGCCCGGCCTTGAAGGACGCCGCCGTCGGCGTCGCCGATGCGAACGCCTGAAGCATCACGAACGCCGCCATCAGGTTGGTGATCATGTCCGCGAAGGAGAGCACCCACAGGGGGGCCTGCGGCAGGCGATCGGGCTTGACCTCGGCTATCTCTTTCATGGGAACAGGCTCCGGGGAAGCACGGTGACGATCACCAGGGGGCGGTCCTTCGGATCTCGCTGGGCGGGCCCGGCCCCGATGCTGAACCGCTCGCCCTGAAGCCCCTTGGCGGCGAGGTATTCGACGACCGCCGACGCGCGGTCCAGGTCGCCGGGCGCGGGCCCGGCCGATACTACCACGTTGTGGGTGGGCACCTTCTCCAGGTATCCCGCCAGGAGCGAGAGGCACTCGCCCGAACCGGGTTTGAGCACCGCCCCCCGGCCAAAGAACAACCGCCCGCACGGGATGGCCACGTCATGGCGCGACCGGAACGCCTCGGCCCCCACCTTCGAGTCCGGGGATTCCTTCGGGTTGTGTGTGGGCACGGGGTCGGAATCGGTGGCAAACTCGCTGCCGGTTTCGGTGGTTTCCTGGAGGACGTTGGCCCCGGCCGCCAGGGAACCGCCCTTCGTGCCGGGCATCGCCATGGCCGAGTCGCCTTCCTTCGTCGGATAGACCCCCTCGACGCGGCTCTTGGAACTGTGGCTGGTGGACGAGAAGGTCAGCATCATGACGAAGAACGCCATCAGATTGACCATGCAGTCACTGAAGCTCAGAATCCAAAGGTCCACGCCGGGACCGTCGCCTGATCCGCCGCCGCTCATTTTACCGTAGGCTTCATGTCCTCACGCACCTTGGCGGAGATGAAAGCCTGCATCCTTTCTTTGACTGCCGTGGGGGTATCGCCTCGCGCGATGGCCAGCGTGCCGTGCATGATCATCTCGCGGGCGAGTTTTTCCTGCTTCGAACGAATGCCCAGCTTGCCCGCCAGCGGAATGAAGATGAAGTTCGCCAGCAAGGCCCCGTAGAACGTCGCCACCAACGCCACCGCCATGCCCGCGCCGATCTTGTCGGGCGAGTCCAGGGCCGAAAGCATCTGCACCAGGCCCATCAGCGTCGCCACCATCCCGAACCCCGGCGCCGCCGCCGCCATGAACTCCAACATCTTCTTGCCGTCGGCGTGACGTTCGGCGAGATAGTGAATCTCCATCAGCAGGTGGTCCTCGATCTGCTCGGCCTTCTGCCCGTCCACCAGCATCTGGAGGGCCTTGACCAGGAACGAATCGCCCGCCGTGGCGATCTGCTGTTGCAGCGCCAGCACGCCGTCCCGCCGGCTGATCGCCGAGTAGTTCATCATCTTCTGGATCAGGTCGTCTTCCTTGATCGCCGTGTAGAAGACCGTCTTGCGGATGAGGGTGAAGATCCGCAGGAACTGCCCCATGGAGAAGTGGATCATGGTCCCGGCGATCGTGCCGCCGAAGACGATCCCGATCGACAGCATGTGGCCGAACATTTCGGCCCCTTCGCCGGTGACCACGGGGTAGCCGATAAGGACCAGCCCCAGCAGAATGCCCAGGATCGTTGCAATGTCCATGTTATCCTTGCTCCCGAATCTTCTTGATCTTCATGACCAGTTTGGCCGCCAGCCCCTTGTCCCCCAGCTCGGCCCGCCCCTTGCCCGCCGACCGCTCCGACATCATGTACAGAATCCGCGCCGCGTCGTCTTCCTGGTTCGACCCGCACATCTCCACCACGCTCTGCCCGCTCTTGGCCGGGTCCATCGTCTCGTAGATCTTCGCCACGCGCTTCAGGTTGTCCTTCTCTTCCGTCGCGATCACCACCCGCGTGCGGTCCAACTGGTCCTTGGCCTCCTTCAGCCGCGACAGGGGCGTGACCAACTGCATCCGCAGCCCCTCCAGTTCGGCCGCCTGCTCCTTGATCTGCCCTTGCAGAATCGCCAGCCTCCGCTCCCGCTGGAGAACCTTTTCCTGCCTCTTCTCGATGTCGTCCGTCCGCTCGCGGACGGCCTTGATCAACTCGTCGAGTTCCTTCTCGCGGGCGGCCAGGTTGGGCAGCCCGGGCTCGAGGGCGCCCGGCAGCATTTCGCCCGCCGGGCGGCTGGCGGCGTGCTCGACTGGCTTGCTCTTGCCCCACAGAAAGACCGCCAGGGCGAAACTCGCCCCCGCCATCCCGCCCAGGATCACGATCTTCTTCATATTGAACATGGCCTGTCCTCACCGGGCCGCGGCGGCCTCCTGCGACCGCCGCACAAACCCGATCTGCGCCGTCTCGTCCAACTGCTTTCGCTCCCACTGCCCCACCTGCTTCTGATACTCCTGCCACGCCCGCTCGCGGAGCTTCTCGAGCTTGCGCCGCTCGCGGCGAATCTCCGTCAGCTTCTGCATCTGCTCCCGGCGGCACTGCTCGAGCCGCTGGAGTTCTTTCTGCATGCCGGCGGCCTGGCGAATCTCGCCCTCGGACCATTTCAGGAAAAGCTTCTGTCCGGCCAGGCGGGCCTGCGGGGCCTGCTCGGCGAGGCTGGCCAGCGTGGCCCGCACCTGGGCCTCACGCCGGGCGATCTGCCGACGCTGCCGCGCGACCTCCCAGGCCAGGCGGAACAGCTCCGCCTTCGCCGCCTCTTCCCGCCCGGCCGTTACCGCCAGCAATCGCTCCAGGGGCCATGCAAACCGTTTCATCCTCGTTTACCTCCCCCGCGCCCATCGGGCTCTTGGGACGGAAACTCCCAGCCTTTGGCGATCTCCGTCAGCCACCCCACCGTCTGCTCAAAGTCCGTCGATTCGTCCACGCCCTGCACGAGGAACTGATTGACCCGGTCGATTAGCGAGACGGCCTTGTCGATCCGCCGGTTGTTGCCCGGCACGAGGGCGCCGATGTTGATGAGGTCCTCGGCCCCCAGGTAGGTCGAGACCATCGCCCGCAGCCGCTGAGCGGCCTGCTGGTGGGCCTTGCTGCACACCGACGTCGTCAGCCGGCTGACGCTCTGGAGAATGTCCACCGCCGGATAATGCCCCTGCTCGGCCAGTTTCCGCGTAAGCACCACGTGCCCGTCCAGCAGCGACCGGGCCGAATCGGCCACCGGGTCGTTCATGTCGTCGCCCTCGACCAGCACGGTCAGGATGCCGGTGATGCTGCCCTGGGCGGCCAGACCCATCCGCTCGGTCAGGCGCGGGAGCATGCTGAAGACGCTGGGGCAGTACCCCTTCGTCGTGGGGGGCTCTCCGGCGGCCAGTCCGATCTCCCGCTGGGCCTGGCAGAACCGGGTGAGCGAGTCCATCATGAACATCACGTCGCGCCCCTGATCGCGGAAGTATTCGGCGATGGTAACGGCGGCAAAGGCGGCCTTGACGCGCTGAATGGGCGAGGCGTCGGCGGTGGCGACGATGACGACGCTCTTGGCCAGCCCGGCCTCGCCGAGGGAGTCTTCCAGGAAGCCCCGCACCTCGCGCCCGCGTTCGCCCACCAGGGCCAGCACGTTCACGTCGGCGGCGCTGGAGCGGGCGATCCACCCCAGCAGGGTGCTCTTGCCCACGCCGCTGCCGGCGAAGATGCCGATGCGCTGCCCCTTGCCGATGGTCAGCACGCCGTCGAACACCCGCACGCCCAGGGCCAGCGGCCCGGTGATCTGGCGGCGGCTCAGCGGCGAGGGGGGCAGGGCGTCCAGCGGACGACGGTCCTCCCCTTCCAGCGGGCCCTTCCCGTCGATCGGGCGGCACAGCCCGTCCAGCACGCGCCCGAGCATCTTCCCGCCCAACGCTACCCGCCGGAGCGCACTGCTGGCGACGACTTCGTCGTTGGGCGCAATGCCGTCGATGCCCTCGAAGGGCAGCAGCACCCGCCGCGGGCCATGAAAACCCACCACCTCCGCCTGTACCCGCCGCCCGTCCGCCAGGCGAATCTCGCACAACTGCCCCGTGCCCACCGGCGGGCCGTTGGCCTCGATCGTCTGGCCGGCCACCCGCACGACGCGCCCGCGGCAACTGGCGAGCTTCAGCCCGTCGAGTTTCAGCCGGTACTTGTCCAGTTCGACGGTCATGGCTATTCCAGGGGGCCCCCCTTGAGTTCCTCGCTCACGCGGGCGAGCTGGTGTTCCACCGTCGCCTCCACCGTGCCCTCGGGCGTTTCCACGAAGCACTCGCCCGGGTTGATCTGGGGGTCGGCGATGTACCGCACCGCCTCGTCGCTGCCGGGCTCCGAGGCCGCCAACCCGCTGCGAGCCAGGTCCTCGGCGCTCAGGTGAACGACCGCGCCGACCCGCAGGTCCAGCCCGGCGAGGGCTTCGCGAACGATCGGATCGATTTCGTATCGCCCGGCCTGGAGTTCCTGGCAGAGCACTTTGCGTGCGATGCCGACGGCCAGGTCGACCAGTTGGCTCTCGATGCGTGCGGGGAGGTCTCTCCGCCAGGCGTCGAGTCGAGCGGCGGCGTCGAGCAGGGCGGCCCCGGCGGCGGCCGTCCGCGCCGTCTCCGCCGCCCCCTCGCGGGCCAGAGCGGCCGCGTCCCGCGAAACGCCCACCGGACCGGTCGAGGCTACGCTCACCGATCGCAGAGGGCCTTTCAGCATCACAACCGGTTCCATCTCAGGCCTCCTCGAACGTCATGTCGCCCCGCTCGTTGATCTGGCGAAGGGCGTCGAGAATCAACTCCCGCGACTGCGCGATGTCGTCGGCCTTGGGCGCCGACAGCAGCGAGGTTTCCTCGTCCAGCATCATGCCGGCCCGTTCGGAGATATTCGCGCGGACCTTGGCCAGGACGGGCGGGTCGGCCTTCACCATAGCCAGGGCGAGTTTGCGGCTGTCGACGACGCGGAGGGCTTCCTGCATGGCACGGTCGTTGATCGCGGGAATGTCCTGCCACATCACCATCATTTTCTTGATCGAGTCCACCAGGCCCGCATCCGTCGCGGCCAGCGAGGCCAGCAGCCCCTCGCGGATTTGCGAACTCAACCCGCGGAGCACAACGGCCACTTTCCGGTACTGCCTCTGCTGGGGGGTGATGTCGGAATCGGCAGGCGTTTCCTGCACGGCGGGGCTCCCGGTGGCCGCCGCCGCCGCGGCGCGACGGGCGATCTCGTCCATCTTCCCCTGCAGCGCCGTGGCCACTTTCAGCCGCACCGACGAGCTGACCTCCTGCCCGGCGGTCATCTTGCGGACCACTTCCGCCCGCACTTTCTCCTCCACCAGCGAGAGGAACTGAATGCATTTCTTCGTGGGTAATTCCCCGGCCACCAGGGCCACCACCTGGGGGCTTTCGCCCTGGAGGGCCTCGGCAATCCGCTTGACGTCCGCCTGGCGGAGCTGGACGAACGGGTCGCGGGTCTGCACCAGGAGTTGGGCCTCCTTGAGCACCTTGGGGGCCCCCTGCTCGCCCACCGCCATCTCCAGCAGCCGCTGGATGGGGTCGACTTTCTTCGTGCTCTGGCGCAGGAGTTTGACGAAGTCCCTCACGGCCTCGCCATGCCCCAGGGGCGCCGCCTGCGTCAGGCTGGTCAGTTCGGCGACGATCCGACGGACCGTGTCCGGCTCGACCGACTTGAGCAACTGGGCCGCCGAGTTCGGGTCCAGGCTCAGCAGCAGCATCGCCGCTCGTTTGGCTCCGTCGACGCCCATTAGACTCGCTCCTCGTCCGACTTCGCCC
Source organism: Planctomycetota bacterium (assembly GCA_026693065.1). Classification (GTDB taxonomy): domain Bacteria; phylum Planctomycetota; class Phycisphaerae; order SM23-33; family SM23-33; genus JAPLNA01. Next base: position 9,932 of record JAPLNA010000345.1, read on the forward strand.
AGTTCACGAACAGACGTTTCACTTCCTCAGGTTTTTCCATCAGGGCGTGGGTGATCTGCGCCCGCAGGGCCTCCGGGTCGGCCTCGCCGGTCAGGAGGTTCACTGGCCCGCCCCCCTCCAGCGCGGGCTGGGCGGCCCCTGCCGCCGACAGGGCGACGCCCTTCTTCGAGCCTCGGAACAGGCGAAGGACGATCAAGCCTCCGATCACCAGGATTCCCAACGAGAACCGCCGGGCCATCTCCAGCAGGAAGTCCGTGCTCATGAACCCCTGGGACTCCTCCTTGCCCTCGGCGACCGGGGCTTCGTAGAACGCCGTGTTCACGACCTTCAGGGTGTCTTTCTCGGTCAGCCCGACGGCTTTGCGGATGATGTCCTCGACGTCCTTCTCGGGGATGATCGGCCCGGCGTTCTTGCCGTCTTTGTCGGCCTTGTTGAGCGACACGAACGCCGCCACCGACAGGTTCTTGATCTTCCCGGGCAGTTCCTCGCGTTGCTCCGTCGTGACGGAGACCTTGTACTCCATGCTGGAGTTTTCTTCCTTGCCCGCCCCGCCGGCGGCGCCGCCGGCCCCGCTCGTGGAACTCTTGACCTCTTCCCGGATGGCCACGCGCTTGTTCGGGTCGTAGGTCTCCGTCGTCGACTTGGACCCCGTGCCGTCGATCTCCGCCGTGACGCGGACGGTGGCGCGGTTGGGCCCCAGGGCCACTGCGAGCATGTCCTCGGCCTTGCGGGCCAGGTACTGCTCCACCCGGGCTTTCATGTCCAGGAAGGTGTCGGCCTTGAGGGAGGTCTCGCCCTTGTTCTCGCCGCTCAGCAGCGTGCCGCTGCTGTCGACGACCACCACCTTCTGCGAGCTGAGCCCCTCGACGCTGCCGGCGACCATGTGGACGATCGCCGATATGTTGCCGTTCGTCGGCCGCCACCCGGGCTTGCTCCGGAGCACGACCGTCGCCGTGCCTTCCTTCTGTTTGTCGGCGAAGAGCGAGGCCTCCGGCTTGACGATGTGCACGCGGGCGGAGACCACCCCGTCGATCATGCCGACGGTTTTGGCCAGTTCGCCCTCGATCGCCCGGATGTAGTTGACCCGCTGGGCGAAGGGGCTGGCGCCGATCTTCTCGTCGTCCAGGATCCGGTAGCCGCCCTTGTCCCCGGCGGGCATTCCCGCCGACGCCATCGCCAGCCGCATCGCCGCGACCTTGTCCACCGGCACGAAGATCGACGTGCCGCCCTCCTTGACCTCGTAGGGCGTGCCGTCCTCGCGGACCAGCAGCGCCCCGGCGCCGACGACCGCCAGGGCCACCCCCAGCAGGATCACCCGCTGCATCAGCGTCGTCCGCCGCCAGAGCCCCGACATATTGTCCATTGCCTTTGCCATTCGTTATGCCCGCCGCTCCAGGGCCGTCAGATCTGCATGTTCATGGTCTGCTTGTACGCGTCGATCACCTTGTTCCGCACGCCCAGCAGCATCTTGAAACTCAAGTCCGCCTTCGCCATCGCGCTGACGGCCGATAGCAGGTCCTCGCTCTTGCCCGCCAGGAGGTCCTGTACCGCCGAGACGGCCTCCTGCTGCGAGCCGTCGGCCTGCCCGAGGGCGCCTTTGAGCATGTCGCCGAAGTTGGCGTCGCCGCCGGCGCCGGCCTGGGAGACGCCCTCGCCCGCGCGGGCCGCCGTCGGGGCCAGGGGGGGGCGTACGCTCGGGATCGGTCCGATGTTTGCCATGGTCGTCCTTCCTTACTTCAACAGTTCCATCGCCGTGTCCAGCACTTCCTGGTGCTTCTTGAGCATCGCCGCCCCCGCCTGATACGCCCGGCTGGCCGTCACCAGGTTCATCATCTCCGTGGGCAACTGCACGTTGGGCATGCTCACGAACCCATTGGCGTCCGCGTCGGGGTGCCCCGGCTGGCGGACCTTGATGAAGTCCGACGTCATGTCGGGCTCCACCCGCACGCTCCGGATGCCCGCGAGCCCCGCGTTCGTCGCGATCACCACGTCCATCCGCCGGTACGGCGTGCCCGCCGGCGTCCGCGTGGTGTTCACGTTGGCGATATTGTTGGCGATCGTCCGCATGCGGACGGCCTCCGCCCGCATGCCGCCTACCGCGATGTCTCCTGCCGATCGCACCGTGATCGTGTTCATCTCGCTTCGTCCTGTTCCCGGCCTAGCCGATGGCCGCTTCCATCTGCTTGTACACCTTCGCCAGAAGTTTCATGTACGTCTTGGTGGCCGCGGCGGTCTTCACCAGGTCGCCCATCTCCTGGTCCATGCTCACGTCGTTGCCCTTCTCGTCGACGGGTGAATCCATCGGCGCCAGCAACTGGGCCTGCAACTCGTTGGGGTCCACCTTGCCCTGCGCCATCGCCTTCGCGAAGAGATCCTCGAACGCCACCACCCGCCGCCGGTAGCCCGGCGTGTCCAGGTTGGCGATGTTGTTGGCGATCACCGACTGGCGGATCTGCGACGCCCGGGTCGCCGCTTCCAGGGTCGTTCGGATATCCACGCTCATTGGCATGCCTCCTCTCCGGCAAATTGGCACGACCGGTCGGACTCGGCCTGGTCGTCCTGGCGATAGCGACGGAGCTTCTCCCGAAGCGTCCGGTCGGAAATACCCAGCAGTTGGGCGGCCTTGACCTGGTTGCGGCTGGTGCGGCGGAGGGCTTCCATCACCGCCTGCCGCTCGAGTTCCTCCAGCCGCAGCGTCATCCCCTGCTCGCCTGTGCCGCGGCGGAGTTCCTGCTCGACCGAGGGGGTGTCCCGCAGCGACAGGGCCGACCCCTTGCCGAAAATGAGCGCCGCCCGCACCAGGTTCCGCAGTTGCCTCACGTTGCCCGGCCAGTAGTAGCTGGCGAACAGCTTCAGCATCGCCGGGTCCAGCTCCGTCACTCGCCGGGCGACTTCCGCGGCGTACTGGTTCACAAAGTGCCACACGAGCACCGGAATGTCGTCGAGCCGTTCGCGAAGCGGAGGCACGACCAGGTGAACCCCCGCGATGCGGTAGTGCAAATCGCGGCGGAACCGGTCCTGCGCCACCTGGGCCGCCAAGTCGCGGTTGGACGTGCTGATCACCCGCACGTTCACCCGGATGCTCTCATGCCCGCCGACCCGCTCGAAGTCCTGCTGCTCCATGACGCGGAGCAGTTCGGCCTGGAATCGCGGGCCGGTCTCGGAAATCTCGTCCAGCAGGAGCGTGCCGCCGTGCGCCCGCTCGAAGCGTCCCTTGCGTTGGGCGTGGGCGCCGGTGAAGGCCCCTCGCTCGTGCCCGAACAACTCGCTCTCCAGCAGGCTCTCGCTCAGCGAGGCGCAGTTGACGCGGACGTAGGCCTGCCTGGCCCGGCGACTTTCGCGGTGGATCAGATACGCCAACAGTTCCTTCCCCGTTCCGCTTTCTCCGCTGATCAGCACCGGCATGGACGTGGGCGCGACCCGGCGGGTCTGCTCGATCACCGCCAGGAAACCCTCGCTGACGCCCGCGATGCGATACCCGCTGCCCAGGTCGGCCTCTCCCTCGGCGGCCATCGGCACGTCGTGGCCGGGCAGGTGGGTCTGGAGCAGGGCCGCCAGCCCCTCCGGCCGAGGGGGCACGGGAAGATAATCGCTGCAACCGGCTCGGACGGCGGCGACCGCCGCGTCCGTCGCGCCGGCCGGGCCCAGCATCACCAGTGGCCGCTCGGGATACCACATCCTCGCCCTGGCGACCACCAGGTCGGCCCCGTCGCCCAGCGAGCCGTCCACCATCACCATGGCCCAGTGGGGCTCTTCGGTCAACTGGCAACATTTCTTCGCGTCAGCGACGGCCGTGCCCCGAATCCCCCGGTCCGCCAGCGCCGCCAGGATCGGCCGCGCCGTGTCCGGCTCGGCGATCGCTAGTAGCACGTTCTGGCAGACCCGATCGTTCATTCGTGCCTACTCCTTGGCCGGGGCGGGGGCCGAGGCGGGGGTTGGTTTGGCCGGTTCGCCGGCGGCAGGGCGGTCGGCCTCCAGCAAGGCCGACAACTGCTGCGTCTGCATCCATTCCAGCACGCGGAAACTGGCCTCGGCGGCATCCCGCCAGGGGCAGTCCGCCGCTTCCTGGCGAACCTTGTCGTAAAGTTTCACGGCCGACTCGGGGGCCTGTTTGCGGCGGCAGTTGCCCAGTTGATACCTCGCCCACGCCAACGTCTCGCCCTCGCAGGGCTGGTTGGTGATGATCTCGTAGATCGCGGCGGCACTGGTAAGACGGCCTTCCGTGAACAGTCCGTCGGCGGTGGCGGCCAGCAGGGAGACGTCGATCCCCTGGGCGGAGGCCAGGGCCTTGAGGGCGACCGGGTCCACCTCGTGGGGCAGCGCCACCGCGGGCGCCGGCGGAGGCGTGGGCTCCTGGGGGCGGGTGGCGGGGGCCGTCGTTGGCGCCGGCGAAATCGGGCGAGTCTCCGGGCGACGCACCGGCAGCACGAGAAGGTCCTCGGCGGCGGCTTTGAGCGAGGGCGATTCCTGGGTAGCCGGGGCCTGGGCGTACTTCATGTAAAGGTCTCGGGTCTTGGCCCGCATTTCCTCGGCGGGCTCCGCCCCGGCCAGGGGCAGGGCCGCCGCGGCGGCAAGGGCCAGCCATCCCAGTCGCGCGCGGATCACTTGGGCCCCCCTCCCGGGCCGGTCCCGGCATTGGCGGCCATCACCTGGGCTGCCTTCTCGTAGTCCTTCTCCGCCACGTGGGCCGCCGCGAGAGTCTGGTAGCACCGGCGACGCACCGCGGCGTCCTTGGTCGTCTTCAAGACGTCTTCCATGAGCACGATCGCCTGCTTGCCCTTCTGGAGCTTGACGGCCAGGTCGGCCAATTCGCACTTGACCGGCTCGGCGTCGGCGTCGTTCTTCGCCTTCACCAGCAACTCCCCGAGCAGCCGGTAGGCCTCGCCCGCGGCGCCGCTGTCGCGGTGGCACCGCGCCAGTTCCAGCCACAGCGACAGGGCCTTGGGGTCCTCGGCGCGTCCGGCGAGGTGTTTTTCGAGACTTCTGACGGCCTTTTCGGCCAGCCCCATCTTGCGGTCGATCTGGGCCTGGAGGGCGACGATCTCGTCGCGGTCGGCGGGGGTGGGCGAGGTCTCGCCCGCCCGGCGGCAGGCGACCACCGCCCCGACAAGATTCTCCTGCTTCAGGTTGGTCTTGGCCAGCTCGATCAGGGCCTCGCGCTCGGTGTCGATCCCCGGGCGATTGGCCAGGCACTGTTGCATCGCCCGCACCGCCAGTTCGATCTCCCCCATCGCCAGGCGGCTCCGTGCCATCATCAGATACGCCGAGGGGATCTCCGCGTGTCCGCCGGCTTTGACGGCGGCAAGATACCGCTCCAGCCACTGCACCGCGTCGGCGTGGGCGCCGGTGCGGTAGCAGTTTCTCCCGGCCGCCAGGGCCGCCTCGGCCTTTGTCTCCGCCGAACGGTCCAGCAGGTAGACTTTCTTGAACAGGGCGGCGGCCTCGGCCGGGCGGCTACTCTCGGCGCACGCCTTGGCCAGGAGGAGGAACACGTTCTCCATTTCCGGATGCTCCGGATAGGTGTTCATCAGGTTGGTCAGGTCGTCCTGGGCGGAGGCGAAATCCCTCAGGGCCATGTTGGTGCGGGCCGATCGCATCAGGGCGTACGGGGCGACTCGAGACCGGGGGAACCGGAGGGCCACCTGGCGAAGTTCGGGCACGGCCGCGGGCAGGTCGCCGGTACATTCGCGGAGGAGGCCCAGGGCGAACTGCCCCTCGGCGGCGCGGGGGCCCTCGCCGCCGGCCAGCACCAGGTGCGTCCACGTCGAGACCGCCTCGCTCGCCAGCACCTGCTGCTGCTGGGCGAACGAATCGCAGGCCCCCAGGTCGTACAGTTTTACGGTGGCCCCGTCGGAGCGTGCCAGGAGCCCTGCGGCCCCCGCGGCGGTCTCGAGCAAGCGGCGCTGATTCATCGGCGCCCCCAGCAGCGTCACCGCGCGTTGGCGGGCCGCCGGGGCCACCGACGACCACTCCACGTTCACCCCGCTCTCGTGCGCGAAACGCCCGAGCACCTGCTCCAGCGGGGTCCGCCAGCAGGTCACCTGCCAGGAGGCCCCGCTGCCGACGGCGCCGGGGGTCTTCTCGAACCGAGGCCCGAGGGTGGCCGTGCTCATCATCTCGCCGCCCTTCATGATCGCTTCGATCAGTTGGCGCTCCTCCCACTGCGAGATCGGATCGGGCAGTTCCAGTTCGGACCAGCCGACCTCGGCCTTCACGCCGGTGAGTTTGAGGAGTTCCTGGGTGAGGCAGCGGGCGATGAGGAACCGGCACTCGGCGGCGAAGGGCTCGGCCGGGCCCGTGAGCCCGCCGGCGCCCAGGGCCCGATACGCCCGCGTCCGCCCCTGCAGCCACAGTTCCTGCTGGCAATCCAGCGCCGCCAGCCGGTAGTTCGCCAACGAGAAGACGACGGGGGAGGTGGCCTGGGCGACCTGGTCGAGCTGACAGCGGTAGTCCTCCGCGGTGCCGGTCTTCTGGAGGCAGTCGGCGGCGCGAAGCAGGAACAGTTCGTGGATCGCCGCCCGCCCGGGCGTGGTGGCCGTCATCGCCGCCAGCCGACGGTACTGCTCCAGGGCGCGGGAGAATTGCTTCTCCGCGAAGGCCCGCTCCGCCTCCGTCCACGAGGCCGGGGGGGCTTCGCTCTCGCCCGTTTGAACCTGGGGATGGATATCATCCGCCGGCCGGGTCGTCGCCGCGGGCTTGTTCACTTCGAGCGCCGAGGAAGCCTCCTGAGGCACGGACGATGTCGCGCGATACGCGATCCACCCCGCGAGGATTGCCGTGACGGCCAGGCCTGTGACGGAAAGTGTTTGCTTGAGCCGCCTGCGTCCTCCGAAAAGCCCGCCCTCAATGGCCGACAGGTCCAACTCGCCCGTGTCCGTGGGCGCGCCGAGGTTCTGGTTCGGTCCAGAACCCGCACTGACGTTGGCCTCCTGGGCCGGCGCCGGTATCTGCGCGTCCATCGATCGTCTGCCTTTCAACCCGAATGCCGGGTTAACAGAGTTTGCCGCATGTCTGCAATGCAAACGCCGTGCCACGCGCAAGTTCCCGAAAAACCGGACAAAACAGGGGGAAAACCGTGAGAAACCCTCGCCCAACCCTCCCTCGCCCCGTCCACCGCGTCAACTTGTCAAGCGCCCGCGTTCAGTTTCTTGCCCTGCCAACGGCCTCACAGGCTCGCGCCCGGCTGGAGAATCGCGCCGTCCGGTGCCGGGGGCATGTCGGCCTTGTCGTCGGCGCCGGGAACCTTGATGTCGTACCGCTTGAGCTTGGCGTACAGCGTCGCCCGGGTGATGCCCAGCAGCGCCGCCGCCCGGTTCCGCTGCCACCCCGTCTCGTTCAGCGCCCGCAGGATGAACTCACGCTCGGCCGTCTCCAGCGAGAAGGCCTCCGCGCCGGCCGGGGGGGCCTCCGGTGGAATCGGCACCGGCGAGTGATCGAACATCACGTTCACCGGGCGGATGCGGTCTTCCCGCTCGAGCACGATCGCCCGCTCGACGACGTTCCGCAATTCCCTCACGTTGCCGGCCCAGTGATGCCCGACCAGTTTGGCCATCGCCTCGGGCGTGAACCCCGTCGCCCGCTTGGCCACCGCCAGACGCGAGCGGGCCAGGAAGTGTTTGGCCAGGTGCGGAATGTCCTCCCGCCGCTCCGGGCTGCGGAGGGGCGCCAGTTTGATCGGCAGCACGGCCAGGCGGTAGTACAGGTCCCGCCGGAACGCCTCCGGCCCGGTCTCCTGGTCCAGCGCCCGGTTGCTCGTGGCGATGATCGTAGCCTCCATCGCCAGTTCCGTCGTCCCACCGACTTTGCGGTAGAGCCGCTCCTGGAGCACGCGAAGCAGCTTGGCCTGAAGGGGCGGGGGCATTTCGCTGATCTCGTCCAGCAGGAGCGCGCCCCGCCCGGCCAGTTCGAACAGCCCCGGCTTGTCGCGGTCCGCGCCCGTGAAGGCCCCTCGCACGTGCCCGAACAATTCGCTCTCAAGGAGGTTGGCGTTGAGGGAAGCGCAATTCACCGCGATGAACGGCATATCGGCCCCGCACGCCCAGTGATGCACCGCCCGCGCCGCCAGTTCCTTGCCCGTGCCCGTCTCCCCCAGGATCAACACCGGGTTCAGCCCGCTCGTGCCTACCGCGCGCATCATCGCCAGCGATTCGCGGATCGCCGCGCTGCGCCCGACAAAGTCCACCGTGGGCGGGCACTCCTCGCAAAGATGCGGCTCACTGTCTGAACCGTCCCCGGTACAGCCTTCCGTGGCCGATTCGTGTCGAGACTTGAGCATGCTAGAATCCTTTCCGCAGATGCTCACTATCCGCCTCGTCTTGTAGCCGTAGGGGAATCTCCCTATGGCTACACGGATAGAGACACTACCAATTCGGAAAGTGATGAATCAACAGTCTTCTGACTTTTTTTTCATATCATGCGGGTTCTCGATGAACCTCGCCTGCCGAGCAGTGACAACTGGCTCACCAACGACCTATGACCTCCCGGCGGGCATGGAACCACGCGACCTGCCGGCAAGACGCTGATGACGCCAACGGCGATGCAGGAATATGACTATTGACAAGCCGCCTACGCGTGAAAGAATCAGGGCGATGAGCCCAAAGAAGGAATGGTACGAGACGTTCTTCGCCGGCCTGTATGGCCGCGTGCTCGCCGACGCCCAGCACGAGGGCTATCCCGGTCAGGGCATCGCCCAGATCCAGGCCCGCGTCGCGCAGGGCATGCTGGAGCAGTACGAGCCGGACATCCTGCTGCTGCTTGTCGGCGGGCTGGCCGTCACGGGGGTGGACCTGAGGGCCTCCTTCTGCCGTCGCGCCCGGCGCGGCGCCGCTCTCGCCGGCGTCCGCGCACGCTTCCAGGCCGCCGACATGCTCGCCCTCGACTTCAACGGCGAATTCGACGCCGTCGTCAACTGGTTCACCAGCTTCGGCTACTTCTCCAACGCGGGGAACCTCGCCTTCTGCCGCCGCGTCCTGGCCGCCCTCAAGCCCGGGGGCCGATTCCTCATCGAGACCGTCAACGGCTCCTGGCTGCCCACCCACGTCCTGCCCCGCACGCGCGAAACCATCGCCGGCGTGACCATCGACCACGCGCACCGCTGGAACGCCCGCTCCGGCCGCATGATCTCGACCTGGACCTTCCGCCACGGCCGCCGGATCGAACGCCGCCGCCTCTCCGTGCGGATGTACACCGGCACAGAGATGCGCCGCCTGCTGAAGCAGGCCGGGTTCGTCGACATCCGCCTCTTGGGCCGTCCGCCCCTGGGCCCCTTCACCCGCCACAGCCGCCGCCTCCTCGCCCTGGCACGCAGGCCGGGGGGAAGATCGGGGCAGAAGTCCACGGATTACACGGATGCCACGGATTGAGAAGAAGAAGCAAGAAGCAACCCCGGACCAGGTCCCCTTTCTTCTTCTTCTTCTTCTTCTTCTGCTTCTTCTTCTTCTGCTGCTGCTGCTTCTTCTGTTTCCCCGGCAATCCGTGTAATCCGTGTAATCCGTGGACTACTCCCCCCTCCGCCTCACCGCCCATCGAGAATCCCCAACACCTCCGGCACGGCCTCGATGCGCAGGCCCGGCCAGTCGCACACGCCCGGACGGACCAGGACGATGTCCCGCTCGGAGGGGTCGCACAGGAGCACGGGCGTCATGCCGGCAGCGAGGGCGCCGGGCAGTTCGCGCCCGGCCCCGTCGCCGACGTAGAGGCACTCGCCTGCCTGCACGCCCAGACGCTCGCGCGCCAGGGCGTAAAATCGCCCGTCGGGCTTGGTCAGCCCCTCCACGCTGGAGAACAGCGTCGCGTCGAACAATCCCGCCATCGCCGTGGCCTGGAAGGCCGCCGGCGTGTCGGTCGAGCAGGCCGTCATCAGGGCGGTCTTGCCCCCCCGCCGACGGACCTCCCGCACCGTCTCGATCGCCCCGGGCCGGGGGGTCAGCAAGTCGCGGGTGTACTGTGCCCGAACCTCCGCCGCCCGGACAATGGCCTCCTCCGTCGCCGACGCACCCATCACCCCCAGCACGTGGCGGATACAGTCGCCCTGCGAGGCGAACGCCCCGGTGAATCTCTTCGCCGTCAGTTCCTCCCCGGTCCACACGGCCAGGAACCGCTCCGCATCCGCCCCCAGCAGCCGGGCCATCTGCCGAACCGACTCATGGTACGGCTCGTCCCGGTTATTGGGCACCAACGTCCCGAACAAATCGAATATCACCGCTCTGTATTTCATTTCCAGGCCGCTCGGGCAATCGACATCACGGGAAAGCCACAAAGGTCACAAAGGATACAAAGACAGACAATATATTCATCTTCTTTCATTTCTTTGTGTTCTTTGTGCCCTTTGTGGCTCTCCCCTTCTTCGATTCCTTCCCGCCGATGATCATGCCCTTCAGTTCCGTCACGCGATCTCTCAGCCCGGCGGCCTTCTCGAACTCCAGCGCCTCGGCCGCCGCGAACATCTCCTGCTCCAGTTGGGCCACCAACTCGGCCACGTCGTATTCTTCCTCGCTGGCGTTGACGGCCTCGCGGGCGATCTTGCGGGCTTCCATCTCTTCCGACAACGCCGAGCGGATCGCCTTGCGGATCGTCTGCGGCGTGATGTGGTGCTCGCGGTTGAACTCGATCTGGGTGTTCCGCCGCCGGGTGGTTTCGCTGATGGCCCGGGCCATCGAGTCCGTCACCCGGTCGGCGTACAGGTACACCATCGCGTTGACGTTCCTCGCGCACCGCCCGATCGTCTGGACCAGGCTGGTGGTCGATCGCAGGAAGCCTTCCTTGTCCGCGTCGAGGATCGCCACGAGTGAGACTTCCGGCAGGTCCAGCCCCTCGCGGAGGAGGTTGACGCCCACGAGCACGTCGAACGCCCCGACTCGCAGGTCCCGCAGGATCTCCACTCGCTCGAACGTGTCGATCTCGCTGTGGAGGTACTTGCAGCGGAAGCCCTCCGCCCGGATGTACTCGGCGAGGTCCTCGGCCATCCGCTTGGTCAGCGTAGTGATCAGCGTGCGTTCGCCGGCCTCCGTGCGGCGGCGGATCTCCCCCAGCAGGTCCTGCACCTGCCCCGTCGCCGGGCGGACCTCGATCGCCGGGTCCACCAGACCCGTCGGGCGGATGATCTGCTCGATGACCTCCCCGCCCGACCGCTCCAGTTCGTACGGCGCGGGCGTGGCCGAGACGAACATCACCTGGGGCCAGAGGGCCTCGAACTCGTCGAACTTCAGCGGGCGGTTGTCCAGGGCCGACGGCAGGCGGAAACCGTGCTCGACGAGCACCTCCTTCCGCGAGCGGTCGCCGTTGTACATCGCCCGCAACTGCGGCACGGAGGCGTGCGACTCGTCAATGATCAGGAGGAAGTCCTTGTCGAAGTAATCGATCAGCGTATAGGGCCTCTGGCCCGGCGCTCGCCCGTCCAGGTGCCGCGAGTAGTTCTCGATGCCGGGGCAGTAGCCCACCTCGAGCATCATCTCGATGTCGTACCGCGTGCGGGCGGCGAGGCGCTGGGCCTCCAGCAGCCGCCCGGCGTTCTTCAGGGCGATCACCCGCATCTCCAGCTCGTTCTTGATGCCCTCGATCGCCCGCTGGATCGTCTCTTCCGGGGCGATATAGTGCACGGCCGGGTAGATGAACACCTGCTCGACCGTGGACAACGCCTCGCCCGTGGTGGGGTTGATGAAGCGGATGGCCTCGACTTGGTCGCCGAACAACTCGATCTGATAGCCGAACTGCTCGTAGGCCGGGTAGACGTCCACCGTGTCGCCCCGGACGCGGAACTTGCCCCGCTGAAAGTCCACGTCGTTGCGGTCGTACTGCATCTCGACCAGGCGGGCCAGCAGCTCGTTGCGCTCGAAGGCCTCGCCGACGCGGACGGCCACGACGACCTTCTTGTACTCCTCCGGCGAGCCCAGCCCGAAGATGCACGAGACGCTCGCGACGATCACCACGTCCCGCCGGCTGACCAGGCTCGTGGTGGCCGAGAGGCGAAGCCGGTCCAGGTCGTCGTTGCGGGCGGCGTCTTTCTCGATGTAGATGTCCCGCTGGGGAATGTACGCCTCCGGCTGGTAGTAGTCGTAGTAGCTGACGAAATACTCCACCGCGTTCTCGGGGAAGAGCCCCTTGAACTCCTCGTACAACTGGGCGGCGAGGGTCTTGTTGTGGCTGATGACCAGCGTGGGTTTCTGCAAACGTTCGATCACGTGGGCCA
>JAPLNA010000346.1:0-2824 GCA_026693065.1 Planctomycetota bacterium
GCCACTCACCCCACCGGCTTGTGCCTGGCGGATCCGGTGCGACCGGTGAGGGCGGCGAAGGCCGGGAGAAGAAGGGGGCGGACGACGAAGGTGTCGATCAGCATGCCCAGGGCCATCGCGACGCCCAGTTGGGTCAGGAGGGTGATGTCGCCGACGGCGAGGCTGCCGAGGGTGGCGGCCATGATGACGCCGCAGGAGGAGATGACCGGCCCGGTTCGGACGACGGCTCGGCGGATGGCTTCGCGGGTGTCGGCGAGGAGGGCTTCCTGGGCGAGGCGCGCGGCGAGGTAGATGTTGTAGTCCTGCCCGACGGCGACCATGACGACGAAGAGGAAGATCTGGACCTTCCAGTCCAGCCCCTCCGAACCGGTGGCCAGGCGGAAGAACCAGTAGGTCAGCCCGAGGGTGGCCAGGTAGCTCAGGAGGGTCGAGACGATCATGAAGATCGACAGCAGCGCATCGCGCAGCAGGGCCAGCACCATCACGAAGATCACGGCCAGGACGAGGGTGGCGATGAGGACGACGTCGCGCCGGGTGACGTGTTTGACGTCGAGGGTTTCGGCGGTGATGCCTCCCATGTAGACGCGTGCGCCGTGGCGGTCGGGGAGGGCGGAGAGGATGCGTTCGGGGAGGCTTTCGGTGGCGGCCAGGGCGGTCAGGGAGAACCCCGGGTGCTTGAGAACGACGTCGAGTCGCATGGCGCGCCGGTCGGCGTCGACGTATTCGTTGAAGATCACGTTGCGTCGTACGTCGTCGGCGAGGCGAGCGACGCTGGGGAGGTAGGGGGCGAGGGTCTCGACGATTCCGACGGCGCCCTGTGCCGGCGCGGACGCGGGGGGCGACGGGGCGAAGCAGGGCTTGCCACGCCCCAGCGGCCAGGTGAGGCTGCGGACGTTGCTGACTTCGTCCCAGGCGGTGAGGCGATCGGTGACCTGCCGGGAGGCCTGTCGCCACTGGTTCTCGGTGAGGGGGGCCTGGGTTTCCAGAAGGACGCTGATGGGCGTGGTCTCGCCCTGGCCCCAGTGCCGCTGTGCCATGTCGGCGCCGCGACGGGCGGAGTAGTTGGTGGTCAGCCCGGTGAGGGCGTCGTAGACCCACTGGAGGTTGGCGCCCTGGACGGCGGGGACGGCCAGCAGGACGAGCGTCGCCACGAGGACCAGCCCCGGGCGGGCGATGGTGGCCCGGGCATCTGCCCCATGCGATGCGTGGGCCAGAAGATTCGCGGGCCGATCGCCGCGAGCATGGCCGGCACGAGAGTGAGGGCGGCGACCAGCGCGCAGACCAGGGCGATGGCGATCACGGGCCCGCTGGTGTGGAACACGCCGTGGGTGGCGAAGGTGAGCATGAACACGCCGACGGTGTTGGTTCCGGCGGAGGCCAGGATGGCCGGCAAGGTGGCGTCGAGGGCCTCGGCGGCCGCCACCGGGCCGGGCATCCCCTCGTCCAGCAGTTCGCGGTAGCGGCTGACGAGCATGAGCGAGTAGTCCACGCCCGCGCCGTACATGAGGACGTAGACGAAGATCATCTCGGCGGTGCCCACGTGCAGCCCCACGTGGGTACCCAGGGCGGGCACCTTGGCCGCGACGACGACGGCGGCGCTCACGGCGACGACGGGCACCATCGCCGCGCCGGGCGAGCGGTAGACCAGCAGCAAGATGAGGATGACGGCGGCGATGGTGATCTTGAGGGTTTTGTCGTGGCTGCTTCGGGCGGCCTCCAGGTAGTCGTGCCCGTACCCGGCCGAGCCGGTGATATCGGCGTGGAGGCCCTCGGGCAGGGGGGTGGCGTCGAGGCAGGCCTTCAGGTGGTCGACGGCCTTGCAGGCCCGCACGGTGATGAAGTTGGCCGGCGAACTGAGGGTGACGAGGGCGGCCTGGCCGTCCGGGCTGATCAGCGGATTCTCGCGGGGCTTGAGATCGAGCCCCTTAAGCGAGCCCGGCGAGCGGACCGTGATGCCGGCCAGGTCTTTCGCCTCCGCCGGGTCCGACGGGCGGACCCGCGCCCGGTCGGCGACGGCGTCGATCGCCTTCAGGTCCTCGGGGGTGAGTTTGCCCCCTGTCCGCTCGAAGACGGCGACGGCTTCGCTCAGCCCGCTGCTGGCGGGAAAGTGCGCGCGGAACTCCGCGGAGGCCTGGCGGGAGGGGGCCTCGAGGGGCAGGAAACTTTCGGCCTCGTTGGCGGTCGGGTCGGCCGCGGGAACCAGCGCCACCAGCGTCCCCCCGCAGGCCACCCACGCGGCCAGCATCGCCCACCGCCACCGGTACATGGCCCGGCCGATCGTCAAGAGATCGCCCTGCCGGAAGAGTTACGCATTGTCGATCCTCCGCATCACGGCGATTTCGTCGCAGGCGTCGGCTTTGGGGCAGACGATGCACTCGCGCCAGACCTTTTCGGGCAGCGTCTCGCGGTCGATGCGAGAGAAGCCCAGGCGGCGGAAGAAGTCTTCTTCGTAGGTAAGGGCGAAGAGCCGGGCGGCCCCAAGTTCGCGGGCGTCGGCGATGGCGGCCTCCACGAGCTTCCGCCCGATGCCCTCCCCGCGGCGATCGGGCAAGACGGCCAGGCTCTTGACCTCCGCCAGGTCCGACCAGAACAGGTCCACGGCCACGCACCCGACGAGAGCCCCCCCCTCGTCCTGGGCCACGTGAAATTCCCGCAACGCCTCGTACGTGCTCTCCAGCGAGCGGTGGAGCATCCGCCCGCGTTCGGCGTAGTAGTTGATCAGCGAGCAGATGGCCTCCGCGTCGCGTATATGAGCAGGTCGTATAATCACAGGCGGGGATTCTACCGTCTCCGGCCTGCCGATACAACCGCCGCGACGGTGGAG
>JAPLNA010000346.1:2869-9853 GCA_026693065.1 Planctomycetota bacterium
GAGTCATCCCCAGGTTCACGAACTCCTCGGGAAACGGTGGCGAACAACCTTTCGGTGGTGGCGATCGACAGTTGGGTCCACGCTTCCTCTTAAGCGCCGGGCCTTGGTAGACGGGCATGCGGGGGGCCAACCCCCCGCACCCCCCGGGATTTACCGCTTCCGGGCCTGTCGGCAGGCGACACGGCGCAAAACCCCGGGGGGCTCGGGGGGCTGGCCCCCCGAGCGCCACGGCACGAAACGGCCAACGGCCGTGTCCCACCTCACAAACGGGAAGTGGCAACCGGCCGGCGGGGGCCGTACAATGTAGCAGGAAACCGGATACCCTATCGACCCGTTCGTGGGACAGCCTATGGCCGCCGACAATTCTGGAATGCTGGACGAGATCAACGGCCCAAACGACGTGTCGCCGCCTTGCACGGTGGTGGTGTTCGGGGCCACGGGGGACCTGGTGGCCCGGAAGATCGCCCCGGCCCTGTACAACCTGGACGCCGCCGGGCTGCTGAACGAGCGGGTGGCGGTGGTGGGGGTGGCCCGGCGGGCGTTCACCGACGAGCAGTTCCGCGAGATGATGCTCGCGGCGATCCGCCAGTTCTCCCGCACCCAGCCGGTGGACGAGAAACGGTGGCAGGTGTTCGCCCAGAGGTGGCACTACCAGGTGGTGGAGGTGGACTCGGCGAAGGACTACGAGGCCCTGTCGGCCCGGCTGGCGGAGGTGGACGCCCGGTGGGACACGGGGGGCAGCCGGGTGTTTCATTTGGCCCTGCCGCCGGCGGCGTTCGAGGCCGCCGTGGGCAACCTCGGGCGAGTCGGGCTCCACAAGCCCGCGAGGGAGGGCGGGTTCGTCCGCGTCGTGATCGAGAAGCCCTTCGGGGAAGACCTGGCCTCGGCGAGGGCGCTCAACGAGGTGCTGCGGAGGCACTTTGCGGAGGAGCAGGTTTTCCGGATCGACCATTACCTGGGCAAGGAGACGGTGCAGAACCTGCTGGTCTTCCGGTTCGCCAACGCGATCATCGAGCCGCTGATGAACCGTCAGTACGTCGAGCGCGTGGAGATCACCGCCGCCGAGACCGTCGGCATGGAAGGGCGCCGAGGGGCCTACTACGACGCCACGATCCTGGGCGCGATCCGCCCGCTGACGCCGCACGAGGTGGTTTCCTCCACAGTGCGGGGCCAGTACGGCCCGGGCGCCGACGGGCCGGGGTATCGCCAGGAGGCCGGCGTCGCTCCCGACAGCCAAACGGAGACGTTCGTCGCGATGCGGCTGGCGATCGAGAACTGGCGATGGGCGGGCGTGCCGTTTCTGCTGAGGACGGGCAAGCGGCTGGCCGACAAGAGTTCGCAGATCGTCGTGGTCTTCCGCCGCGAGCCGATGGACCTCTTCCTCCACGAAGGCTGCGACATGCGGAGCGGCAACCGGATGGTCATCCGCATCCAGCCGGACGAGGGCATCAGCATCAGTTTCGACGCCAAGGTGCCCGGCGTGCACACCTTGCTCCGCCCGGTGAAGATGGACTTTCAGTACGACACGGCGTTTTCCTCCGGTTCGCCCGAGAGCTACGAGCACCTGCTGCTGGATGCGGCCCGGGGGGACCCGACGAGCTTCATTCGCAGCGACATCCTGGAAGCCTCCTGGGGGATCATCGACAGCATCCGCGCCGGCTGGGACGCCACGGGCCTGCCGGCGCTGGCGCCGTATGCCCCGGGCAGTTGGGGGCCCGAGGAGGCCGAGCAATTGCTCGGAGATCCTTATAAACGTTGGCAGCCGGTTTGACGACATAAGGGGTAGTGACAGGAGCGCCCATGGCCTCTCAAAAGCCCGAAACGATCGTGAAGGCGACGGCGGAAGACGCCGCGGCGGCCGCCGCGGAGCTCATCAAGGCCGTCGTGCGGGAGTCCGTCGCCGAACGCGGGCGGTGTCACCTGGCGCTGGCCGGCGGGACGACGCCGCATCTGCTCTACAAGATGCTCGCCCGGGGCGTCGTTACCGGCGACGTGCCCTGGCAGGACGTCGAGGTCTTCTTCAGCGACGAGCGCGACGTGCCGCCCGACCACATCGAGAGCAACTACGGCATGATCCAGCGGGCCCTGCTGGACAACCTGCCCGTGCCCCCCAATCACATTCACCCCATGCCCGCCGACTGGCTGAACCTGGACGCCGCGGCGGAGGAGTACGAACGCGCCATCCGCGCCCTCGTGCCCTCCGACGGCATGCTGCCGCGGTTCGACCTGATCCTGCTGGGGCTGGGCACCGACGGGCACACGGCCAGCCTGTTCCCGCACACGGCCGCCCTCACCGAGGTGCGGCGGCTCGTCCTGAGCCAGTACGTGCCCTTCCTCGGGCGAAAGAGGATGACCTTCACCTTCCCGCTGATCAATGCCGCGAGGCACGTGGTGATGCTGGCGACGGGGGAGGACAAGACCGGCCCGGTGGCCGACCTGCTGGGCCCGCACGGGCGGCACCGCGAGGAGCTTCCCGCCGCCCGGGTGAACCCGACCGACGGTCGGTTCACGATCATCCTGGACGAGGCCGCCGCCAGGCGAATCAGCAACTGACGCCCCGGTCGCCCGCTCGATACCGGAACACGGACCATGGGCCTGCGAATCCTCTTCGCCGTCGCCAAACTGCACACGATCGAGCCCTTCGGCGTGATGAGCCTGGCCCCTGCCCTCAAACGCGACGCTCACGCGGTCAAACTCGTCGAGGCCGAGAGCCCCCACCTGGCCGATGAGGTCCAACGCTTCGCCCCCGACGTGATCGGCTACAGCGTCTGCACGGGCGCTCACCGCTATTACCTGAAGCTCAATCGCTGGCTCAAGGGCCGGTTCTCGTTCGTGTCCGTCTTCGGCGGGCCTCACCCCACGTTCTTCCCCGAGATGATCGGCGACGACGGCGTCGACGCCCCCTGCCGCGGCGAGGGCGAGGAAGCCTCGCCTCGAAGCCACCGGCCGACCGGTCGCCGTGCCCAACTTCTCGGTGAAGATCGACGGCCGCGTCGAAACCCTGCCCCCCAGGCCCCTCCTGACCGATCTGGACTCGCTGGCGCCGGCCGACCGAGAGCTGTACTACGGCGTGTCGGAGGAGATCCACGGCCATCGGATCCGGTCGTTCCTGGCGGCCCGGGGGTGTCCCTTCGCCTGCACGTATTGCTTCAACCCCGCCATGGACGCCCTGTACCAGGGCCAGTGGCGGCACGTCCGCGTGCGAAGCCCCGAGAGCCTCGTCGGCGAGATCGCCGGCGTCGTCCGCCGATACCCCACCGAGTTCGTCGCCTTCCGCGAGAGCATCTTCCCGCTCGATCCGGCCTGGCTGGAGGAGTTCGCCCAACTGTACTCCTCGCGCGTGGGCCTGCCGTTTTACTGCCACCTGCGGCTGGACCTGCTGGACGCCCGCAACGTGGCCCTGCTGGCCAAGGCCGGGTGCTACAGCGTCAACGTCGGGCTCGAGACCGGCAACGAACGCCTGCGGCGCGACCTGCTCGGGCGGGGAGCCTCCAACGCTGCGCTGATCGAGGCCTGCCGGCTGCTGCACAGCCACCGCATCCGCATTCTCGCCAACAACATGCTCGGCCTGCCGGGGGCGTCGTTCGAGCACGACCTGGAGACGCTCCGGCTCAACCAGCTCTGCCGCGTGGACTACGCCCTGGCGATGCTCTGGCAGCCCTACCCCGGCACGGAACTGGCCCGCTACGCCGAGGCCCACGGCTACTACGCCGGGAACTACGACGACCTGGAGTTCACCTACTACGGGCAGTCGCCGTTGACATTCCCGCGCCTGCGGGACAAGCAGCGGGTGGAGAATCTGCAGAAGCTCTTCGCCGTCGGCGCCGCCCTGCCCTGGGCGACGCCGCTGGTGAAGACGCTCACGCGGCTGCGACCCAACCGAGTCTTCAACGCCGTCTTCCGCAGCATGTACTTCGTGTTTCACCAGTCGGAAATTTTCCCTCACCGGATGCGGCTGAGGGACTGGGCTGCTAATATCAGACACCTGGGCCTGGAGTCATGACATGAAGGCAATCAAGTGCATCGTTTCGGTGATCCTGGGCATCCTCGTGGCGACGTGGTCGGCCTGCACGCCGGCGAAGCGCCCCGCCTCGAACGCCTCGCCCACCCCGGCGCCGACAACCCAAGAGTCTCCCGCCACCGGGCCGGCGGCGCCGGATACCCAACCGGAAACGCAGCCGGAAACCCAACCGGACAACGAGAAGGACCTGCCGATCCGTCACCCGATCCTCGAATAGCCCTGACTGCCGCTGGGGGGTCTGATAGAATAGGGGTAGGTGTGGCATTGTATAAAGGGAACGAACATGAACAGGGCGAAAGTCGGGTGGGTGGCGGCGGGACTGGCGGCGGTGTGTCTGGCCCCTCGTGTGGCGGCTGGGGCGTCTCCCGAGGAACTCTACGAACAGACCTACGGCAAGGAAAGCCGTTCGGTTCAAGTGGCCGGGGAACCCGAGGCCGTCATCGCCTTCGCCAGGAAACTTCTGGCCGATGGGCAGTCGGCCAAGGACAACCCCGCCTTTGCGGAGTTTCTGTTTGAGAAGGCGTACGAGTTGGGATCGAAGAACGTCGCCGGCTATCCGGTGGCGATCGAGGGGGGGAAGGCGGCCCTGGATCGCGCCCCCGAGCGGAACGAGTGGAAGGCCAAGTTGCTGGCCTTGTCGCGCCTCTGGTATGAGAATGCCCCGGCGGCCGTGCTTCCCAAAGCGGCGGAGGAGTTGGTCGTTCAGTTGATCCGGGCCGGGGACGAGCAGGGCGATGGCGGGGCCCCCGACGCGGGCGAGAAGTTCTTCTCGGAGGCCGCTCAGGTGGCCCTGCGGAACCACTGCCCGTCGCTGGACGCCGCTCGCGACAGGCTGGAGGGGGTCGCCGGGCAGAAGAGGCGGGTGGCGTATGAAGCGGCGCTGAAGGCCAATCCCAAGGACGCCGCCGCCGCTCGAGGATTGGCCCTGTATTGGATCCTGGAGACGGACAGCCCGGGCAATGCCTCTGCCTATCTTGAAAGATCGGGCGACGAGCAACTGAAGACGTACGGGCCTTTGGCCGCCGGGCGTATCTGGCAGCTGAACGGATCCGACCTGATGGAGCTGGGCGATTGGTACCTGGCCCGGGCGGCTGATGCGACAGACAGGGGCAAGGCCAGGGCGTTGCGGAAGGCCGCCATCCTCTATGCGCGTTACATCGCCTTTAATCCCCAACAGGATGATGAGGTTCTCAAGGTAAGCAAAAGCGCCGAGGCCGTCAGCAAGGCGATGGCGGCGATGGGGAACGGGCCCCCGGCCGCGGGGCCGGCGGGCAAGGCGCCCGGCCTTGGGGTCAGCTTCTTCGGCGAGTGGGAGATCGCCGGGAAGAACGTCAGGCACGTCTGCTACGTCGTCGACCACAGCGGTTCGGTGCTCCCAGCCTTCGACGAGATCATGGCGGAACTCACTGACTCCCTCGGCGGGCTTCACGAGACCCAGGGCTTCGATATCCTGTTCTTCGCTAAAGACACCTTCCAGGAAGACCCCGCGCGCCGGCTGATGGCGGCCAGCGACGCCAACAAGCGACAAGCCATGAAGTTCCTGAAGGAAATCCGCGCCACCGGATACGGGTCAAGCCCGGTCCCGGCATTGGCGGCCGCCTTCAAGGCCTTCAAGGCCGTTCCCGTCAAGCCCGGCGACGCCAATGTATTGATCCTGCTCACCGACGGCGACTTCGACCCCACCGGGTACAAGTACAAGGGGCTGGCGGGCAATGAATCCGTGATCGCCTGGCTGCGGTACAACAACTCCGACCGATCGGTACACGTGCATCCGATCATATTGGGCGATAAGCCCGCCAAGGAAACGGAAGACTTCATGCGGAAGCTCGCCTCTGAAAACGGGGGCAAATACCGTCACGTGGAACCGGCGCGGTGAACGGCCGCGCCCGCGGGCGGACCGTCGGATCAACTCGGTCGTAGCAGGCAGGCGTGGGCGTGGCCGGGGCGGCCGGGCGCGGGGGAGAGGGCCGGACATTCCCGCGCGCAGCGACCGACGATGCGAACGGGTGAGCCTTCGCTGAGGATCGGGACGGTTTGGCCGGCCGGCAGGGAGGAGGCGAGTTGCCGGGTCAGGGGGCAGCGGGTGTGGAAGAGGCAGCCGGAGGGCGGGTGAACGGGGGAGGGCATTTCGCCGGGCAGGGGAGTGCGGGCGGAGCGGTCGGCGGCGTCGAGACGCGGCACCGCCGACAGGAGAGATTGCGTGTAGGGGTGCAGCACGCCCGAGGCGCCGGCGGCCAGGGCAGAGCGGGGCATGACTTCCATCACCCGGCCGAGGTACATGACGGCAACGTCGTCGGCGAAGTGTTCCACGACGGCCAGGTTGTGGGCGATGAAGAGGTAGGTGAGGTGGAATTCCTGCTGGAGGTCGCTCAGGAGGTTGAGGATCTGGGCCTGGATGGAGACGTCGAGGGCACTGACGGGCTCGTCGCAGACGATGAGTTCGGGCCGGCAGGCCAGCGCGCGGGCGATGCCGATGCGTTGCCTTTGGCCACCGGAGAATTCGTGGGGGTATCGCGAGGCGTACTGGCGGGCCAGGCCCACGCGCTCCAGGAGGGCCTCGGCGTGGGCGCGGCGCTGGCGGGCGGTCATATCCGAGTGCGCCCGGAGCGGCTCGGCGACGATGCCGCCGACGGTCATCCTCGGGTTGAGCGAGCCGGCGGGGTCCTGGAAGATCATCGCGGTCTTCCGGCGGAAGTCTTTCAGGGCCTGGCCCTTCATCGCCAGGACATCCTGGCCGTCGAAGAGCACCTTCCCCTGTCGGGCCGGCAGCAATCGCAGGATCGCGCGTCCGACAGTGGTCTTGCCCGACCCGCTCTCTCCGACCAGCCCCAGCGTCTTTCCTCTCTGGACGGCCAGGTCCACGCCGTCGACGGCCTTCACATACCGTCGAGCCCCCGGCAGCAGGCCGCCCCGGAGGGGGAAGTAGACCTTCAGGCCGGTAATCTGGAGGATCGTGTCGGTTT
>JAPLNA010000347.1:0-9247 GCA_026693065.1 Planctomycetota bacterium
GCACGTAACCCCCGCGGACCGGCGAGCACAAGGCCAGCGTGCCGAGCACGACGAGGGAGGCGTTCTTGCGGATCTGCTGGGCGGCCGTCTTGGAGAGGCGGACCTGAAGCCGGACCGGGCTCATCCCCAACTCCGCGACGTTGGCGCCCAGGGCGGCGATCTCCCCGGAGCCCGTCTGGATCGACGCCAGGCCCTCGCCCCCGACCGTCACGTCATCGACGGTATAGGCGATGCTCACCCGCCGGCGACCGAAGGCGGCGGCGAATTCGTCCCGCGCCTTCTGATACGCCGCCTCCTTCTGCGCCTGCGTCGTCTGCGAGGTCGCAATTTCCACCTTCTTGTCCCCGTACTCCCGCAGCAGCTTGGCCAACGCCCCGACATCCGACAGGGCCTCCTGCGACGCCGGGGCCGGCTCGTGAAGGCTCGCGGGCTCCGGCGCCAGCCCGGCCTGTTTGAGCTTCTCTCGCAACTGGGCGTTCTCGGCCTGCAGTTTCGCCACCTCCCCGCGCAAGGCCCGCAGACTGGTCTCCAGCAGGCGGTTCTCCGCCCGCAGGCTGCGCAGCTCGTCCGAGCCCGGCTCGGAGGCCGCCGGCTCGTCGCTGAAGGCCAGCGAAAGCGCCCCCAGCACGCACACTCCCGCCGCCAGACCGGCCCATGAACGCCTCATATCACTGTCTCCCGTGCTGAGAAATCCCGCGTCCAGGTGACGCCACACGTCATTCTATTCGCCCGCCGCGCCGCTGTCGAGTCACGCCTTCCGCCGAGCGGAATTCTCCTGCGCAGCCTTCCGGCCCGGGGGTATGTATTGTTGCCGGCCTTGTCCGAAGCCATAGGAAAACCGTAAACGCATGAACGGCAATGAACGAACCCGAATCGGCGGTGTAGCCCTCGCCGGGCTGGCCGCGGCCGTGGGCCTGTTGGCCCTGCCGGGTTGCCTTGGGCCGCCGGCCCTGTTTGACGACTCGTGGAACGATCGCGGGAAGTCCCCCGACTTCGACTGGCAGAAGGATGCCGTCAAGACCTGGGACCTCCTGCCGCAAGAACAGGCCGGGGCGCAGAAACTCCTTGTCGCCAGGCCGTGGGCGCCCCTGACCGAACAGGATGCCCACAGGCTTGGCGGCAAGGAGGTGGGCACCCCCGCCCTGGGCACTCCCTATCTCCTTCGCGGCGTCTACCTCCTGGAGAACGGGCGATTTCACGTCTACGTCAAGGACGGCCAGGTCGTTGTCATCAATCAATCGATGGGGTGCGGCACCGTCTGGCGGGTGAAGCGGCGGGGGTTGATCGTAAGGCTCAAGGCCCCGCCCATAAGCTTCTTCACGACCTGCATGATCGCGGTCTAACGTCCCGGCCGCGGGGGTTCCGGGGAAGGCGATTCACGACTCACGACTCACGACTCACGAATTACGGCCCGTTGGCTTGACGGGAGGGGGGGTGGGGCGGTAGAGTCTGGCCAGTCAAGTGCATGGAGCAGGGCCTCGATGGACCCCAAGCGAACGTCCCCGGAGAATGACCGCGAGGCGTCGGACCCAGCGTCCGGCGTGTCGGGGTACATAGGCGCCGATGGGGGGGGCCTGGTGGCCGCCTTCGTCTCGCCCGAGACGGTCGGGGCCGCCCCCCAGGAATTCCGCATGGGGCGAACCGTCTTCCGCCGCGCCCGCAGCCACTGGGAACTCGAGCAGGCCTACCGCCTCAACTACCAGACCTTCGTGCAGGAAATCCCCCAGCACCACGAAACCCCCGACGGGCGGCTGGTGGACAAGTTCGACAGCAAGAACGTCTACTTCGTGGCCCTGCGCAACCACCAGGTGGTGGGGATGGTCGCCGTGCACGATCAGCCGCCGTTTTCCATCGCCGGCAAGATGGCCGACGCGACGATTCTCGATTCGCTGGGCCCGCGCCCGCTGGAGGTCCGCCTGCTGGCCATCGAGCCCAAGGCCCGCCACAGCCGCATCGCCTACGGGCTCATGTGGGTCATGTACTGCTACGCCCGCGAGGGCGGCTATTCGCACCTGCTGATCTCGGGGGTGAGCACGCAGCAGTCGCTGTACGAGGCGATCGGGTTCATGCCGCTGGGCCCGGCCCGCCAGGACGGGGCCGCCGCCTTCGTGCCCATGTGGCTGAACCTGGCCAATCCGCCCAAGGTCTTCCCGGAAAAGGTCTCGCGGTGGCAGGACTACCTGGCCGCCCGCGGGCAGGGCGAGGTCGGGCAGGTCATGCAACTTCTCCCGGGCCCGGTGCGACTGGCCGCCCCCGTCGCCCGCGCCTGGGCCGCTCCCAGCATCTACCATCGCAGCCACGAGTTCATCGAACAGTTCGAACGCACCCGCACCCGCCTGGCCGAAATCGTCGGCGGAGGCATGAGCGTGGCGACGGTCTTCGGCAGCGGCACGCTGGCCAACGGGGTGATCGCGACGACGCTGGCCGCCGACTCGCGCCTCTCGCGCGGGCTGGTGCTCGTCAACGGCGAGTTCGGGCGGCGCCTGACCGACCACGTCGCCCGCGCGGGCCTGGCCTTCGACATTCTCGAATGGGACTGGGGCAAGCCCTGGGACCTCGAGGCCGTCCGGGATGTCCTCGCCCGCGAACCCCGCCCCGGGTGGGTCTGGGGCGTGCACCTGGAGACCAGCACCGGCGTGCTTAACGACCTGGGCGCCCTGGTGAAACTCGCCCGCCCCTTCGGCACGCGGGTGTGCGCCGACTGCATCAGCAGCATCGGGGCCGTCGAGTTGCCCGCCCCGGGGCTGTATCTGGCCAGCGGCGTCAGCGGCAAGTGCCTGGGCGCCGTCGCCGGCGTGGGCATGGTCTTCGCCGACCGCAAGCTCATGCCCCCGCGTCCGGAGGCCCCGGTGGCGGCCTGCCTGGACCTCTGGTCGGCGATGGACACGATCGGACCCCAGTTCACGTTCCCCTCGCCCCAGATGGCCGCCCTGGACAAGGCCCTCGACGCCTACGACACCCCCGCCCAGCGGCAGGAGCAGTATCGCCGGTACGGCGTGCTCGGGATGGTCGTCCGCCAGGGGCTTCGGGCCGCCGGGCTCAAGCCGCTGGCCGACGAAGTCCACGCCGCCCCGGTCATCACGACGTTCTTTCCGCCCGCCGGGGCGGCCCACGAGGACTTCCTCGCCCAGTGCCGCCGCTGGGGGTACGAGATCGCCGGCGCCAGCGAGTACCTCCGCCGCCGCGGGCTGGTGCAGATCGCCACCATGGGCGACTTCCGCCCGGAAGACTGCCTGGCCCTGCTGGAGCGCCTCAGCAGCCACGCCGCCAGCGGCCCCGACGACATGTGAACCCCCGGGCCCACGGCACCCGGGCGCGGGAGCTGTGCCGCTCAAGAGGGCTCCTTGCGGCGGGCATTTCGCCAACGGTAAGATAGTCTCATGGCCCGCGACGGTCGCGGGCGAGTACGTCGGCGTATGGTGCGGGAGGCGACGGTCGTGAATTCACTCTGGCTGATCATCACGGCGTTGGCGGCGTTTGCGGTCGCGTACCGGTATTACTCGGCCTTCCTGGCCGCCAAGGTGGCCGTGCTGGACAACGCCCGGATCACGCCGGCCCACCGGCTGCGGGACGGCGTGGACTACCACCCGACGCACAAGCTGGTGCTGTTCGGGCACCACTTCGCGGCGATCGCGGGCCCGGGCCCGCTGATCGGGCCGGTGCTCGCCGCCCAGTGGGGGTTCTTCCCGGGGTTTGCGTGGATCATCGTCGGGGCGTGCCTGGCCGGCGGGGTGCACGACTTTGTCGTCCTCTGGGCCTCCGTCCGCAACGACGGGCTGAGCCTCTCCCGCATCGCCGGGCGCGCCATCGGGCCGGTCTCGGGCATGGCCGCCTCCGTCGCGACCCTCTTCATCGTCGTCTGCACCCTTGCCAGCGTGGCGTACGTGGTGGTCAACGCCCTGAGTCACAGTTCCTGGGGCATGTTCACGATTATCGTGACGATCCCGGCGGCCCTGCTGACGGGCCTGTGGATGTACAAAATCCGCCCCGGCAAGATCGGCGAGGCCTCCGCCATCGGCGTGGCGATCGTGATGGCCGGCGTCTTCCTGGGCCAGCCCTTCAAGGACTCAAGCCTCGGCTCGAGCCTGCTGTTCTCCCACCAGACGCTCTCGATCCTCCTGCCCGTCTACGCGTGCATCGCCAGCATGCTGCCCGTGTGGGTGCTCATGTGCCCGCGGGACTATCTCAGTTCCTACATGAAAATCGGCGTGATGGTCGTCCTGACGGCGGGGCTGATCATCGCCCACCCCGACCTCACGATGCCCGCCGTCACCCCCTTCCTCGCCGGGGGCGGGCCCATCATCAGCGGGCCCGTGTGGCCCTTCATCTGCATCGTCATCATGTGCGGGGCCATCTCGGGCTTCCACTCTCTCATCGCCTCCGGCACGACCCCCAAGATGGTCTACCGCGAGAAGGACATCCGCCTGCTGGGCTACGGGGCGATGATCCTCGAAGGCTTCGTCGCCCTGGCCGCCCTCGTCGCCGCCTGTGCCCTCCAGCCGGGCGACTACTTCGCCATCAACGTCGCCCAGGACACCCCCGCGGCCGTGAAAAAGTACGACGACTTCACCGCCGACATGAAGGTCAAACACCAGTGGGATCTCCAGCCGCGACAGCTCACCCAACTCGAGCAGGACACCGAGGAGACGCTCCGCGGGCGGACGGGCGGGGCCGTCACGCTGGCGGTCGGAATGGCCAAGGTCTTCTCCGACCTGCCGGGTATGAAGACCCTCACGAGCTACTGGTATCACTTCGTCATCATGTTCGAGGCCCTGTTCATCCTGACGCTGCTGGAGACGGGCACGCGGGTGGGACGGTTCGTGTTCCAGGAGACCTTCGCCCAGTTCGTTCCCAAGGCCGCCATCGGGGGCAAACCCAACTGGACGCTCAATTGCGTCATGAGCGTCGTGATCTGCGGGGCCTGGGGCGGGCTGCTCTATATCGGCAACCTCGAAACGCTCTGGCGGATGCTGGGGATCTCCAACCAGTTGCTGGCGTCGATCGCCCTGGCCGTCGGCACGACCTGCCTGCTGGTCTATACCAGCAAACGCCGCTACGCCCTCCTGACGGGCATCCCGCTGGTGTTCGTGCTGGCGACGGTGGAAACCGCCGGCGTGATGAGCGTTCGCGACTGGTGGACGCTGGCGGTCAATCCCGCCACCGCGCCCGACAAGGTCTTCCTCCTGAAACTCGCCGCCGTCCTGGGCTCGATCATGCTCGCCCTCACGATCGTTATCGCCGCCGACGCCGTGCGAAAATGGATCAGCGTCCTCCGGTCGCCCCGCCCGGCTCCGCCAGCCGTACAGGCCGCGGGCGAGAGATAATCCGACGCCCACTCAGAATGAGGCGTTCTCGCGGTGCGGGTCGCCCTCGACCTGCCCCCGCTTGCGGATCGTCGCCAGCACGCGGCCGTCGGGGCGGTAGGTTTTCCAGACGCCGACGCTACGACCGGCGTCGAAGAACGCCTCGGCCGCCAGGCGCCCCGCGGCGTCGTACTTGACCCACTTGCCGTTCCGCTGGTCGCTGTTGTACATGCCGGTGAAGCGAACCTGCCCGTTGGGATGGTAGGACGTGTAGGGCCCGTCCAGCCGGTCGGCGATGTATTCCTTCGACTCCTGCAATTCCCCGCTCGCCCGGTAGCTCTTCCACGGGCCGTGACGAGTGCCCATCGCGAAAGTCAGTTGGCTCTGCAACCGCCCCGAGGGATAGTAATACGCCCACAGCCCGTGGTGGCGTCCGCAGCGATAGAGGCCCTTGCAGTACAGATAGGACTGCCCGTTGGCGATTTTGTAGCGGACGTAGAGGCCTTCGGGCTTCTGCGTCCGGGGGTCGAGGGTGTATTCCTCGTGCAGGAGCTGGTGCTGGGCGTCGTGATAGGTCCGCATGGTCTGGAGGGTTGGTTCGGGCAGGGCGGGGGTAGGGACAACGGGCGGCGGCAGGGGGGCGGGCGGCTCGGCCTGGGACGCCCGCAGCGGGGCCGGCGCCGGTGGCTGGGCACACGTCATGCGGGGATTCGCCGGCGGGCCCAACGCGCTGCGAACGGCAACCCATCCGCCCAAAGCGATCGCCAGGGCCAGGCCCGCTTTTCCCGCCGCTCGATACCGTCGTGGGTCCATCCGCGTTCACCCGATAAAGTTAATGACCGAATTCCTGCCCCTTCCATCGGCCAGCCCCGCCCGCCAGGGTGAGCCCAGTTGACCCTCGGGCAGGCCTCCGGCCTCGGATATGTGGCAAGACCATTTACACCGGGGGGGCGATGAGACGATAATCCTCCTAAGCGAATCGGGTTTCTCTGGAGAACACGACGATGGATCTTCCCAGGCAGCGGCTGTTGATGGATCGCGGGTGGAAGTTCGCTTTTGGCTGCGCCGGCGACGCGGCCAAGGACTTCGGGTATGGCACGGGGGTGGCCTTCGCCAAGGCCGGCGTCTGCCCGGGCCCGGCGGACCTGGCCTTCGACGACGCCGCCTGGCGAACCCTTGACCTGCCCCACGACTGGGCGGTGGAACTGCCCTTCGACGAGAAGGCCAACTCCATGCACGGCTTCAAGCCCGTGGGCCCGGAGTTCCCCGCCACCTCCGTCGGCTGGTATCGCCGCGTGTTCGAGGCCCCCAGGGAATGGGAGGGCAAACGCCTCACCGTCGAGTTCGACGGGGCCTTCCGCGACTGCCGCGTCTTCCTCAACGGCCACTACGTCGGGGCCAATATGTGCGGGTACAACAGCTTCCTCTTCGACGTGAGCGACCTTCTGGCCTACGGCGAGAAGAACGTTCTGACCGTCCGCGTCGACGCCAGCGGGTTCGAGGGCTGGTTCTACGAGGGCGCGGGAATCTACCGCCATGTCTGGATGAACGTCACCGAACCCGTCGCCCTCGGGCATTGGAGCACGTTCGTCTCCTCGAAGGTCTCCCCCGGTGCCGCCGCGGCCGTCCTCACGCTCCGCACGACCGTGGAGAACGTCTCGGACACTCCCGCGCGCTGCCAGGTGAGCTTCACGGTCGTCGCCCCCGACGGGCGGACGGTCGCCAAGGCCAAGACGGCCGCGCCCGTGCCCGCCGCCGGAAACAAAGACATCCGCCAGCTCCTCACCGTGAAGAAGCCCGCCCTCTGGTCGCTCGAAGAGCCCCAACGGTACAGGCTGATCGTCGAGGTCCGCGCGGGCAAGACGCTCCTCGACGTTCAGGAGACGGCCTTCGGCATCCGCACGGTGGAGTTTTCCGCGACGAAGGGCTTCCTGCTCAACGGGCAGGTCGTCAAGCTCAAGGGCGTCTGCTGCCACCAGGACCACGCGGGGGTCGGTATGGCCCTGCCGGACTCGTTGCAGGAGTTCCGCATCCGACGGCTGCTGGACATGGGCTGCAACGCCCTCCGCACCAGCCACAACCAGCCCACGCCCGAACTGCTGGACGTGTGCGACCGCCTGGGCATGCTCGTGATGGACGAGACGCGGCAGGTGGGAACCAGCCGCGAGGTGCTGGCGGAACTGGAAAGCCTGATCCGCCGCGACCGCAACCACCCCAGTGTGGTGATCTGGTCGCTGGGCAACGAGGAAATGAAGATCCAGGGCACGCCGGTGGGGGCGCGGATCGCGCGGACGATGAAGCGCCTCGCCCGCCGGCTGGACCCGACGCGCCCGGTGACCATCGCGATGAACGGCGCGTGGGGGGAGGGCTTCTCCCACGTCGTGGACGTCCAGGGGTGCAACTACCTCAAGTGCGGCGACGGCGACGCCTTCCACGCCAAACTCCCCCGCGTGCCGGTGGTCTACAGCGAGGCCGGCTGCGGCGTCTCCACCCGCGGGCAGTACGCCGAGGATGACGTCCGCTGCTTCCTGCCCGCCTACGACGTCTGCAAGGCCGGCTGGGCCGACAGCAATCAGGACACCTGGAGCTACGTCGCCAAGCGTCCGTGGATCGGCGGCATGTTCGTCTGGACCGGCTTCGACTACCGCGGCGAGCCGATCCCCTACAATAAGTTCCCCTGCGTCAACAGCCATTTCGGCATCATGGATGTCTGCGGGTTCCCCAAGGACAAGTTCTACTACTTCCAGGCCCAGTGGCGCCCCGAGCCGATCGTCCACATCCTGCCTCACTGGAACTGGCCCGGACGCGAGGGCCAGGATATCGACGTCTGGGTCCATTCCAACTGCCAGGCCGTCGAGCTCCTCCTCAACGGCCGGTCGCTGGGGCGCCAAACCGTCGAACCCTACCAGCACACCGCCTGGAAAGTGCCCTATGAGCCCGGCGTCCTCGAGGCCCGGGGCTACATCGGGCGCAAAACCGCCGCCCGTGGTCGCGTCGAAACCACAGGCCCGGCCGCCGCGATCACCCTCTGCCCCGACCGCACGAAACTCTCCGCCGACGGACAAGACGCCGTCCCCGTCGCCGCCGCCGTCGTCGACGCCCAGGGCTGCGTCGTCCCCACGGCCGAGAACCTCATCCGCTTCACCCTCACCGGCCCGGGCCAGATCATCGGCGTGGGCAACGGCAACCCCAGCAGCCTCGAGCCCGACAAGGCCTCCGGGCGCATGGCCTTCGCGGGCCTCTGCCAGGTGATCCTCCAGGCCGGCCTCAAGAGCGGCGCCCTGACCCTCACCGCCGAATCCGACGGCCTGGCCGGGGCGGCCCTGACAATCCCCGCCCGGCGCGCACGGGGCCGGGAACAACTGCCCTGATGCCGACCGAATGGAAAGTCTTCCCCCCATTCGCCCGCGGGTGAGGTAGAATGAGTGGGTGTTGCGCCTGAGGGAGATTGTCACATGGACGCTCCTGACAACCTGGCCTGCGAGATGGCCGACAAGATCCGCCGTGCCGTCGATCCCGATCGGATCATCCTGTTCGGCAGCCGCGCCCGCGGCACAGCCGACTCTCGCAGCGACTACGATCTGCTGATCGTGGCCTCATCTCCTCTGCCCCGCTGGCACCGGGCCGCCAGCCTCTACCGCCTTCTGGCCGGCATGGGCGCCGCCAAGGACATCGTCTGGTGGACCCCCGAGGAAGTGGACGAATGGCGCGCCGTCCGCAGCCATTTCATCACCCGCATCCTCCGCGAAGGCAAGGTGCTCTATGAAAAGTCCGCGTGAGCACGCTCGCCAGCAATGATGCAGGACTTTGATCCGGGTAAAGAACAGCCTTTGGTCCGCCGGAAAGCGGCGTGGCCATTACCTATGGCAGTATGGAATTGGCCGGTTGCCTCGGACGACGAGAATAATGAACATCGATGACATCCGACCTGGGGCTCCGCCCCA